>JAQBEH010000121.1:0-88604 GCA_032124015.1 Acidobacteriota bacterium
GAGGGAGCCTGCGAGTCCTTCTGCCCCGCAGGCCAGGTGCTGTGCGGAACGCAGTGCGTCGACTTCGACAACGACAACGGTAACTGCGGTGCCTGCGGTAGCGCCTGCGGCGAGGGCAGCTGCTGCAACGAAGGAGCCTGCGAGTCCTTCTGCCCCGCAGGCCAGGTGCTGTGCGGAACGCAGTGCGTCGACTTCGACAACGACAACGCCAATTGCGGCGCCTGCGACAACGCGTGCGGCGACGGCACCTGTTGCAGCGAAGGCACCTGCGCGTCGCTTTGCCCTGCCGGCCAGGTTTGGTGCAACGACCAGTGCGTCGATTTGCAGAACGACAGCAGCAGTTGCGGCGCCTGCGGCAACGTCTGCGGCGAGGGCAGCTGCTGCAATGCCGGGGCATGCGTCAGCACGTGCCCCGAGGGGCGCACGTTATGTGACGGCCAATGCGTCAATCTCCAGAGTGATCGGAGAAACTGCGGCACGTGCGGCAACCTCTGCGGACAGAGCGACCACGACAGCGCGTGCCATCAAGGGCAGTGCGAGCACCTCCTCCTCAACGAATCACTGCACGATTCGTACCCGGTTCCGCCCATGTGCCCGAACCCGACGCCGACGCAGCCTGAGGCGGGTCAGTGCTCGAACTCAACACCGACCTACCCGACCCCCGGCTACTGCCACAACGCGACACCCTCGGATCCGATTCCGGGCTACTGCCACAACGCGACACCTACGGATCCGATTCCGGGCTACTGCCACAACGCGACACCCTCGGATCCGATTCCGGGCTACTGTCACAATGAGACACCCTCGGATCCGATACCGGGCTACTGTCACAACGAGACACCCTCGGATCCGATACCCGGGTCTTGCCCGAACGAGGAGCCATCGTCACCCGTGCCCGGTTACTGTCAGAACCCCGATCCGTCCCCTGGTCCCGTGGCCGGCGTTTGCCCCGAACCTTCGGGACCGCCGTCGGGAAACGGTACGGAAATCTGCACGTTGCCCGAGACCACGACGACGATTCCGCCCGGAGGGTCGTCGATAACCTGCCTGCCGGGCGGCGTGCTGTTCAAGGAAGTCGCCACCGAGATCACCGTGTGCGGTGACGGCATCCCCGGCGTCGACGGGCAGTGCAACAACGCCACGACGAAGGTCACCACCGGCACGTTCAACCGGCTGGTGGCCGATCCGACGCTTTCCGTCGGGAACGCGTACGTCACTCCGTATTCCGTGCACGTCATCGCCGACAGCAGCAACGACGGGTTGATCGGACCCGGTGAAACCGCCAGCCTCATCATCGACACGCTCAACGCGGGCCCGCTGAACATCACGAACGCCAGCGCGACACTCTCGGCGCCGGCGATCGATCTCACCGACGACGGTGTGGTCAACCCGGTGGGCATCACCGTCAGCACCGCCTCGGTCTCGTACGGGACGATCTTCGGAACGCCGATCGCCTCCGACTGCACGGCGCCGCCACTGCAGCCTGCGTCGAACGTCACCGTCTTCCAGATCACCGTGCCGCTCGACCACCCGGGAGACACGAGCCACCCGCTCATCCTGACGGTGAACGGGACGGTCGACGGCGGGCCGTTCACGATGAGCGTTCCGATCGTGATCGGCATCGCGGACAAGTGCGATGCCGGGGCGAACACCCGCGACTTCGACGGCCTCGACGGGCTTGGGTCTCCGATGGCCAAGCTGGTACCCGAAGGCGAAACCGTGCCGTTCCCGTCGAGCTCGTTCAACGCGGGGAGCACGCGTCTGCTCAAGCTGCGGGTGACCTGCGGCGGCGTCAACCTGAGCGACAGTCTGGTCGACGCGCCGGAGATCATCGGCCTATCCGAAGCGACCCGAGGCGCGCTCGACATCCACGCGCTCAACCTCAACTCGGACAACACGAACAACCCCAACGACCCGTTCTTCCGATTCAACAACGCCTTGACCGGCGGGCAGTGGGCCTACAGCATGCGCACGTCGTTGATCGGCACGGGTACGTTCACGGTGACGATCCGCGTCGCCGGACGTAAAAATTACGTCGCCGGCTTCGACCTCCGATAGACTGAGACCGAGTCCTGAAGGTTACGGCGCCGCCCGCCTCGGCGGGCGGCGTCACCTCGCTGAGGGGGAATGATGAACGTTTGGAAACGCTCGATCCAAGGTGGGGTACGCACGAGGGCGCTGGTCGCCCTCGTCGCATTCATGGCGTCCGCAACCTTTTCGGCGCGCGCCGCCGACGTGGGCCTCGCGAAGGTCACCGCGATCCAGAACACGGTCGAGACGAAGCCGGCGGCCGCCACCACGTGGAAGCCTTCGACCGAGGGACAGGCGCTCGCGGCGAAGGACCGCATTCGTACCGGGCCCGCCAGCCGGGCGTCCCTTCTGTACTCGGACCAGACGCTGCACCGGCTGAACGAAAAGAGCGAGGTCGAGATCGTGGCGCCGGCTTCGGGCGGAAGCGGCATCGTCAAGATCCTCTCGGGTCAGAGCTACTTCATCAGCCGCACACCGAAGGACTTCGGACGCGTACAGACGCCGACCGTCACCGCGGCGATCAAGGGAACCGAGTTTTCCGTGGGCGTCGACGACGACGGCACGACGGTCATCACGATGATCGAAGGGACCGTCGCCGCTTCGAACGAGTTCGGCGCGGTCACCGTCACCGGCGGCGAGCAGGCCGTGACGCAGCCGGGCAAGGCCCCGCAGCGCCGCATCATCGTCCGGCCGCGCGACGCGGTGCAGTGGTCGTTGTATTACCCATCGGTCCTGGGAGGGGCGGACGCGGAACGCCTGAAGGGCATGGGCCCCGCGGGCGATCGGCTCTCCCTCGCCGCTTCGGAGCTGTCCACGGGACAGGTCGATGCGGCGCGCGCGCTGATCGATGAAGCCCTCGCAGCCGATTCCAACAATCCCGTCGCCTTGGCGCTCGCGTCGGTCGTGGCGCTCGCGAACGATCGCGTGGACGAGGCCCGCACCCTCGCGGACCAAGCTCTGGCAGCCGACGCCAACTCGCCGTCGGCTCTTCTCGCCGGTTCCTTCGCGGCCCAGGCGGAATTCGACCTCGCCCGCGCAGCCCAGCTCGCCGAAAAGGCCGCGGCGCTGGACCCGACCAGCGCGGAGGCCCAGGCGAGAGTCGCCGAGCTTCGTCTCGCGCAAGGCGATCACGCCGGCGCGCGCAAGGCCGCCGACGCCGCGATCGCCCGCCAACCCGATAACGCCCGCGCCAACACCGTGCTCGGCTTCGTCCATCTCGCCGCCTACGAAACCGAGGAGGCCTCAGCCTCGTTCGATCGCGCCGTTCAGGCCGACGCCGGCTTCCCGCTCGCTCACGCCGGGCGCGGAATCGCCCGATTCCGTCTGGGCAGCCTCGCGGCCGGCCGCGAAGACCTCCAGACCGCCGTCATGCTCGACCCCGCGGAATCTCTCTACCGTTCGTACCTCGGCAAGGCCTACTACGAAGAGTACCGATCGAAGGACGCCGGCAAGGAGTACGCCGCCGCGAAAGACCTCGACCCCAAAGACCCGACGCCGTGGCTGTACTCGGCGATCCTCTTGCAGACCGAAAATCGGCCCGTCGAAGCGCTGGAAAACTTGAACGGCGCCATGCAGCGCAACGACAACCGCGCGGTCTACCGCTCGCGCCTCCTCCTCGACGAAGACCGCGCCGTCCGCTCGACCGACCTGGCCAGGATCTACACGGACTTGGGGTTCGAGTCGCTCGGCCTCGTGGCCGCGCGCCGCAGCGCCGACCAGAGCCAGTCCAACTACTCGAGCCACCTCTTCCTCGCCGGGAACTACCGAAAGCTTCCCGGCTTCGCCTCGTCGTTCCTCAGCGAAACCCTCCAAGCGCGGATCTACCAGCCGGTCGGCGTGAACTCGGTGCGCCGCGACACACAAGACGGGATCGTCGGGCTCAACGAATACACCGCCCTGTTCGACCGCCCCCGGGCCCGCGGCTACGTCAGCGGCTCGTACGGCATGACCGACACCGACCTGAACTCGTACTTCCCCGGGAACCCATCCTGCGGCGCCGTCCCTTGCGTCGATCTCTTCTCGATCGACGACAGCAACAACTGGAGCGGCGATCTGACGGGGACCTATCACAACGACCGTTTTTCCGGGAAGCTCGCGATCAGCTCCTACAGCGACGACGGCTTCCGGAAGAACAACGCACAGGACGGGACGGTCTACTCGCTGTTCTTGGAGGGCGCCGCGACGTCGCGCGACACGATCCAGTTCAACGCCATCGTCGCCAATCGCAAAACCGGCGACCTCCCACTGCGCCAGATCCCCGTGCTGATCTTCCCGGAGACGTTCGACACCGATGAATACAATTTCGGCCTCGGATGGCACCGCTCGTTCTCTCCGGGAACCGATCTCGCCGTGTCGGCGATCTGGAACAAGACGGATCAGACGGGAACGCTGCTCGACGGCTCGCTGAATCCCACGGACGTCTCGGCCACGACGTCGCTCAGCGGCCCGCAGATCGAAGCCCAGTTCGTTCACCGCGTCGGCCGGTACGGTTGGATCGCCGGCGCGGGAGGGTTCGACGGGACGATCGAGTCCAAGTCCTCGCTGTCGGCGACGACCATCGAGGGCAGCGAGCTGTATGGAAACGCCTACGGCTACCTGAAGGTGTCGGGACTGGGCCCGGTCGAGTTGGTCGGCGGGCTGGCCGTCGAAAGCGTCGACTCGCCGGTGGGCCTGATCGCCCCGCGCGACTCGAACGTCTTCCCGACCGACGTCCGTTATCAGAACACACAGGTGAGCCCGAAGTTCGGGCTGACCTCGACGTACCCCGAGGCGGGACTCACCCTCCGCGCCGCGGCGTTTTCCCGTCTGGCCCCCTCCATCGGGCGTCTCCAGACCTTGGAGCCGACCCAGGTGTCCGGCTTCAACCAGTTCTACGAGGACGTGGGCGGCACCGAGTCCTGGAACTACGGCGTGGGGTTCGACCAGCAGTTCCTCTCGAAGATCTTCTTCGGCGGCTCGTGGGTCATCCGTCACCTCGACGTGCCGGAAGCCACCTGCACCAACCCGGATCCGTTCGGCGGTTGCGGCTTCCAGTCGGGCACCGAGCTGGCGATCAGAAATTCCAAGGGGGATCTCGCGTCGGCCTACTTCAACGTGCTGATCGGCAAGTACGTCGCGGGCTCGATCAACTGGGACCTCAACCAGCGCAGCTTCGACACGACGCAGGTCTCCCCGGTGGGGTTGTTCCAGAGCTACGTGAAGACCGAGCGTTATCACCCGCAGGTGCGCGTCTTCCTGCCGATCGGCTTTTTCGCCGCAGTCGGCGCGACCTATCGCACGCAGCGTGTCGATGAGACCGACGACCTCACGGTGCCGGTCACGCGGGTCGAACGGCCCAAGTTCTGGACGATGGACGCGGAGGTCGGCTGGAGGCTCCCGAAGCGGCTCGGGTTCGTGACCCTCGCGGGAACGAACCTCACCGATCGTGAGTTCGACTTCTACGAACAGTCGCTGCAAGAGCAGGTGATCCCGGCGCGGCGGGTCGTCTTGAGAGCGGACTTCCAGTTCTGATGGGTCCCTGGCGGCGGCTCCGCCGGACCCGGTCCGCGATTCTCCTGGCGCTGATTCCGGGGCTGCTCGGTATCGCGCTCACGTACTGGGGACCGGCGGCCATCTTTGAGAAGGCCAACGGGCTCGACTCGTTGTTCGCCCTGCGTGGTCCGCGCACACCGCCACCCGAGGTCTGCGTCGTGGCCATCGACGACGATTCCTACGACGTGGTCGGCCGCGACAAGACGTTGGCGTGGGAGCGCGGCCTTCACGCCGAGCTGATCCGAACGCTCAAGCGGGAAGGCGCGCGTGCCGTCGCCTTCGACGTGCTCTTCGACGGGGAAGGCGCCAACCCCGACCAGGACGCCGCGTTCGCCGCGGCGCTCGCCGAAACGGGTATCGTCGTTTTGGGGGCGTCGGTCGTCATCACCGAAGACCCCCTCTTCAATCTGGCCCGGATCGAGGAACCATACGAGCCCTTCGCCCTGGCTGCCGCCGCGGTCGCCGACGTCAACTTCCCGACCGACGGCGACGGGGTGATTCGCTACGCGTGGCCGGCGCGCGAGGGCCGGCCCGGCCTGGCGCTGGCCGCCTACGAGTTGGCTACGGGCGACACGTCGCAGCGCAGCGCAGACGCGCGCCTCATCGACTACTACGGCCCGGCGCGCACGATCAAGACGGTGTCGATCTATCAAGCATTGGATCCGAAACAGTACCTGCCCCCGGGGTTCTTCAAGAACAAGATCGTCTTCGTCGGCGCGTCGCAGGATGCGGCCCCCGGACTCGCCCCGAAGGACGCCTTCCTGACGCCGTTTCGCGGCAAGCGCGGCCGGACGACGTTCGGCGTCGAGATCCACGCCGCCCTCGCGGCGAACTTCCTTGAGCATCGCCAGGTCAAGCTTCTCGATCGCCGGCTCGAGATGGCGCTCTTACTTTTCCTCCCGCTCATCGCGTCGCTGACGTTCATGGCCCTGAGGCCGCTGGCGGGGGGCGCCGCGTTCGTCGTGATGCTGGCCGGGCCCTGGGTGATGGCGTACTTCGCTTTCGCGCTGTCGAATCTCTGGCTCCCGGTCGTGATCCCGTCCGCGATCCAGCTACCGATGTCCTACGGCTTGAGCCTGATCTGGTACTACCTGACGACGGTCCGTGACCGCGAGAAGATCAAGCGCGCGTTCGGGCTGTACCTGTCTCCAGAGATGATCCGGCGGATCGCGGAGGACCCCGATGCGGTCAACCTCGGCGGCCAGGAGCTCGTCGGGACCGCCGTCTTCACCGACATCAAGGGGTTCACGTCGATCGCCGAAGGGATGAGCGCCCCCGAGACCGCGGCGATGTTGAACGCCTACTTCTCCGACGCCACCAGGCATGTATTCGACGCCGGCGGCACACTCATCAAGTACATCGGCGACGCGGTGTTCGCGATCTGGGGCGCGCCGATCCGCCGCGACGACCACGCGACCCAAGCCTGCATCGCCGCTTTGGCCCTGGCCCGCGCGCAAGAGGCGGTGGGTCCTGATGCGGGCCCGGTCGCGAGCCTGGTCACGCGGATCGGCGTCCACACCGGTCCGATGCTCGTCGGGAACCTGGGCTCGGCACAGCGGTTCGACTACACCGCAATCGGCGACGCCGTGAACCTCGCCTCGCGCATCGAGGGGCTGAACAAGGCCTTTGGAAGTCTCGCACTGGCGAGCGGCGAGGCGATCGCGGCCACCGACGGCCGGTTCGTCACCCGCTCGTTCGGACGCGCGCGGGTCGTCGGACGGCACGAGCCGGTCGAGTTGCACGAACTGATCGCAACCAGGGACGAGACGGGGCGGAGCGATGAGGCGCTCCTCGAGGCGTTTGCAGCGGCTCGCGAAGATTTCGAGGCCGGGCGCTTTGAAAAAGCCGCGGCCGGGTTCCGGGCGGCGCTTGCTCTCACGGGCGGGAAGGACGGGGCGTCGGCGTTCTTCCTCAAGTACGCCGAGCGTCTGGCCGCGGCGCCCCCGGCATCGTGGGACGGCGTTGTCGTGTTCGAATCGAAATAGGCGTCGCGCGGCTCAGTACAGCCCCAGCTTCGTCAGGATCTTTTTCGTCATGTCGCGAGCGATCCACCCGGCGGGCCGGCGATCGCGAGAAACGACGCGGTCGGTGTAGCTCGTCACGAAGACGTACTCGCGATCCCCGCGGGACACATGACCGACAAACCAGCCCAGCCACAGGCTCGGCTCCTGGTTCGCCCCGGGCGCGCCAACGCCCCCCGAGCCCGTCTTCCCGTGGAGCGTCCATCCCGAGGCCGACGTGTCGATGAGCGTGATCTTCTTCGTCATGTCGAAGGCGTGTTTCGAGACCGGAAGCTCCTCGCGCCAGAACCGCTGCCAGAAGACCAACTCCTCGTCGGGCGAGATCAGAAGCGATGAGCTGAGCCACGCCGTCGCGAGGCCGCCCGACATGTCTTGGTTTCCGAACTCGAAGCGCGCGAGGTACGCCTTCACCTCGTCCATTCCGAGCAGAGGCGTCAGACGCTGCGAGAACCACACCACCGAGTTCTGCATCCAGGTCGCCGCCGTCTGGTCGCGATTCCAGACGTCACGGGACGTCTTCGTACCGTCCCACGTCATCGACGACTTGTCATCCTCGAGAACGCCCGCATCAAACGCCATGAGAGCGAGCGGAACTTTGAATGTCGAACAGGGCGACGTGCGCAGGGCGCATCGACCGGGATCGGAGCGCACGACCAGCGTGTTCGTCTTCAGGTCGTAGAGCTCGAAACAGCCGTCGCGCCCGGCGAACAACTTTGCGAAGTCCGGCTCGCCGGACCGCGCAACTGCAGGCGCGGTGAGTAGCAGCGCGATCAGCAGGCCTGATGCGACCAGGCCTTGAAGCGCGCTGTCTTTCATCGCATCGGCCGAAGCAGGCGCTCGACCCACAGGAGTTTGTCGCGCAACTGCGCTTCGTCCGGGATTCGCTTTTGCATGACGGGATGCGGCAGCTCGAAGAAGGAACCTTCGGCCTTCACGGCGTGCCCGCCGCCGGTTTCCAAATAGCAATACCCCTTGCCGTCGAAGACCTCGGCCGGGGGGCGTCCCAGGACCCGGGCGGCGATCTGGTGCGCGACGATTCCGCCGTGCTTTTCGGCCATCACGCCCGCCTTCGGCAAGGACAATCCGACGTCCGGCTTGAAACGACCGGGGAGCGGGACGCTCGTGATGTCGCCGATCGCGTACACGTCGGGCGTGTTGGGCGGGAGCTTCACCTGCAAGGTGAGCGGATCGACCGGAATCCAGCCCGCCGGGTTCGTCAGCTGCGCGTCGTGCACCACCTTGGGGGCCTCGTGCGGGGGAATCGTGAGGAGCAGGTCGTAGTGGGCTTCGCTTCCGTCCTCGAAGTGCACGAGTCGCCCGGCGGTGTTCACGCGCACGATGGCCCGCCGGGGGTAAAACTCGATCCCGCGTCGCGCCAATTCCGCCTTGATGTACTGGCCCATCTCCGGACCGGCGGTGGACATCGGCGCGCCCTCCACGGTATGGATGGACAGACGCACCTTGTCGAGAAGCCCCCGTCGCGCGAACGCGTGATGAAGGAGCATCGCCGCCTCATAGGGCGCGGGCGGGCACTTGAACGGCAACCTCGGAATCAGGATCGCGAGGTCGCCGCCGGAGAAACGCTCCAACTCGACCTTCAAGCGCTGCGCCCCCTCGACGGTGTAGAACGTGTGCGCCGCTTCGGCGAGGCCGGGCACCTTCGAACGGTCGAGCTCGGCGCCCAAGGCGATGACCAGGTGGTCCCAGTTCAGCGAGCCTCCGCTCGACGACACGGTTCGATCGGCCAGCCCGATCTCCTCGACGCGAGCCTCGATCAGGCGGACGCCCGGGACGAGAAGCGATTCTCGCGGCCGTGAGATCTGGTCGTAGGTACGCTCGCCGAGCATGATCCAGGTTATGCCGGCGCCGACGAGAAAGCGCGGGGACTCGTCGACCACGAAGATGTCGTGCTCGGCCGGGAGCAAACCGCGCAGGGTGTTCGCCGTCGAGATGCCGCCGAACCCCCCGCCCAGAATCATCGTCGTCGTTGAATTCATCACACCTCCCCGGCCACCGTTGGGTTGCTCGCCTTGCGCAGTTTACCGTTCTCCCGCGCCGTCTTGTTCGATGAGGCCGCAAGTCGCCTCGACCTCAGCCACGATCGGAGAGGATATCGTTACATGCCGGCGGCGTTGAAGGGCAGAGACGATCGCGATTTGGACCGCGATCCGGATCGCATCACGAGGGTTTATCCACGGGCGCCTCCGCGGCCAGTGTGAGTACGTAGTCTTCGACGTACTCCCCGTCGGCCATGGGGTACCGGTCCTCGCCTGAAATCGCGAAACCGCATTTCTGAAGGACCCGGATCGAGGCGGCGTTGTGCTTGGCGACATGGGCCACCAGCGGCCGCACGCGGACCTGGCTCAGGAATTTCGACAGCGCCGCGCTGGCGGCACCCTTCCCCCAATAGGCCCTCCCGATCCAGTACCCGATCTTGCGTTCGCCGTCTTGCTGCCAACAGACGACGTGTCCGGCCACCTCGCCTGCGAGGATGACCGTCCGAGCGTTGACCGACATGTCGCCCATGATCTTCTCTTTCCAGAGGGCGAAGAACGCCTCGCGATCGCGGGCGGGAAACGCCGCCATGCGCGTCGCTTCCGGGTCCAGCTGGTGCTCGAAGAACGTCTCGAGGTCGCTCTCCCTGACCTCGCGCAGGGACACTTCGTCGTTCATGGAAGCTCCCGCAGGGGGTCGTTCGCCTCAGTCGCCCATCGCGGACAAGACCGCCTTCAAGGTCGGCTCCGACCGCCGGAGCGCGTTGGCGAAGTTCGAGGCAATCCCCGTCAACGATCCGCGGTGGTAGTCGATCACGATCTCGGGGTCCTTCAGCAGGTGTCCGGTCAGGATTCCACAGACCCGCTCGCCCCGCCCGATCACGCCCGAGGCTGCGAGCTTGCGGGCGCCGGCGACGGCGGCGGCCGACGCGGGCTCGGCGCCGATCCCGGAGGCATCGAGGTGAGCCTTCGCGTCGAGGATTTCCTGGTCGGTCACCTCGTCCACGAGGCCCCCGCTCGCCACCACACCGCGCAGACTCTTGCGCCATGAGATCGGATCGCCGATGCGGATCGCGGTCGCCCGCGTCTCGGCTCCTGCTAGCGGAACCAAAGGCGAGCCGGTTCGAAACGCGGTGACGAACGGATTGGCGCCCGCCGCTTGGATGACGGCCAGCTTCGGGAGGCGCGAGATCAGTCCCAGTTCGAGAAGCTCCCGGAGCCCCTTCCCGATCGCGGCGCTGTTTCCGAGATTGCCGCCCGGCACGACGATCCAATCGGGGACGCTCCACCCGAGATCTTGCAAGAGCTCGAAGGCGATCGCCTTCTGCCCCTCGATGCGAAACGGGTTGATCGAGTTCAGCAGGTAGACCCCGCGAGCGGCGCACGCCTCCTGGACCAGGCGCATCGCGGCGTCGAAGTCGCCCGCGATCTGGATCGTCATCGCGCCGTAGGCCAACGCCTGGCTGAGCTTTCCGAACGCCACCTTTCCTTCGGGGATGAAAACGTACGCCTTCATCCCCGCCATCGCGGCGTACGAGGCCATCGACGCCGACGTGTTCCCGGTTGAAGCGCACGCGACGCGTTCCATCCCGAGCTTCTTGGCGACGGTGATCCCGACCGTCATACCGCGGTCCTTGAACGAACCGGTCGGGTTCTCCCCCTCGTGTTTGAAGGAGAGGTCGTCGATCCCGACCCACGAGGCGAGCGGCTCCGAGCGATAAAGGTTGGTGTTCCCCTCCGGCTTGGTGACGATCTCCCCCGGGGCCAGGGGAAGAATCAGCTCGCGGAACCGCCAGACCCCCGAGCGGTCCGCGCGCTCTTTCGAGGCGAGGCGCCGGTCGAACAGCTCGAAACCGATCCGGTCGCCAAGCGCCGAAAGATCGTGGACGACGTCGAGGGTTCCGCCGCACGGGCAGCGATAGCGCAACTCCAGGCCGGGATGCGACGCCCCGCAATCGACGCAGACGAGGCGGAACGACGGCGCGCTCATGCGCGCCGCGCCCCCGGACAATCGGCCGGCGAGACGATGCTGTTGGCGACCATGCCGGCGGCGGCGAAAGCGGCGACCATCCTGGCTGCGACCTCTCCGGCGCTCCGCTCCGAACGGCAGAGCGCGAAGATCGAAGGGCCGGCGCCGCTGATCGAGCTACCGAGCGCGCCGGCGTCGAGCGCGGCCTCGATGACGCCGGCACAGCCCGGGATGAGCGGCATGCGCGCGGGGGTCGCCACGGCATCCGAGATGCTCCTCCCGAGGAGGCCCAAATCCCCGGAGTAGCAGGCGGATATGAACGCGCCGACGTGCGCGGTGTTGCGCACGAGCGAGGCGAGCGGGACATCCTTCGGGAGCGCCGCGCGCGCCGCGCGAGTGGACAGTTCCATCTTCGGGGTGACCACCGCGACGACCAGCCCTTCAGGGACCGGCAGGCGGATGAGATCCAGGGGATCGAGCGAGCGAACGAGGATGAGCCCCCCCAGGAGCGCCGGCGCGACGTTGTCGGCGTGGCGTCCGGAAACAGCCGCTTCCGCGTCGAGACAGGGACCCACCAGCTCGGCCTTCCGGAGCGGCGAACCGATGAGGAGGTTGACCGCGTACGCCGCCGCCGCCGCGCTCGCGGCGCTGCTTCCGAGCCCCGAGCCGATCGGCATCCCCTTGTGAAGCGTGAGCGCGACCCCAGTTGTGATCCCAGCCCTCGCGAGGGTCGCCGCCGCCGCGATCCCCGCCGTGTTCTTTTCGGGATCGAGCGTGAGGGCGCCGCCGTCCCCGCTCACCGTCGCGATCGTCACGCCGCGACCGTCCGACAGGCGGGCCGTCACGCGATCCCCGGGGGCGGCGAGCGCGAGGCCGAGCACGTCGAGTCCGGCCCCGAGGTTAGCCACGGTCGCGGGCGCGAACGCCGTGATCTCGACCGGGCCCCTCACTTGGGCCGCCTCTCCCCCGCGATGCGGAGGATGTCTCCGAGCACGCCCATGGCCGTGACGTCGACCCCGGCTCCGGGCCCCGCGACGACGAGCGGCCGCGCGGCGTAACGCTCGGAGGTGAAAACGATCATGTTGTCGGTCCCCTTCAGCATGCCCAGAGGCGAGTCGGAGGGGACCTCGACAGGGCCGACCGTGATCCGTCCGGGCTCGACGCGGGCGACATAGCGAAGGACGCACCCGTCCCGCCTTGCGTTTGCGATCCTCTCGGCGATGGGAGCGTCGTAGGCGCGCAGCGCCTCGATCAGCGCGGCGAGCGGCCGCCCCGCGAGCTTCGAATCGACGAGCCCAGAGACTTCAATGGCGTCGTCCGATTCCGCCAGCCCCGAGAGGCGGCCGAGGATGACGGCCTTCCGGCCGACGTCAGCTCCCGACAAATCGGCGACCGGATCGGGCTCGGTGTAGCCGAGCCGGGCCGCGTCGGCGACGGCCTGGGAGAACGGAACGCCATCGTCGAGCCGGGTCATGACAAACCCCAACGTTCCGGACAGGCACCCTTCGGCGCGCGTCAGCCGGTCGCCGGTCGCCAAGAGCATCTCGAGCGTGTCGACGACGGGCAGCCCCGCGCCGACGGTGGCCTCCACCTTGAGGAGCCGCCCTTCGGCCCGCGCGCCGTCGACGAGGGCGCGGAATCGCCCGAGCGATCCGGCGAGGGGCTTCTTGTTCGCGCTGACGACGTCGCAGCCCAGGTGCAGAGCCGTAAGAAGCGCGTCCCCCGTGTCGTCGCCGTCGGTGACGTCGACCAGCACCGGCCGCGCGAGCCGGTAGGACAATACGTGCCGCACCATCGCCAGTGAGTCCGCGCCGGCGACGGCGCCGTCCCTCGCGGAAAGCTTCGCGCCGCCGGATTTCGACTCGAGGATTTCGGCCAGCTCGTCGGTCGAAATGCCCGCGGGGCGGAAAAGAAACCCGGTGCGATCGGCGACGGCGACGATGCGCGCGTCGAGGCCGAACCGTTCCACGATGTGGGCCCTTCGCGCCTGCAGGAGTTCCGCGAGGGCGCGGCCGATCTTCCCGCACCCGAGGAGGATGAGATCGAAGCCGCGGGCCACGTCCTCTCCGGTGTCGATGCGGTCGAGGCCGAACTCGGCGTGCAGAGCCCGGATCGCGTCGGCGCTTTCGCCCTGGTCGACTGCGAGCGTGAGGTTCAGCTCGGACGAGCCCTGGGCGACGGCCAGCACGTTGACGCCGCGCCGCGCCAACGCGGTGAACACGCGCGCCGCTACGCCGGGCGTTTGCGCCATGCCCAACCCGACCGCGGCGATCAGCGAGACGCCGCGCCTCGCGACGATCTCGTCGACGTCGCCGCGCGTGATGTCCGAACGGAACTCGCGCTTCAAAGTCTGCTCCGCATCGATCGCGCGCTCTCCGGGGACCGCGAGGCAGATCGACGCTTCGGAGCTGGACTGGCTGATCATCGTCACGCTGATGCGCGCGTTTGCGATCGCCTTGAACAGGCGCGCCGCCACGCCGGGCACGCCCGCCATCCCCTTCCCCTCAACCGATACGAGGCACTGATCGCGCACCGCGGTGACGGCCTTGACCGGGTGCGATCCGGGGGTGATGCGCCCGTCGATGACGGTGCCTAGGGCCTCGGGCGCAAACGAATTGCGCGTACGCACCGGAATGCCCAGGGAGGCGACGGGGATCATCGTTCTCTGGTGCAGGACCTTGGCGCCGTAATAAGACATCTCGGCAGCTTCGCGAAAATTCAGCTGCCGTAGGACCCGCGCGTCCGGTACGACTTTGGGGTCGGCGGTGAACACGCCGTCCACGTCGGTCCAGATCGTCACCTCGTCGGCGGACAGCGCGGCGGCGATGAGCGTGGCCGAGAGGTCCGAGCCGCCCCGCCCGAGCGTCGTCGTGGCACCGTCGGGGCCGCGGCCGCAAAACCCGGTGACCACGGGAATCTCTCCCCGTAGGAGTCGGGGCCGCAGCGCGGCCACGATGGTGCGATCGCTGATGCCCATGAGGGCGTTCGCCTCGCCGAAGCGATCGTCGGTCTCAAGAAACGTGTCGGCATCGACCGCGGCGGCGCAGGCCCCGGCGCGATTCAAGGCGGCGGTCACGAGGCGGACGGAGAGCTTTTCCCCGGCCGCGATGATGTCGTCCCGCGTCCGCGGCGTCAGCTCGTGCAGGTGCGCCACCGCGCGGATCAGGTCGGTCACCTCCAAGGCGAGGCGCCGGATCTCGGCCACGACTTCTTGCACATCACCGACCTCGAGACCGTGGGCGGTTTCGAGGTGCCGGGCGAGGACCGCATCCAAGAGCCTCAACCCCTCGTCGCGGTCCCCTCGAGCCGCGGCGGTCCCCGCCGCGACCAGTTGGTCGGTGACGCCGGCCATCGCCGAGGCCACGACGACCAGACGGCACTCCGACGACGCGTCGCGGACGATGCGGGCGACCGCGGCAATGCGGCCGGCATCCGCCACGCTCGTCCCGCCGAACTTGTGGACCTCGATCCGATGACCCTGGCTCACGCGCCCCCCAACTTCAACGGTACAAGTTGATGGTTGCCTCGGGGTCCCGTCAAGCTCGAAACCCAGATAGACTTCCGGCCGATGACCCCGAAGGCGTTGAAGCGGCTTCACGAGGCCGCGTGCTTCTTCCGCGCGTACCCGCGAAACGCCTCCGAGCTGGCCGGGGCGCGGCGCACTCTCGCCGGGTTCCACCGCCGGCCGGACGCGAAACGGCAAAAAGAAGAACTAGCCGACACAGGCATCGCGGGGACGCCGATCCACTACCGCTTCTTCTGGCCGATGGCCCGCTGGCTCGCCCACCGGTATCCGGCTCTGCTGACGATCGACTGGAGCGAGGGCGAGTTCGAAGGAAGGCTCGCCGCGGTGCTTCCCCTGTTGGTCGCAACGGCCGAGGCCGAGGCGTTGCGACGCGCGGACCTTCCCGCGCGCGAGGCCATCGACAGGCTTCGCGCGCCGCATGAAACCGACGCCACGTTTCTGATCCGCCGGATCGAGGCGCTCCCCGGGGGAGACGCGGTGCGCGAGGCGATTCACGACGCTCTCGATGTGGCCTACCGGCTCGAAGGGAGCGCCCAGGGTCCGAGCCGGACCCACGCCTTTTTCGACGGCGCCCCCTTCGCGTTCCGGACCGGGTCGCCACGCCGGGACAGGCCCGACCTCGCGACGGAGTTGCTCGTTCCGCCGCGCTCGGTGCGCGCGCTTTCGACGCGCGACGGGGTGCGTCTCGTCGACCTCGCGCGCGCCGCCATGGTCACGCGTTCTCGCGATCTCGACGCGTTCGCCCACGGCGACCCGCGCGACGTGCGCATGGTCGACGATGGCGACGGCCTCGCCTTCGCGTTGATCGGCGTCGTGCCGGAGCGCCGGTTGTTCCTCCCCGCGGTCTACGGGGCACTCACCCTGAGAAACGGCGTGCCCATCGGTTACGTGCAGTTGGACGTCCTGTTCGGGAACGCCGAGGTCTCGTACAACACCTTCGAGACGTTTCGCGGCGGCGAAGCGGGGTTCGCGTTCTGCCGGCTGCTCGCCGCCACCCGCCACGTCTTCGGCGTGTCGAACTTTTCGATCGAGCCTTATCAACTCGGGCGCGGCAACGAGGAGGGGCTCGCCTCGGGGGCCTGGTGGTTTTACGCCCGCTTCGGTTTCCGCCCGCGCGACCCGAGGGTGCTGCGTCTCGCGCGATCCGAGCTCGGCAAGCGCGCGAAGAACCCCGGGTACCGCTCGAACCGGAGTGCTCTGTCGCGCCTGGCCGAAGCCCACGTCTTCTGGTCGCCGGACGGCAAGGGGTCCGGAGTGATCACGCCCACCGCCGCCATCGGTTTTGCCCTCGCGCGCCGCAGGGACGACCCGCCGGCCGAGGGGCGCCTGTGGTGGAAACGGTGGGCTCCGCTCCTCCACGCCATCCCCGGGCTCGACCGGTGGCCCCGCAAAGATCGCCGCGCGCTCGTGCGGATCGTGCGCGCGAAGGGTGGGCGCCGCGAGAGCGAGTACGTCCGGCTCTTCGACGCCCATCCCCGCTTGGCCGCGGCCGTGCTGGCGCTTTCGGGCAGGCCACCTCGGATGCGGTAGACTTCGCGGTCCGATCGATCGGAGAGACACACGTTGCATCCGCCCACGCCGATCCGACCCGTCGTGGACGCCTATCACGGCGTCGATGTCGTGGACGACTACCGCTGGCTCGAAAACTCGACCGACCCCGAGGTCGCCCTGTGGATCGCCGCGCAAAACGCCCACACGCGGTCCGTTCTCGACGGGTGGCCGGGACGCGACGCGTTGAGACGCCGGGTGACCGAGCTGACGGTTTCAGGGTCGGTCGCTTACGGGGCGCTCCACGCGGCGGGCGGGCAGCTCTTCGCGATCAAGCGGCAACCGCCGCTCGAGCAGACGCTCCTCGTCGTCCTCGCGGACGCCGACGATTTGGCCAGCGAGCGTCTGATCGTCGACCCCAACGCCCTCGACCCTTCGGGAAGGACCTCGATCGATTGGTACGTTCCGTCGTGGGACGGTTCCAAGGTTGCCGTATCCCTCTCCTTCGCGGGAACCGAAAGCGGCGACGTGCACGTTTTCGACACGGCGACCGGACGCGACCTCGGCGATTGCGTCCCGCGAGTCAACGGTGGCACCGCGGGAGGCTCGCTCGCATGGAGCGCCGACGGCGGGGGGTTTTTCTACACGCGCTACCCGCGTCCGGGCGAGCGCCCACCGGATGAGCTCGACTTCGACGTCCACGTGCACTGGCACGCTGTGGGGTCCGACCCGGCGCTCGACCCGTACGAGATCGGGCGGGAGTTCCCACGCATCGCCGAGATCCGGCTCGAATCGAGCCGCGACGGGCGGTTCACGCTCGCCTCCGTCCAGAAAGGGGACGGTGGGGAGTTCACTCATTGGCTGCGCGACCAGCACGGCGCGTGGCACGCCCTGACTCGTTACGAGGACCGGTGCGTCGCGGCCCGTTTGGGACAAGACGGCGCGATCTACTTCGTGTCGCTTCGAGGCACGCCGCGAGGACGGGTTCTCCGATTGGCCGGGGAGGCCGTGGACCGGGGCGTCTCGGCGGCCGTCGTCATCGTGCCGGAATCGGCCGACGCCATCGAGGCGTCGTTCGCGCACGGCAGCGGGCTCTGGACCGGCGACGATCGCATTTACGTCCTTTATCAGAAGGGCGGGCCCAACGTGGTGCGGGCGTTCCACCTTGACGGCCGCCCGAAAGGTGAGCTTCCGCAACCGCCGCTCTCGGCGGTGGACGACCTCGTCGTGCTCCCCTGCGGCAAGGTCCTCTTTCAAGTGCAGAGCTTCACGGTACCTCCGGCCTGGTACCGCAGGCCGCACGGAGGTGGCCCCGCCCTGCGCACGGCACTGGCCGAAACTTCGCCCGCCGATTATTCCGACTGTGAAGTCGTGCGCGAGGAGGCCGTTTCGAAAGACGGCACGCGCGTGCCGATCACGGTGCTGCGTCTCCGGGGAATCGGCCTTGACGGAACCCATCCGACGATCGTCTACGGCTATGGCGGCTATGGCATCTGTCAAACGCCGGGATTCCGGGGGAGGCTGCGCGCCTGGATCGAGCGCGGCGGGGTCTTTGCGGTCGCCCACATCCGCGGCGGCGGCGAGTTCGGCGAGACCTGGCATCGCGAGGGCAGCCTCGAGAACAAACAAAACGTCTTTGACGACTTCGCCGCATGCGCGCGGCGAATGACAGCCGCCGCCTACGCGTCGCGCGAAAAGTTGGCGCTGATGGGCGGGAGCAACGGCGGCCTCCTGATGGGCGCGATGATCACGCAGCACCCGGATCTGGCCCGCGCCGTCGTCTCTTTGGTCGGGCTTTACGACATGCTGCGCGTCGAGCGCACGCCCAACGGCGCGTACAACGTGCCGGAGTTCGGCAGCGTCGTCGACCCCGAGATGTTCCGCGCATTGCACGCGTATTCGCCTTACCACCGGGTCAGAGACGGCGCGGCCTACCCTTCGATCCTGATGGCGACCGGCGAGAACGATCCCCGCGTGGACTCGTGGCAGAGCCGGAAGATGGTCGCGCGCCTGCAGGCCGCGACGTCGGCGCAGTTTCCCATTTTGCTGCGCACCAACCTCGCGGCCGGCCACGGCCGTGGCACGCCGCTCTCCGATCAGATCGACGAATACACCGACGTGCTCGCCTTCCTGATGCGCGAACTCGACGTCTGACGGCGCCCGGAAAAGGGGACACTCCCCTTTTCCGGCCCCCTACAGCCCCAACTCCTTCAGGTACGACTCATCGCCGGGGCCGTTCAGCTGCCAGTACGGGAGGCGCGCGGTCTTGAGGATCTTGGCCTCGTCGCCGCCCTCGGTCTTCCATCCCAACACGCGCCGAGGGGCCTCCTTCTCGACGTCGTAGGTCGTCACGATGGAGCCGTACGAGAGCGTGAACCGCGTCACCGGCGCGCCGTCCCGGGTCGCGTCCGCGCGTTTGATCGTCGCCGCCACGGGCCCGAGCGTTCCATGGCTTTTTCGCTGCGACCACAGGGACGGGACGATCGAGCCCGCCCAGTTCTTTCCACCGGCAAACGGGCCGTCGAGTTCCCGAAGTTGGATCAGCAGCGCATCTTCGTAAAGCGTTCCCGGCGGCGTCTCGACGGTCGTGTCGCGGTCCCCTTCGGCGTGGAAGTACGAGCGCACGTCGCTCGTGAACACCTCGGGCCCCGGCATCAGCTTTTCGTAGACGAGTCCGCACCACTCCTGGGCGCTCATCGCGATCTTTGCGGGCGCGAACCGCTCCGCCATGAACGCGTCGACCGGCGCGAACACGCTGGTCATCACCGAGTAGGGGTAGATCCCCGTCTGGAATTTCAGGACGTTGTTGAGCTTCAACACGTTGACGCGCTCTTGCGCTGGGACGTCGCCGGCGTCGTCCTTGATCCAACTGCGCCGGTCCATCGGCTCGGTGACGTAAATCAACACGACCCGGCCCTCGCGCGGCGCCCCGTAGCGGGTCGTCGTGACCGCGTAGCCGGAGAGCTCGGCCTTGCCGTCCCCCCAGACCTTCCAGAACTCCGCCGAGGCGGTTACCGCGGGCCCCGCGGAACTCAGCCCGCCGCAGGCCAGGATCATGGCCAGACCCATTCCCGTCGCGAAAAGCCTGGCTCCTACCGACGCGTTACGCATCTGTACCCTCCCGCCCGAAACGATCCGGTAGGTTGAGTAGAACACAGCGAGAGCGACTTGATCGAAGCTCGCCCGGCGTTATATTCGGGAGCATGAGAGAGAGCGACATCCGGAATTTCCTGGAAGGCGACGTGGACGCGAGGTGGATCGCGCGTGTCCTCGAGGACGATTCGGCCGCCACCGAACTCGTGGCCGACCTCGACGAAACGGTCTGCCTCACCCCCGAAGAAATGCGCAGGCTTTGCGACGCGCACCTCCGTGAAGGCCTCCCGGCCGACGGCCTGCAAGCGGTGGCCGGGTTGATCCTCGAGTCGGACAACTTCGGCTGGGACGAGGGCACTCCCGAGGGCGAGCTCGTGGCCGAGATCCTCTGGGACTGGGCGATGCCCGACGATGAAGCACCGCCGAGCACCGAAGCCGTGGCGGCCTGCCGCGAGCGCCTCGCCGAGGCCTAGGCCTAGGCCCCGCCATCGAGGTTGTTGAGCGCGCTCCCCAACCGGGCGAGCCCCTCGCGGAAGATCTCCGGGTCCCCGCACAGTCCGACGCGCACACAAGCGGGCTCGCCGAAAAAGCGCCCTGGGACGAGCGAGGTCTCGTAACGCTCGCGCAGATGCGCGCACAGCGCATCCGCGTCGCAGGAGAGCACCCGCGGAAAGACGGTCGTCCCCCGGGAGGCGCCCTCCACCGCGAGGTCTTTCCTCCCTTCGAGAAACGACCCCCACGTCGCGCGATTGGCGCTCAGAATCCGGCGAGCGCGCTCGAGGATCTCGCCGCTTCTTCTCACCGCGCACAGCGCCAGGCACGCGGCCGGGTAGGCTTCGTTGACGCCGAAGAGGTTCTTGAGCTGCCAGATCCGTGAGGCGAGCGCGGGTTCGGCGACGATCCAGCCGCAGCGCAGCCCGCTCAGGCCGAACACCTTCGTCAGGCTCGTCGTGACGACGAAGACGTCCCCGAGACGTCCCGCGGACGACGGGGCGGAATCGAACGCGGCGTCGAGATAGGCCTCGTCGACGACGACCTTGGCTCCCGCGCGCTCCGCGATGGCGCCGACGTCCCGGAGTGTCGCTTCGTCGGTCGCGACCGACGTGGGGTTGTGGAGGTTCGAAAGGACGATCAGCCGCGTCTTGGGCGTGACCGCCGCGGCGACGTCGGCGGGATCGATGAGAAACCCGTTTTCGGGCCTGCGCGGGAAATAGCGCACGGTGGCGCCGAGATGACGCGCGAGCATCTCCATCGGCTCGTACCCCGGGCGTTCCATCACAACGTCGTCTCCCGGGCTGAGGAGCGTCGCGAAGGCGAGGTGGTTCGCACCGGAGGTCCCCGTCGCAAGGACGATTCGATCGTGCGAAACGCCCGACTTCGCGGCAAGTGCCGTGTGCAATCCGGGGTGGCCGTACCCCTGCGCACCGTCGAGCGCGAGGTCGTCCCACGTCGCTCCCAACTCGGAGAGCGGCAGCCCCTTGATCCCGCTGACGGCCAGCGTGTAGCGCGCAGTTTGTCGGGTTTTGGCCCAATGCATGTACGGGGAGTCCATCGTTCGGTGTTCGCTCAAGCGATCCTCCGTTTCAAGTGAACCCGATCGGTAGCGAAGGATAACCGCGCTCCGCTTATACTCGTCAGCCTTCACGTCGAATCCTATCGAGGAGCCGCCATGCGCCGTCATCATCTTGCCTTGATCGCCGCAACCGCCATCGCCTTCGCCGCCGTCGTCCCCGCGCGGGCCGCTTCGGCCTCGCCCACCCCCGCCGAGGCCAAGGCCTTCATCGAACAGGCCGAGTCCCGCCTGCTCGGCCTCTGGATCGACGCCGAGCGTGCGTCCTGGGTGTACTCGACGTTCATCACCGACGACACCGAGCTGATCCAGGCGCAGGCTCGACAGAGAGTCATCGACGAGACCGTGAGGCTCTCGAAGGAAGCGCAACGCTTCAAGGGGTTGAAGCTCGACAAGGACGTCGCACGGAAGTTCAAGTTGCTTCCGATCTCCCTCTCGTTGGTCGCGCCCTCCGATCCCGCGAAGAGCAAGGAGCTGTCCGAGATCGCCGCCCAGATGGAGGGGATCTACGGCAAGGGCAAGTACTGCCCCCAGGGCAAGGAGTGCATGGACATCGGGGCGATCAGCGAACGCCTCACCACGAGCCACAACGCGAAGGAGCTGAAGGAACTGTGGGAGGGGTGGCACGCGATCGCGAAGCCGATTCGCCCAAAGTATGAGCGGTTCGTCACGTTGGCGAACGAAGGGGCCAGGGAGATCGGCTTCGACGATCTCGGCGCTCTCTGGCGTTCCGGGTACGACATGCCTCCGGCCGAGTTCGCCAAGGAGATGGACCGGCTCTTCAACCAGGTGAAGCCGCTGTACGAGGCCCTTCATTGCTACGTGCGCCACCGGCTGGAGGAAACGTACGGCGCCGAGCTCGTCCAGCCGGGCAAGCCCATCCCCGTCCAACTCTTAGGCAACCTGTGGGCGCAGCAGTGGGGGGGGATCTACCCGCTCGTCGCTCCACCTACGGAGGAAATGGGCTACCACCTCAACAAGCTGCTCAAAGACAGTGAGGTGGACGAGAAGCAGCTGGTTCGCTTTGGCGAGGGCTTCTTCAAATCGCTCGGGTTCGCACCCCTGCCCGCGAGCTTCTGGGAGCGCTCGCAGTTCGTCAAACCGAAAGACCGCGATGTCGTCTGCCACGCGAGCGCGTGGGACATCGATTGGAAAGACGACCTTCGCCTGAAGATGTGCATCCGGGTCAACGACGAGGACTTCGTCACGGTGCACCACGAGCTGGGGCACAACTTCTATCAGCGCGCCTACAACAAGCAGTCTCCGTTGTTCGCCCAAGGCGCCAACGACGGGTTTCACGAAGGAATCGGCGATGCGATCGCACTCTCGGCGACCCCGGCCTACCTCGTGAAGATCGGCCTCCTCGGCACGGTGCCGGAGGGGAACGACGAGCTCAACTATCTGATGAAGCTGGCGCTCGACAAGGTCGCGTTCCTGCCGTTCGGCCTGTTCGTCGACCAGTGGCGATGGAAGGTCTTCGCCGGCGAGATCACTCCGGCCAACTACAACAAGGCGTGGTGGGAGCTGAAGCTCAAGTACCAGGGGGTCGTCCCTCCCTCCCCGCGCAGCGAGGCCGACTTCGATCCCGGCGCCAAGTACCACGTCGCCGCCAACACCCCGTATTCGCGCTACTTCCTCGCGGCGATCTTGCAGTTCCAGTTCCACCGCGCGCTGTGCAAGGAAGCCGGCTTCACCGGCCCGCTCTACCAGTGCTCGATCTACGGAAGCAAAAAGGCCGGCGCCAAGTTCGCCAAGATGCTCGAGATGGGCACCTCGCAACCCTGGCCCGACGAGCTTGCGGCGCTTTCGGGCGAGCGGACGATGGACGCGAGCGCGATCCTCGACTATTTCGCCCCGCTGAAGGTCTGGCTCGACGAGCAGAACAAGGGGCAGGTTTGCGGGTGGTAGGTCACGGACAAGTGCCCGGGGCCGCGTTGATCTCGGCGGTTCGCAGGCCGCTTTGCGAGCGAGTCGCCCAGAAGGGCGATTCTTCGTAGCTCGACGTCCGGCTCTCCCTCATCAGGTAGAAGAACCCGTCGCCGGCGGGCGGATTGGCCGCATCGGCCGCCGTGACGTTGGCGAAGTCGTCCTTGATGCAAGTCAGACCGATCGACGGGTCGGCGAAGTTGCCGCCGGTCGCGCGGAGCGCCTGGAGCTTGCCGCGGATGACGTCGTAGGTGATTCCGGCGCCTTGATAGGGCCATGAGATGAAGCCCGGCTTCTGGAGTGTCATCGTCGGGCGTATGTCGGCCACTTCGACGACGACGTCGATCTTGCGAGCGGAGTACGTGACGTGGCAGACGGTGGTGCCGTGGGTCTTGGCGGTCACTACCCCGGCCGCGTCGACGACGGCGACTCCGGTGCCGTTGTAAGGATAGTTGGGCTTTCGCGGGTCCTGCGTGTCCATCTCGTAAACGATCCCGGTGGCGTGGGTGACCTCGCGCCTCACGCCATCCGAGTAGATCCCGTAGACGCGCAGCTGCCGGGTCGGAGTCGCGTAGAGGAGTGTCGCCTTGTCGGCGTCGAGACGCGCGAGGACTGCGTTTCCCGGCGGCGTGACGTTGATGGTCACGGGCGTTGCCGTTTTGAAGTTGCTGTTCGCGTCTTTTGCGACCAGCTCGATCACGAGGAAGCCGATCGCGTCGGCAGGTACCGTCACGCTCGTAGTGAATCCCGCTCCCGGATCTTGATCGTCATCCGACACAAACGCCGCGTTTGCGGCGAGAGCGCGGGCGATTGTGAATCCTCCCGAGCCGATCGCCGACACAGCGAGCGTCGATCCCGCCGCGACGATCGCTCCTTCAGAGGGCGCCGTGATGGCCACGCCACCGGGAACCGGCCCTGGGTCCGTGTACGTAAACGTCGTGCTCGCCGTCTGGCCCGCGCCGTTGCTCACGGTGACGGCTGTCGACCCGGCATTGCCGGGTGGCACGCGGCAGGTGATGGTCGTGGCGTCGACCACCGTGACCTGGCTCGCATTGAAGGCACCGATCCTCACTTTGACCGTCGCGTCGAATCCCGTACCGAGTAGGGTGACGGGATACCCGCCCATCGCCGATCCGGAGGCCGGGCTCATCGAAGTGAGCGAGAGCGGGCCTCCCGTCGTCGCGACGGGGGCGAGAGATGGCGGAGGGGTCGCAGGAAGCACGTGCCCCCACTCGACCACATTCGTCGTCGGCGTGTTGAGCAGGTGCTCCGCGGTCGTGCTCGGCGCGTTCTCGTTGCAGATGCTGTCGAGGTGAATCGCCCTGGCCGAAAGGCTCTCGAAATGGAAGTCGCTGACGTGGGATCCGGAAAGTCCGCCCCGTTGCGAATCCGAGCACACGATGAAATCGTCGCCGGAATCGCACTGCACGATGGCATTCTCGAAGGCGAAATTGAAGAGGCCGAGAGCTGCTTTCAGGAGCGCAAGCCCGTTTCCGGCCGCGAGCTCGACGCCTGCGTCTCTCATCTCTCCCCCGCCCCAGCCGACGATCGCATGAAAGGTTCCGCCCGTGGCGGGGATGCCGAGGATGTCCGGGCTCGCGGGGTCGAGGCTTTGCATGCAGCCCCGGTCCACAGCCAGCCCCAGGGATCGCATGGTGTAGGTGAACAGCGGGCCCAAGGGGCTAGTCGATTGGATGACGCCTACGAACGGCGCAAAGTACGAGCCGAAAAACGGCGCGTCGACCGACACGAGCGCGTAGACATCGCCGGCGAAGAAATTGTCGGCTCGTGCGTACGGCGCGCCGGTGCCGCCCATATAGATCTTGAAAAGCACCGCTCCCATGCTGTGGGCGAACACGAAGAACCTGGTTCCGGCGATACCCTGGTCGTTGAGTTCTTTCCGGAGCTCGGCAACGACCCGTGGTGGCATGCCGACGTTCTGTGAGAAGGCGACGTCGTTGGTGGCGCCGTAGTCGGCACGATGGATGATCCACCGCGCGTCGCTCAACAGCGGCCACTCAAAGCTCGTCGTGCTGCCCCACATGCCGTGCACGTAGAGCACCGGCACGCGGTAGAGATCGAGCGATCGCGGCGGCATCGCGTGTTCCGCGTTGGACGTGTCGATGAAGGTCGAGCGCACTCGGATCGGTCGCGTCGCGAGAGGGTTGTCGGCGGCGGTGCGAATGAAGTTCTGAGGCGCCGTGTACACCGCATGGGCGACGTACCGCCCGTCGGCCAAGACGGCCACCGGCACGGTCAGCGCCGTTTGCGGCGCGCCCCCTCCGAGAGCGGTCATGCTCCCGACGCTCGTCCCCGGCGGAGGCGTATTGCCCGGAGCATCGTCGTCGTCCAAGACAAAGCTCACGCCACCCGGCCCTCCCACCTCGGCCTCGAGAACGAGTTGGGTGACGCCGTCAGCGATCACTCCCGTCCGCTCGGCGCCCCGCACCGCGACGAAGCTCGGAGAGTTGGGGACCTCGCCGTTTGGCGTGATGATGCTGGGCACCGGGTCCTTGATGCGGACGCCGGCGCTCGAGCCGGTGTAGGTGTAGCCGAACAGCAGCGTGTCACTTTCGCCATCGGTATTGACGACCGTCACGTCGACGGCTCCAGGCGGCTGCCACATCGGTGGAAGCACCGTGAGCTCGTGCTCGGAAACGAACGTCACGGCCGTCGCGGGAACGGCGCCGAAGAACACCTGGGGAACCGCCACAACGTCGCGGTCGAACCTGAGCCCGGTGATCGTGGTCGGATCCGAGCTCGAATTCGGGCCGCTGTTCGGTATGACGTTGATGACCTTCATGCGACCCGCGTCCTCCGCGAGCACCACCTTGGAATTGGCGATGATTCCGGTGTAGGCGCGCTCGAGCCCCGACGGCCACGCCACCCTGATGCAGTCGACTCTCTTCTGGCCGAACGGCAGGGAGCTCCCGAGCCCGAAGTGCAGGACGGTCGACGACTGACTCCGGTTTCCGGCGAGGACCTCCTTGCTCGTGCCGAGGACGCCGGCCGGCAAGGGATTTTGAAGGCACTGCGTCTCGGTCGGCACCGTTCCCGCCGGCAAGTTGAACCTTGGAATAACGGTGACACGGGCGCCGATTCCGAAACGATTGGACAACACCCGCGACAGCCGCGTGTTCGCCCCCTTCAGCGCGACCTCGATCCAGTCGTTCGCGGGCGCCGTCGAGCCGTCCGCGATGACGTTTCGCCGGTTCTCCCACAGGAAGTCGGACCCGCGTTGGAGGAAGTCGGGATCGTCGCCGGTGACGAAGACGTCGACCGCTCCGTCGTTCCACTGATCCAACACGCCTCCCGCCGCCGCGTCGCGATCGCAGTAGAACTCGTCGACGCTCGCACTGCAGTAGCCCGTTCCGTCCTGGGTGGTCGGGTACATTCCCGCTGCGTCGGTGATATCCACGAAGGCGGGCGGGTTCCCGCCGGTGTTCCTGAGGAGCACGTCCTTGCGATCGTCGAGCCAACCCTTTTCCGATGCCCCCACGTAGACGTCGGTGAGTCCGTCGTTGTCCTCGTCGAACGCCAGCACGACGTCCATATTCCGGGCGACGGCGTACAGACCGGACTCCAAGGCCCGGTCGGTGAACGCTGCGCTCCCGTTGTTGAGCCAGAGCCGCGGTCGCACGGGACCGGGGCTGGTGTTGTACGTGCCGCAAAAGATGTCGGTCGTCCCATCGTTGTTGAAATCGGCGACCGCGACCCCGGTGCACCAGGGCGTGCCGTCGGCGATATGCGACTGGGACGTGATGTCGGTGAAGTACCCGTGGCAGTTGCCCTTGTAAAGGCGGTTGGCGAAGCCCGCGTTCGTGAAAAAGGCCAGGTCGTCGCATCCGTCGTTGTTGAAATCAGCCGCCGTGACGGACGTGATCACGGCGAAATAGCCGGAGAGGCCGGAAGAGCTCGTCACGTTGGTGAACGAACCGTCGGCGCCCTGCCGGAAGTACTGCAACGCTTCGTAGTACGGAGCGCTCCCCGCGTAGCTATCGTACGCGAGCACGACATCGAGGCGGCCGTCGTTGTTGAAGTCGGCCCACGCGGCGTCGCCCTTGTAGCGCGACGCCGCGCCGCTCAGGCCCGCCGGCGTGCCCAGCGTAAACGTCGCGTTGCCGCCGTCGGCCAGCTGGTTTACGTACAGTTCGTTGGCCGAACCGTTGGGCAGCGAATACGCGACGTTGGTGATGTAGGCGTCGAGATCGCCGTCGTCGTCGACGTCGATGAACGAGCAACTGTTCCCGAAAACGGAGGAGTACAGGTGAAGGCCGGACGAGGCGGCCACATCGGTGAACGTTCCGTCGCGGTTGTTCCGAAACAGCTGGTACGGCAAGAAGCCGGAACGCGTCTTCAAGATATCGTCGCTCCCGTCGCCGTCGTAGTCGCCGACGCAAATGGCCTTCCCCTGGCCGAACCGCGTGCCGAACGCCTGCGGCGTCCGATCTACGATCGGGCCGTACCCATTCGCAAGGTAGGTGAACGCCGCGGTCTTGGTGACGCTGCGGCCATTCGGATTCGTCACCTTGACGTCGGCGGCGCCCGGTGTCGCCGGGGGAAACAGCGCCTTCAGCGCGGTGCAGTGGTAGATTCCATCACAGCGCGTGGCGATGACTTCGGACGCGGTAACCCAGGTCGCGTCAGGCAACCGGATGTCCACCTTCGAGCCCGGCAGGAAGCCGGTACCGTCGATCCAGACGAACCGGTTGCGGTGGCTCCAGCCGGAGTTGGGGTAGAGGGCGGCAACGGTCGGCGTCAGCGCCGATCCGCCGGCAACCGCCTGAACGAACACGGTGTAGAAGAACCCTGCCCCTCCGGCCGGTGTCCTTTGTGCGATTTCGAGGTCGAGCCGGCGCCCGGAGCCGGTCTCGCAATACGTGAGCCAATTGCCGGGGTCGAGCCCGTACTCGTCTTTCGATTCGTTCCGGCCGACGAGACTCGCCCCATCGTAGACGGAGAGTCTCGTCCGAGACCAAAACGCGTCGCCGGTCGGGGTCGGCACGATGCTCGCACCATGGAAGCTCGAAGCCACGACGTAGCAGGTGTTCGCCGCGGTCTGAAACCAGTACCAGTCCTTGTCAATCGCCGTATGCGTCGTCGCCAACTTCGAGAACCCCGGCGTGAGGGGAGACGCCGTGGCCGCGGAGTCGTTCGGCTCGTAGGGATCGGGCTGCGACCCGGCTCGCCTCGCGGTGATGTCGATTCCGGACGTCGTCGATCCATCCAGCACTTGGATCTGGAGCCCGCCGCCGTAATATTCGGGCGTGAAGTCGAGGTTGCCGATCGGGTTCGCCCGGTACGGCACGGACGACAGGACGTACGGATCGGTGGTCAACGGCCGCGCGACGATGGCGTAGAACCCGGCCTTCATTTCAAAGATGGTGTAAGCGCCGGATGCGGTCGCCACCGCGCCATAGAACTCGCGCCCACCGGCGCCGATCGCGGAAACGTACGCGTACGGTATCGGAGAGCCGTCCAGGAAACGCACGGTGCCACTGACCACTCCGTAGGGGGACGTTCCCTCGCCGTATTGACGCCGGCCAAACGCGAACTCGTCGGCTAAGAGGTATCGGGAAACGGAGCCGGACCCCGCCGCCGGGCACATCGGGTCTCCGTACTGGAGAGAAGCATCGAGGCCGAGCCACGAGCCGAACGCGGCGAGCGCCGCCGACTCGGCGTCGGCGACGCCCTCTTGCGTGAAAAGGCCGAAAAGGTCGTCCGGCCACTGAAACGCCATGGCGTTACAGGTGGTGTCCGCCTCGTTCATGATGCCCGTCACGGTGTCGTAGATGGTGACGGTGGTGCATGGAACGCCCGGTATGAAGTACGGGCTGTCGGAGCTTTCGACCCAACCGAACTCGTTCGTGCCGTTGCCGATCGCGGGCTCGCGACGGTCGATGACGCTGCCGGCCGTCAGGACGATCCGCGCGTGGGCGATCGCGTTCCAGGAGGCTATCGCGTTCCGCACACCGTCATGGACCGCATGCCCGTCGACCGTCGTCGGCCCGGTGAACTGAATCGAGATCGTCCCTGAGGCCCAGCGACGATAGGCGCCGCTCGGGGTCGTCGCCGGAACGTACGCGAGGGCCGCGCTCGTCAACAGTGACAGAAACGTAGGGATCAGCGCGGTCTGGAATCGCATGGCGAGTTCCGGAGGTTGGCTCAGGGACCTGGTGCACGACCGCGATCATCTCTTTCAGCCGATCGAGCGGAACCGATTCGGTGAATGCCGGCGGCGTCGTTGCCGGATTCGCGTTGGCGGTACGCGCCCGCGCCGCCTCGCGCCCCTCGGCGGAGAGGAAGCGAGGCGATTCGAAACGCAGCACGACCGACGCCGAACCCGCCGAGCGGTCGACGCGGATACGAGCACCTCTGTCGTTGAGCGGCAGATACCGGCCGTTCCGCCTGGTCATAAACAGCACGACCTCGTCACCGGCCGGAGGAAGTGGCGCGCCGGCCGCTCCCGCGACCTCCCAGGTGCGAAGCCTCTCCTTGCCATCGACGGTCTCGTAGACGGTGCCACCGGGGATGAGGACTTCGCTGTCTCCGGGCCGGCAGGAGTCGTCCCTGTCGAACAGGCACGAGACGATGCGAACGCGATAGGGCGTGAACACCAGACCGGTTTCCGGGTCTTTGATTCCGAGGGCGATCTCTCCACCGTCTTGAAGTCTCACCGAACCGGCGCTGGTGCCTTGCATTGTGCCGACGACGACACGATCGCTCATCCGCACCGCTTTTTCGAAGCTAAAAGACCCGGATTGCGGCGCCGCGTCGGCAACACGCGGCGCAAGCAGGCACAGGAACGGCCACAGCGATCGTATCGTCACGGCTCGCCCTTTCAGTTGGGAGTTCGGACGACCGCTCCGGTCGCCGTCCCGTATTTCATGACCAAACCCTCGAGCGTCGCCCCTCCGAGCTTGAAGAGCGCCTCTTGGTATTGCGCGATCCACTGATCGTCTTCGGGACTGAAGTGCGCGAGCAGCGTCTTCATCGGTTCTTGCGGGGCAATCTCAGTCTGGAACCATGCGTCGATCGGGCTGACGTTGGCATCACCGTCCTGGCGTTCCGCCCAGAAGGCCAGAAGGGCGTTCCGAGCGAGCGCTCCAAGCATTTCGTCGTAGTCGCTGCCAAGCCAATAACGGGCGCGCTGTGCCGGCACCGTCGGGCAGAACTCGATCTTCGCGGTGACGGTCGTCCGTGTCGGGGACAGCAGCGCAATCATGTGGTTGACGACGGGGTTCGCCGACAGCTTCGCAATCGCTTTCTGGCGGAGGGGCGGCGTTTGAGCTCGGAGCCCAATGATCGTTTCGGCGGCCGGCTTGGCGCCATCGGCCGGTGGCCCGTATCGAAGCCGGTAGAGGTTCTGCGGAACGTAGTTGACGGTCTCGTTGCCGCCCCCCTGGAAGAGGACCCACCAGAGGTCGTGTTCGTTGGTTTTCGCGAGGAGATCGGATGGCCCGAGCTTCCCGAGCGATGTGCCGGTCGGGCCGTCGAAGATCTCGTGCCAGAAACCGGTGCCCCCGTCCTTGCGGAAGAACCACTCGACGAGCACCAGTTTCTGGCGCGTCTGCACGACCGTTGCAATCGATGCGTCGGTCATGACGCCCTGGGCCTCGTCCATGCTCGTGAACGGGGCGACGTTACGAGTCCATACGGCGGGATCCTCGCCGCGGAACAGACGGTTCGCGCTGTAGGCATACAGTTTCCCGAGGCGTGGATTGGCGTAATAGAAAGAGTCTGCCTCGCCGCAGGCAAGTGTCGAACGCCCCAGGCCCGCGACGTTTTCGACCACGATGGTTTTTGCTGCCCCGTCGCGAACAACCTCGAGGGTTGCATCCTTGCCAAAGGCAAGCGTCACCGTCGACTTGTCGGCCAGAGAGCACGACTTCGGGACCCCGCGATCGCCGTTGACCTGATCCCGCAGGTCGTAGCTGCGCGGATCGTCTACCGATCGCATCTTTTCGAGAACTAGCGTGTCCGGCAGCGCAACGACCACGTTGGCTGCGACGAGCAGTGCGATGAGACTCATGGCGACCTCCTCGATGCCGGGGCTAGGGAGTGAAGCACTCCCAGCTGACGCAGCGGTAGCACACGCTGAAACCAGGAACGCAGTCGTAGATTTCGAGGTCGGCCTGTGAATTCGGGTGCGTTCCGCAAGCACTGCATCGATCCATGACGGGCGCGATGGCGAGATACTTTGCGGCGATCATCGGCGCCTCGTCCGGTCGGGCATTGAACTCGATGGTTCCGTCTTCGAACGACGGAGCCGGCATGGACCGTGGTTGCTCGAGGATGACGGAGGCGGATGGCGACGACCATGCAAACAGCGCGGCGTCGCCTCGGACCGCGGAGCGGGTTTCGACAGGGCCCGGCAGAATGATCGCGTCGGGGTTGTTGATTACCGTTTCGCCAATCGACGCCATATCCGCCGTAAGCTGCCCGCCTCGAAAGCGCACGCTTGCCTGACCGATCGTCATGGTCGTCGCCGGATCGCTGTGAGACACGAGAGTCATCGCGTCGCCCGGGCTGCTGGGGCATGGGAACGTGGGGCTGCAAATACAACCCTCACATCCGCACCCAACGCAGCCAGGGACGCAGGCAAGCAGCTCAACCGACTCGACCATGTTCGCCCACGAAGCGCAGGAGCAGCAGCTACGGGGATCGTATTCGAGGAGTTTCGACCGCTTGAACGGCACGTACGTCGTTCCGGCGAGCGGCCCAGGCTCGAACGTAAACGAGGACACACCCTCCACGACGAACGATTGCCGGGTTCCGTCGGGGCGGCGCCACGAGATGACGGATCCCGCCGGTGTGGTTTGGACCGTGGGGCGGACCGACGTCGGCACAACGATCCCTCGAACCAACTTACTGGTGCCGGTGTTCGTCACTGCCGCCGATACCTCACCGGGGACGACGTACCAGAAGTCCGGGGCCGGTGCGGCGACGCGTTTCGATGGTGCGGCAAGTAGAACTGTCGAGACCAGGAACAGGGCGGATGCGCTCGCGAGAACACGCTTCATGGCAGGACTCCTCTTCCAAGGGCCTTGGGACCATTTGCGTACCCGACAAGACTAGGTGTCCTAGGGCACGATTGAACGCCCCAATGGCGTCAATTGGGTTGCTGATCGGAAACCGCAGGGATGAAACGTCGGGACCGTGTGCTCGCGCGACAGCGCGCAAGAGTGATGCGGAAGCGGATCTGTCAACCCACGATGAAGACTGGCAGCCCCGTGAGCATCTTCTACACGGTCAAGATCGATTTACGTGTTGCGATAGGCGGGCGCCTTGCGTTGGCAGCATCCTTGTGCATAATTATGCACTATGCACAAAAAATGCATCGCACTGGCGTTCTCCGGAGGCCTCGACACCTCGTACTGCCTCATCAGGCTCCGCGAGGAGGGGTGGGAGGTTCACACCGTCCACGTGGACACGGGGGGAGCCGATCCGGAGGCTTTAGCCGCGATCGGCGCTCGGGCCGAGGCGCTAGGCGCCGCCGTTCATCACGAGGTCGACGCCCGCCACGAGGTGTACGACCGGTTCATCCGGCACCTGATCCGCGGCAACGTGCTCCGCGGCGAGGTCTACCCGCTGTCGGTCGCCGCCGAGCGCACGCAGCAGGCGATTTCGGTGGCCGAGATCGCGCAAGAGATCGGGGCGGAGGCCGCCGCGCATGGCTCAACCGGCGCCGGCAACGACCAGGTCCGTTTCGACGTCGCTTTCCGCGTGCTGCTCCCCGGCCTGCCGATCGTCACGCCGATCCGCGACCATGCGGTCACTCGTGAGGAAGCGGCCGCCTATCTTCGCGCGCACGGCGTTCCGGTTGCCGAGGCGCAAGAGCGCGTCTCGGTCAACGAAGGGCTCTGGGGCGCCACCTACGGCGGCGGTTGGTCGCACGACCCGTGGGCCGGGCCGCCGGTCGAATTCCTCGATCCACCGGACTTTGCGGTGGAGCCTGCTGAGATCGTCATCGCGTGGGAGGAGGGGCTCCCCGTGGCGCTCGACGGCACGGCGCATGAGGGTCCCGCAATCGTCGCATCCATCGGCGAGATCGCCCGCTCGTACGGTATCGGCCGCGGGATCCACGTCGGCGAGACGGTGCTCGGCATCAAGGGGCGCATCGGCTTCGAGGCCGGAGCGGCGATTCTCCTGATCGCCGCCCATCGCGAGCTCGAAAAGCTCGTGCTGACGAAGTGGCAGGCGTTCTGGAAGGACCAGCTCGCGCGGTTTTACGGCGACCGGCTGCATGAGGGGCAGGCGTTCGACCCGGCCTTGAGGGACATCGAGGCGATGCTCACCTCCTCGCAACGCCACGTCATCGGCGAGACGCGCGTGCGCTTGGCCCCCGGCCGCTTCCAGGTCGTCGGCGCGCGCAGCCCGCACACGCTGCTCGATCCCGAGGTCGCGGTCTACGGCGAGGAGAACCGGTTGTGGTCCGGCGACGAGGCGCGCGCGTTCGCCCGCATCGCGGCGATCCCGTCGCTGCTCGCCTCGCGCGGGAAGACCGCGTGATGCGGGAAACCCGCCGTCTCAAGCTCGACCGCATTGCGTCGTCCACGCGCAACGCCCGCCTCACGCCGGAGGTGTTCGTCGGCGCGGAGGTGATCGCGGAAGAGGGGTACATCCTCGCCGTGAGGATCAAGGACGACAAAAGCTCCTACAACACGATCGAGGACCCCTCGGGGCGGATGATCCCCCTTAGGGCCGGAGACGTGCTCGCCGGAACGCTCGGGTCGCGCCGGGCCCTCAAGGGTTACGCGGGGGTGGTCCCCGAGTCGATCGCGCCCGGCGACACGATCAACGTGTTGAACATGGGCGGCGTCCTCGGGCGCTGCACGTCGGCGCACCCCGACTACGGCGCCCCGTTTTCCGCCGAGGTTATGGGCGCGGTGCTCGTCTTTCCCGCCCTCGGCGACCGCGTGGGCCGTCCGGCCCACATCAGAAACGGCGCGATTCTCCCGGCCGCGGTCCTCAACTCGCGGGTTCCGGTGATCTACATCGCCGGGACGTGCATGAACGCCGGGAAGACCGCCGCCGCGATCGAGTTGACCCGCGGCCTGACGCGCGCCGGACGGCGCGTCGCCGCGGCGAAGCTGACCGGTGTGGCGCTCATGCGCGACACCCTCGCGATGATGGACGCGGGCGCCGTCGCCGCTGCGACGTTCAACGACGCCGGAGCCGCGAGCACGCATGCGGGCATGACGGTGCCGGTGGCGCGCGGCGTGTTCAACCACCTGGCGGCCGCCTCGCCCGATGTCATCGTCGCCGAACTCGGCGATGGGATTCTCGGCGACTACGGGGTGCAGGACATCCTGCGCGACCCGGAGCTGATGAGCTTGGCCTGCGCGATCCTGATGGCGGCTCCGGATCCCGTTGGCTGCTGGGGATCGGTCACGCTGATGAAGGAGGTCTTCGGCCTGCGCGTCGACGTCATCACGGGTCCGGCAACCGACAACGAGGTCGGCCGCGACTACGTGCGCGGCGTGCTCGGCCTCCCCGCCCACAACGCGTTCAAGGACCCGAGCGGCCTACTCGACGTGGTGGGACGATCGCTCGACTTGTGCGTGGCACGATGAAGACCGCCGTCATCGGCGCCTCCGGCTTCGTCGGGGGCGAGCTGCTGCGCCTGCTGCACGGGCATCCCGAGTTCGACGAGATCACCGCCGTCAGCCGAAGCCGGGCGGGCCGTCCCTACGCCGAAGCCCATCCGGCGCTCGCCGGGATCGATGGCCACTTCGAAGCGATCACGCCCGGCGAGGCGGCGGCAGGACGCGATGTCGTCTTCTTGTGTCTCGAGCACGGCGAAGCCGCTGGGGTCGTGGACGAGATCGTCGGTGCGAAGCCGGGGATCGTCTGCGACCTCTCCGCGGACTTCCGTGTCCGCGACCGTGGCCTGCACGAGCGGCACTACGGCCCGCGGCACTCGGCTGGGGCCGACCGTTTCGTCTACGCGCTCGCCGACGTGCTCGGGCCGGAACTGCGCGACGCGAAAGCGCTCGCGGCACCCGGCTGCTTCGCGACCGCGGCCCAGCTGGCCCTGTGGCCGCTGGCGCGCCTCGACCCTTCGGGGCCTCCCGTCCTGTTCGCCGTGACCGGCTCCTCCGGCGCCGGTGCCAAGCCGAAGGACACGACGCACCACCCCCTGCGGGCGAACGACCTGTTCGCGTACGCGACGCTGGGCCACCGCCACGAGGCGGAGATCGAGGAACAGTGGCGGCGCTGGACCGGCCGCGACGAGGCGCCCCGGCTCGCGGTGCACGCCGGGCCTTTCGTTCGTGGGATCTACCTGACGCTCCACGCGCGCTCGCCACGTGCGGCGGAGGCACAAGCCATCTATCGCGACGCGTATGCGGGTCGCCGGTTCGTGCGCGTGCTCGACGAACCACCGCATCTCGCGCGCGTGCTCGGGACCAACCGCGCCGACCTGCACGTCGCCGCCGACGCGGCGACCGGCGAGATCCAGGTGAGCGTGGCGATCGACAACCTCATCAAGGGGGCCGCGGGACAAGCGATCCAGGCGGTGAACCTCGCGCTGGGCCTCGACGAAGCGGCGGGACTCCCCGTTGCCGGAACTTATCCATGCTGAACTCGCAGCCCACGGCGACGGCCAAGCGTGACGTCCTATCGGTCGAGGACCTCCCGGGCGGCGAGTTCGAGGCGATCCTAGAACTGGCGGCGCGCGTCAAACGAGGCGAACTCCGGGGCGGCCTCGAGGGGAAGATCCTGGCGCTCGTCTTCCTCGACCCGAGCCTGCGCACGCGCGCGAGCTTCGAAGCGGCGATGGCGCGGCACGGCGGGCACGCGATCGTCATCGAGCCCGGTCGAGGCAGTTGGCCGCTCGAGCTTGCGGAAGGCGCGGTCATGGACGCGGACCGCACCGAGCATCTGATCGAAGCGGCGCGCGTGCTCGGCCGCTACGCGGACGCTCTCGGCGTGCGCTCCTTCGCACGTGGTGACCGGTGGTCGGACGTTCGCAAGGATGCGGTCGTGCGCGGGTTCGCGCGCCACTGCGAGAAACCGGTCATCAATCTCGAATCCGCCCGGCGCCATCCCTGCCAGGAACTGGCGGATGCGATGACGCTCGTCGAGAAGCTCGGCGATCCGCGGGGCAAGAAGTTCGTGCTCTCGTGGACGTGGCACCCGAAGGCGCTACCGACGGCGGTGCCCGCGAGCGCGGCCCTGGCGGCCGCGCGGCTCGGCATGGACGTCGTCATCGCGCGGCCCCCGGGGTTCGATCTCGACCCGGAAGACGCGGCGCTGATCGCGACGACGGCGGGAGCCGCCGGCGGATCACTGGCGCTTGCTGCCGACCAGGACGCCGCCTGCGCGGGCGCGCACGCGATCTACGCGAAGGCCTGGGGCGGACTCGACCGCTTCGAGGACGAGGCGAAGGAGGCGGCGAGGCGCCATGCGTATCGCGATTGGCAGGTGCGGTTGCGTCATGTCGCGGCCTCGAAGAACGGAGCGGGCCTCGTGATGCACTGCCTGCCCGTGCGCCGCAACGTGGAGATCGAGGATGCGGTGCTCGACGGGCCGTCGAGCGCCGTCGTTGACCAAGCCGAAAACCGGCTGCACGCGCAGCGCGCGCTGTTGCTGCGCCTGTTCGGCGCGGCGTAGATCGGGGGCGAAGCAGTGATCGAAGGACTTGCGGGATTGAAGGGAGCGCTCGGCTACGTGCGCGCGTACCGGGGAAAGACGTTCGTCGTCAAGATCGGCGGCGAGGTGCTCGGCGACGGGCGTGCGCGGGACGCCTTGGCGGCCCAGATCGGCCTCCTCCACTCACTCGGCATCCGGTGCGTCCTCGTGCACGGCGGCGGGTCGCAGGCCACCGCGCTCGGGCGGCGGCTGGGCGTCGAACCGACGATCGTTGCCGGACGGAGGGTGACCGATGACGCACAGCTCGAGATCGCGAAGATGGCGTTCGCGGGGGCGGTCAAGGTCGATCTTCTCGCGGCGCTCCGGCACAACCACGTCGCCGCGGTCGGCCTCACCGGTGTCGACGCCGATCTGCTCACCGCCACGCGCCGCCCACCACAAATGGTGCGCTGCGACGACGGCCGCTCTTGCCTCGTGGACTTCGGCCACGTCGGCGACATCGAGCGCGTCGACGTCTCGGTGCTCCTGACGCTCCTTCTCGCCGGGTTCGTACCCGTCGTGTCGAGCCTCGCGGGGGACGCGGAAGGGAACGTCTACAACGTCAATGCCGATACGGTCGCCGAGAAGATCGCGATCGCGCTCAAGGCGACGAAGCTGCTGGTGCTCACCGGCGCCCCCGGCGTTTTGCGCGACGCCACGGATCCGACCACGGTCGTCAGCTTCGCGGATGCCCTGGACCTCGAGACGCTCGTGATGAGCGGCGCGATCTCGGGCGGCATGCGGCCGAAGGTCGAAGCCTGCGTGCGTGCGGCAGAGGGCGGCGTGGAGCGTACGCACATCCTGGATGGACGAGCGGCGGACGCGCTGCTGCTCGAGGTCTTCACGGGGGCCGGGTGCGGAACGATGATCGTCCGCCGCAAGGGAACGGAGGCCTACGCGGATGCGGAGCTCGCCGGATGAGGCTGCGCTCTTGCGCAAGCTCGTCGCGATCCCGTCGGTGAGCGGCACCGAGGCCGCGGTCGCGCGGTGCGCTTTCGAGGCCGCGCTCTCGTTCGGCCTTCGCGCCGAGATTGCGCCCCACGGCGTGGTCGTCACGGCCGGACGGACGGAGCGCCCTGCGCTCGCCTTCGTCTCCCATCTCGACACCGTGCCTCCCGGAGAGGGGTGGACACGGGAGCCGTTCGCCGCGGAGGCGGCGGACGGCCGGTTGTACGGACGGGGTGCGTCCGATGCCAAGGCTTCGGTTGCGGCCATGCTCGCCGCGGCCGCCGACGCCGAGAGCGAGGGCCGGCTTCGAGGCCGTCTCCTGGTCATTCTCGGCTTCGGAGAGGAAACGCGGGACTCGACGATGGCCGCGGCCGTGGCGGCGTGCGGGCCGCTGGACGCCGCAGTCGTGGGCGAGCCGACGGGACTCGACTTCGCCATTGCGCAACGCGGTCTGATGATGGTGGATCTCGTGGCGCGCGGAACGCAAGGACACGCGGGGCACGCGCGCGAACCGGGGTTCAAGAACGCCCTCGTCGAGCTGGCACGTGACCTCGTTCGCCTGGACGGACTGTTCGACGATCGCGAGCACCCCGTGCTCGGGCGCGTCACCGCCACGCCGACCATTGCGGAGGCCGGCATCGGTCGAAACGTCACGCCGAAGACCGCGCGCGCCCTGCTCGACGTGCGCTCGACACCCGACTGGACTCACGCCGAGATCGCGGAGCGGTTGCGCGCGTCGCTCGCCTCCGAGGTCGTGGTGGTGTCCGAACGGCTCGTGCCGTGCCAGACGCCGCAGGGCTCGCGCCTGCTTGATGCCGCACTCCGCGCAAGGCCGACGGGCCGGCGTTACGGCAGCCCGACGTGCTCCGATTGGGTGTTCTTGAAGGACGTCGACGTCGTGAAGTGCGGGCCGGGAGACACGCTCCTATCGCACGCACCCGACGAGTGGGTGTCGCTGGCCGAAGTTCGGGCCGCGCGAACGTTTTACGCGACTCTCGCGCAGGGCTACCTGTCGTGAGCCGGCGGCCGCGACCCGAGGCCACGGCCCTCTGGGGAGCGGGAGGCGGCCCGAGGGCCGACGTGCTCCGCTACACCGCGGGAGACGACGCGCAGTGGGACGCGCGTCTCATCCGCTGGGACGTGTTGGGAAGTCTGGGACACGTGGAAGGGCTGTCCGCGTCGGGGCTTCTCTCGCGCTCGGCGGAGGCGCGGCTGCGCCGGGCGCTCCGCGAGGCACTGCGCGCCGCCGATCGAGGCCGCCTGCGCATCGCGGCCGATCACGAGGACGTTCACACCGCCGTCGAACTCTGGATCACTAAGCGACTCGGCGAGGACGGCGAGCGCCTCCACACCGGCCGCTCGCGCAACGATCAGATCGCTTGCGACCTGCGCCTGTATCTCAAGGACCGGCTCCTGGCGCTTCACGGCGACACGTCGGCGCTCGTGGGCGCGCTTTTGGCGTTCGCGGCGACGCACCGCACCGCGCTCTGGCCGGGCACCACGCACGGGCGCCGCGCGATGCCTTCGTCCGCGGGTGCGTGGGCGGCCGCCTTCGCGGACGGGTTGCTCGTGACCCTCGAGGGGCTTCCGGCCGTGTGGGCGCGCGTCGATCGGTCGCCGTTAGGCTCCGGCGCGGGCTACGGCGTGCCGCTCCCCCTCGATCGTGAAGCGACGGCTCGCGCGCTCGGATTCGCCACGGTCGAGCACATGCCTGCGACCGTGCAGAACGGGCGCGGCAAGCTCGAGGCCGCCGTGCTGTCCTTCTGCTCCGAGATCGCACACGAGGTCTCGCGTCTCGCCTGCGACGCAATCGCTCTTTCCGGGGAAGACACGGGGTTCCTCGTGATCCCGCAAGAGCTCTGCACGGGCTCGAGCCTCATGCCGCACAAGAGGAATCCGGACGTCTTTGAGCTGACGCGCGCCCGCGCGGCACTCGTGGATGCGCAGCTCGTCACGGTGCTGCAGCTGAAATCCAAGCTCCACGGCGGCTACAACCGCGACGTCCAGCTCTTGAAGCCGCCACTGTTCGGCGGGATCGACACGACCTCGGAGATATTGCAGATGACGGCGGCCGCGCTCCCGCATCTCGCCGTCGATCGGGCTCGCAGCTTGGCCGCCCTCGACGCTGGAACGATGTCCACCGACGAAGCGCTGCGGCTTGTGGAAGCAGGGGTCCCGTTCCGCACGGCCTACCGGGACGTCGCCGCGGCGATCGCCCGCGGGGAGGGGTTCGCGCGGCCTGCTCCTTCCGAGATTCTGCGGCGACGGACATCGACCGGTGGGCTGGGCAATCTCGGCCTATCAACGCTGAGGGGACGCCTCGCACGGGAACGGCGCTGGTCTCGCGTTGCCCGCGCGCGTTTCAATGCGGCGATGAGCCGGCTTGCGGGATAATGAGCCCATGCCGACGGAACGGGATCAGCGGCGGCGGCGCATCCTCGAACTCGTCGCTTCGCGGGAGCTTCGCACGCAGGAGGAGCTTGCCGAAGCACTCGCCAAGGCGGGCTGGGCGGCGAACCAATCGTCGGTGAGCCGCGACATCGGGGCGCTCGGCCTCGTGAAGATCGACGGCGTCTACCGCCGGCCGCCCAAGGTGACGCGCCCTCGAGGGAACCCCGACCTAGACCGCATCGCGGAGGTCGTGTCGTCCATCGAATCCGCGGGGGACGCACTCATCGTCCTCAAGACCCCTGCCGGTGAGGCCAACCACGTCGCCATCGGCCTCGATCGCCTCGCGTGGCCGGAAGTCGTCGGCACGATCGCCGGCGACGACACGATCTTCGTGGCCGTACGTGACCGCGCGGCGAAGGTGCGCACACTTGCGCGGCTCGGGAAGCTGCGGGGATAGCAGGAGTCGTCTCAGTTAGATTCAAAATATTTCTAATAAGTTCATATATGTTCTAAATTGTTCGAGTTTATCCGAGCATCTCGTCTCAACTTGATACGATCTCCCGTCAGAAACGCACCGTTCGGCCGTATATTCCGCTCATTATTAAAAGGGGTTCGGCGTGGAGCGGTTCCGACTTCTCGGTGCTCTCGGGATCGGAGGGGCGGGGCGGGTCGTCCTCGTCGAAGACCGCGTCAGACCCGGCTCGCGCCTCGCACTGAAAGAGCTGTTCGAAGCCGGCGCCGATGACGTCGCCGCGCTGAACCGCGAGTTCACAACCCTTGCGACGCTGCGCCATCCGAATCTCATCGAGGTCTTCGAGCTGCACATCGATGCCGAGACCGGCCGCTCGCAATTCACGATGGAGCACATCGACGGAGAGAACTTCGTCGCTACGGTGCGGCGCGAGGGGCCGGACTCGCTCGTGCCGCTGGCGGCGGAGACGCTGCGCGCTTTGGCGTTTCTTCACGATTTCGGTCTCGTCCATCGCGATCTCAAGCCGGGGAACATCCTGGTACGCCGCTCCGCCAAGGCGGGGCATCGTGTTGTTGTTTTGGACTTCGGCCTGGCGGTCGCGCGTCGCGCCGATCCCCGGGCCGTTACGCCCGCGATGGCGGGAACGCTTTCGTACATCGCGCCCGAGTTGTTCGACGGCGTGACGCCGACAAGGAGGTCGGACCTCTATTCGTGCGGCGCGTTGATCTACGAGGCCGTGCACGGCAAGGCGCCCTACATCATGAAGGGAAGCGACGTCGCAGGATTCGTGGACAACGTTCGCGACGGCCGGCGTGCGCGCCCGAAACTCCCCACGGGGTACCCCGCGGGGCTCGCGCGCTGGATCGACGATCTGCTTTCCCCCGACCCCGCCGACCGCCCATCGAGCGCGATCGACGCGCTCGCGCGCTTGAATGAAGCGTGCCGCGCGAAAGAACCGCTCGAAACGAACGACGACCGCGCCGCGCGCCTGGGCTCGGGCGCTCCGGTGGGCCGGGACGACGAGTTGGCCGCTCTTCGAACCGAAATCGCGCCGTCCGATGCCGCCCGCGTCGTCTGGCTGTGCGGGGACGCAGGCTCGGGAAAGACGCGCCTCCTCCGGTTCCTCGCGGCGGAAGGAGCAGGGCTTGGGTGGCGCGTACACGCCCCGCCCGGTGCGCTTCCCGCGACTCCCAATGAATTCGTCGGGCGCGTACGCGCCGACGCCGCGAAGCGTCCGACGCTCGTGCTGCTCGACGAGTTGGAGCGCGCCGACAACGCGGTCGCGACGTTCCTCGATCGCATCGCGCGCGAGCCGCGTGAGGCGCCCGTTCACATCATCGCGGCCGTACGACCCGGCGAGCTGACAAACCCCAGGATCAAGAAGCTCCTGGCGGATACCGGCGTCGTCCCTTCGCTGGCCCGTGTCGAACTCGCCCCGCTCGGCCAGCCCGGCCTCAAAGCGATGATCGAACGCGCCACCGCGGGGCAATCGTCCGCGCAGGCACGCGTGAAGTGGCTCCTCGACGCATCGGAAGGAAACGCGGGCGCAGCCGAGGCATTGCTTGTCGAGGGTGTGTGGGAGCGCAAAGCGCGCATCCCGGCGGCCAGGGTGCTCGAGCAGTCGATCCAACGCCGCCTCGACGCGCTCTCTCCCGAAGCACGGGCTTGGATGGAAGCGCTCGCGGTTCTTGGCGACGACGTTACTGATTCGCTCGTAGGCGAACTGGCCGGACTCGAAGAGCGCGCCCCGGCCGCCGCCGCAGAAACGGTCGCCGCCGGCCTCGCGCGACCGACCGGTGCCGGCGTGTCCCCCGACTCGCGTCGCGTCGCCGATGCGGTGAAAGGCGCGGCGAGTCCCGAACGCCTACGCCAACTGCATGCGATGGCGGCCACGCACTATGCCGCAGAGGATCGCGATGTCTTCGGCTCCACCGCGTGGCGCCTCGCCCGCCTCTGGCGCGGCGCCGGTGAGACCGAGCGCTCGCTCGCCGCGGCACTCGACGCCGCTTCGGCCGCCGAGGTCGCCAAAGACTGGGGTGAGGCCGCCGAGCGCTACCGCTTCGCGTTGACTGCGCTTCCCCGTCGCGATAGCCGGCGCGCCGAGTTGTGGATGAAGCGCGGCGACGCTCTGCGGCTTGCGACCTCCCACCAAGCGGCCTCCCGGGCGTACGGCTGGGCGGCGAGGCATGCGACGGAGGAGAGCGCGCGGTTGATGGCGATGGCGAGGCGGGCGAGGGCGCTGTTCAGTGCTGGACAATTGGGTAAGGCAGAAAGTGCCGCAGCGGAGATCATCCGCAACGATCCCGCTTCCCGCTCTCCCGCTTCGACGGCGCTCGCTCTTGTGGTCGTGGCCCAAGCCGGTGTACAGCGGTTCGAATTTCGCGAGGCATTCGAGTCGGCGAACCGCGCAGTTGAGATGCCTGGCGAACTCCCTCCCGACATCCGCGCGGAGGCCCTTCTCGTGGCCGCTTCGGCTGGCTGGCGACTCGATGACCCTCGAGCGGATGCCAGATGTAGGGATGCGGAGTCGGTCGCACGGCAATTCGGGCTCGACGACACGCTGATTCTGATCCTTGCGACGCGGGCCACCGTTGAAGAGCGACGCAATCAACTAGGAGCATTGGAGGCGACCCTTCACGAGTTGGCAGCGATGGCTGTACAGCATCACCGGCCCGAGTTACTGCGTCGTTCTGCCCATCAGGCGGTTCGACTGCATACGCTGGTCGGTCGGTTCGATCGGGCCGCGGCCGTGGCCCACTCTGCGATGGAACTCTCACGATTTGCCGCGAATCCTATTAGCTCGGCAACCGCAACCATCCTTTGCGCAGAAGCGCAAATGGATGCCGGCCGAGTGCGGGAAGCGCTCGCCATCCTCGTTGAAGAAGTCGAGCATCCGATGGCAGAAACACCTGCGATCTGGCTTCGCCATGCGCGAATGGTACTCGCGCGGGCGATCATCGAATCGAACTTCCAGTCGCCGGGAGACGTCAGGCAACTACTCGACGGGACGCTGGCGGTGTTCCGAACCAAAGGACCACTCTTTCACTCGGATGGGTTGAACCACGAGTTGATCTGGCGGACGACCTCCGGATGCCCTGATCCGCTTCCGTCGATACTTGAGGAGGCAGAGGCGCTACTAGGCAGTGAGGGGAAACGTCTGCCGGAACGGCCGCGTGTCGTACTCCAACTCCAATTGGCATTAGGACATGCCAGCTTGGGCCATCACCGCGAAGTTGTCGCTCTACTGCAGGATGTTGCCCCTTCGCCTGGAACCCCGGTCGTTCCACATCTCTTCGGCAGAATTCAGTTCGCCCTGGCCGATGCCTTGGCAGCCCTCGGCCGCGCGGACGAAGCGCACGCGTGCCGGATCAAAGGCAACGAGCTGATTCAACTGGCCGCGAGCCGGATCGAAGACCCCGACTGGCGTCGCGACTTCTTGGACCAACCGATGATCCGCAAGCTCTTGGCCACGGTCCCGAAGGAGTCGGAAACGAAGCGCATCGAAGCGCTCTACGACATGATCCGAGCGCTCAATTCCGAGGACAACCCGGAGGCGCTGCTCGAATCGAGCCTGCAGATGGCCATGCAGGCGGTCGACGCCGAGCGCGGGATGATCCTGCTGTCGGGTCCCACGGGATCGGATTTTTCCGTGCGCCTGGCCCGCAACCTCGAAAAAGAGACCGAAGCCGACGTCGAATCCGTCAGCCGGCGCATCGTGGAGCAGGCCGAGCGCGGCGAATCGATTCTGGCGCTCGACGCGGGCCAAGACGACAGGTTCAAGGACTTCAAGAGCGTCAGCCTGTTTCGTATCCGCTCGCTGATGTGTGTGCCGATGCGTTCGCGCGGGCGGATCGTCGGAACCGTCTACCTCGACAGCCGCCGTCAAGGGAAGCCGTTCACTCGCGAAGATCTGCGATTCGTCGAGGCGTTCGCCGATCACGCCGCCTTGGCGCTCGAGAACACGCGCCGGCGCGCCGAACTCGAAATCGAGAATCGCCGGTTGAAAGCGGTCGTGGGCGAGCGTTCGAGCTACGGGAAGATCGTCGGGCGCTCGCCCGCGATGCAAAAGGTCTTCGATCTTCTGGAACGTATCGCCGCCAGCGACGTGACGATCGTGATCCAGGGCGAGAGCGGAACCGGCAAGGAGTTGGTCGCGCGCGCCTTGCACTTCAATGGCCCGCGCAAGGACAAGGTGTTCGTGTCCGAGAATTGCGCCGCGCTCCCCGAGACACTGCTCGAAAGCGAGCTGTTCGGCCACGTCAAGGGGGCGTTCACCGGCGCCGACCGAGATCGCGCGGGTTTGTTCGAGCAGGCGCACGAGGGGACGCTGTTTCTCGACGAGGTCGGCGACATGTCTCCGGCGATGCAGGCGCGCCTGTTGCGTGTGCTTCAGGAGGGCGAGCTGCGCCGCGTCGGTGGCGACCATCCGATCAAGGTGGACGTGAGGGTGATCACGGCGACCAACAAGGACCTCCAGGCCGAGATCGCTGCGGGCCGCTTCCGCGAGGATCTCTACTACAGACTCGCCGTGGTTCCCGTGCAACTGCCGCCGCTCAGGGAGCGCATCGGGGACGTGCCGTTCCTGGCAGGGCACCTGATGGAGCTGATCGCCTCGGCCCGAGGGCGCGTCGCCCCGCGCATCGAAACCGACATCCTCGATGCCATGGAGCGTTATCCCTGGCCTGGGAACGTGAGGCAACTCGAAAACGTGCTTCGTCGAATTTCGCTTCTGGCCGGGGACGCGACCGTAACGCGCGACGTCATCGAGTCGGACTCGGGGCTGGCCCTCATGTTCTTCGGGAAACAGGCGGAAATGGGGCCACTCTTGTCCATGGTGAAGACCGAGGAAGAGCAGATCCGGCGGGCGCTCGAGGCCGCGGCGGGCAATCGCGACCGTGCGGCGCGTCTCTTGGGGATCTCGCGGGCCACGATCTACCGCAAGATGCGTGAGTACAGCCTCCGCTGAAAAAAACTTTCAAAAAGTTTCGGCCTCTGGACGCGCCAGGAACGTAACCGCACCCTGCCGACGCGCACGAATTCTTCTAGCCAGACCCCCGCCAAACACGTTCTCGTAACGCCTCCGGACACCCTGTTTCGGGTTGTCGGCGTTTCCGCCGATTACACACTCGTGCTTACCGTTACGAGCATTGCGTCTCCATTTGAGACTCCCATCTTGAACCCTCGAGCCGCGCGGGATTCAACGAACGAGGTGATGGCGGCTCAGGGAGATAGGCAGATGCGCAACCAGATGAGCGACAAGATGAGCGGCTCGCGACTCTCGATGGTGATCGCGGTCGCGTTGGGCGTCCTGGTGATGATGGTCGGCGCGCCGGCCGTCGCCGGGACCGAGTCGCTCGCCGTCAAGAACGTGAGCGTCAGCGGCGGCATCGTGCAGGTCACCGTCAAGAACGTCTCGATGGCCCCGGCCTCGTCGTCGGTCACGGTGGAGGCCGAGGTCAACGGCGTGTCGAGCTTTAGCGTCGTTCCCGTTGTGCTGCTCCCCGGCCAGAGTTCAACCGTCAACGCCGCGTTCACGGGAGCTGTTAGCAGCGTGAAGTCGGTTGGGATTGGCCTCAGCGTCGCCGACGAAGGCATCGCAGACGATTCGGTGCCTTTCTAGTACTCAGCAAAATTAGGCCGTCGGCCTTCCCCCCCGACAGGTCGACGGCCTCTTCGAACGCCCGCCCCTTCATGGTGAAGTGGCGGGCGTTGTTTTTTCTGCAACAATTCGGGCATGAACGCCATCGAAAGCTCACCCGAGTTCGTCTCCCAGGTCTACACCAAGATGGCCGAGCGCCTCGCCGTCGTGCGCAAGCGCCTGGGCCGCCCGCTGACGCTGACCGAGAAGATCCTCTTCGGCCACCTCGACAACCCCGAAGCCGCCGACCTGCGCGCCGGGGAGAGCTACCTCCAGCTCCGCCCCGACCGCGTGGCGATGCAGGATGCGACGGCCCAGATGGCGCTTCTCCAGTTCGCGCAGGCGGATATCCCGCGTGTCGCGGTGCCGACGACCGTCCACTGCGACCACCTGATCCAGGCGCGCGAGGGGGCCGAGAAGGACACGTCGCGAGCGCTCGACGAGAACCGCGAGGTCTACGAGTTCCTCCGCACCGCGTCGAACCGGTACGGCATCGGCTTCTGGAAACCGGGCGCGGGGATCATCCACCAGGTCGTGCTCGAGCATTACGCGTTCCCGGGCGGGATGATGATCGGTACCGACTCGCACACGCCCAACGCCGGAGGCCTAGGGATGTTCGCGTCGGGCGTCGGCGGCGCCGACGCGGTCGACGTCATGGCCGGGTTCCCTTGGGAAGTGAAGTCCCCTCAGCTCATCGGCGTCAAGCTCACCGGAAAGCTTCAGGGCTGGGCGTCGCCGAAGGACGTCATCCTTCTTTTGTGCGGCATTCTCACGGTGAAGGGCGGAACCAACGCCGTCATCGAGTACTTCGGCCCCGGGGCTTCGTCGATCTCGTGCACCGGCAAGGGCACGATTGCGAACATGGGCGCCGAGTTGGGCGCTACGACGTCGGTGTTTCCGTTCGACGCCTCGATGGAGCGCTACCTGCACGCCACCGAGCGCGGCGCGCTCGCTGAGCTCGCAGCCAGAAACGTGCATCTCGTCACGGCCGATCCCGAGATTGAGGCCAACCCCGAGAAGTACTTCGCTCGCGTCGTCGAAATCGACCTATCGACCCTCGAGCCGCACCTCGTCGGGCCGCATACCCCCGACCTCGCGCGTCCGATCTCCGAGGTCGCGGCGGCTGTGGCGAAGGAGTCGTACCCGGACCAGATCTCGGTAGCGCTGATCGGCTCGTGCACCAACTCATCTTACGAGGACATCTCGCGCGTGACCGACGTCGTGCAGCAGGCGAAGGCGCACGGGATCAAGGCGACGGTCCCCTTCCTCGTGACCCCGGGTTCCGAACAGATCCGCGCGACGATCGTGCGCGACGGGCAGATGGGCGAGATCGAATCCGTCGGCGGCCAGGTTCTGGCCAACGCGTGTGGGCCGTGCATCGGCCAGTGGAGGCGCGACGAGCTCAAGCCGGGGACGAGAAACACGATCGTCACCTCGTTCAACCGGAACTTCCCCGCGCGCAACGACGGAAGCAAAGAGACGCTGGCTTTCATCGCCAGCCCCGAGATCGTCGCGGCCTACGCGTTGGCGGGCCGCCTCTCGTTCAATCCCCTGAAGGACACGCTCCAAGGCGGCGACGGCAAGCCGTTCACGCTCACCGCGCCGAAGCCGGCCCCGGACCTCCCCGCGAACGGTTTCGTGCCCGACGTCGACGGTTACCTCGCCCCGCCGGCGGATGGATCGAAGATCAAGATCGACGTCTCGAAGGACAGCAAGCGCCTGCAACTCTTGACGCCATTCGCTCCGTGGGACGGCAAAGACTTCGTCGAGCTGCCGCTGCTCTTGAAGGCGAAGGGGAAGTGCACGACCGATCACATCTCCCCCGCCGGGCCGTGGCTCCGCTTCCGCGGCCACCTCGACAACATCTCGGACAACATGCTCACCGGCGCGGTCAGCGCGTTCACCGGCGAGGCCTCCCCTTCGGCCCCGGCGACCGCGCGCGAGTACAAGTCCATCGGGCTCCGCTGGATCGTCGTCGGCGACGAAAACTACGGCGAAGGGTCGAGCCGCGAGCACGCAGCGATGTCGCCGCGCTTCCTCGGCTGTGCCGCGGTCATCGTCCGCTCGTTCGCGCGCATCCACGAGTCGAACCTCAAGAAGCAAGGGATCCTGCCGCTGACCTTCGCGAATCCAGCCGACTACGACAAGGTGCGTGAGGGTGACCTCATCAGCGTCCTGGGCCTCGCGTCGCTCGCCCCGGGCGGCGATCTGACAGCGTCGCTCCGCCACACCGACGGCAGCGAGGAACGGATCGCGCTGCGCCACACGTTGAATGCCGAGCAAATTGCCTGGTTCAAGGCGGGGTCGGCGTTGAATGTGATCAAGGGGCAGAAGCGGTAGCGCGGCAGCCGATTACGTCTTCTTGCTCGCCGCCTTGCGCTTCGGCGCAGCCTTTGCCACCACCTTCTTCGCCGCCGTCTTCTTCGCCGCCGTCTTCTTCTTGGGAGCCTTCTTCTCGGCCACCGGCTCGAACACCAGAGCCGACAGCGGCGGCAACCGTAGCGTCAGCGACTGCGGGAAGCCGTGTTGGGGCTCGTCCTCGGTGGCCAACTCGGCCTCGACCGAATATCCGGTGCCGTCGAAGGCTGCATCGTCGGTGTTGAGCACGAGGCGATAGCGCCCGGCCTGGGGCGCGCCGATGCGGTAGGTCGCGTGCGACACAGGCGTCAGGTTCAACACGACCACGAGGTGGTCGTCCCCGTCGCGGCGCACGTAAGCGAGGACGGAGTTCTCGCGGTCGAGGCAGTCGATCCATTGGAACCCTTCGGCTTCGTGATCGTGCCGCCAAAGGCAGGGCCGCTCGCGATAAAGCGCGCCCAACGCGGCCACCACGCCCAAAACGCCGCGATGGAACGGCTGGTCGGCGAGGCTCCACTCGGGCCCGCGCTCTTCGTTCCATTCCCACCACGGGGCCAGCTCGCTTCCCATGAAGAGAAGTTTCTTCCCGGGCCGCGTCCACATGTAGGCATAGAGCAGCTTGAGGTTGGCGAATTGCTGCTCCAGAGACCCAGGCATCTTCGCGACGAGCGACTTCTTGCCGTGGACGACCTCGTCGTGCGACAACGGGTTGATGAAGCGCTCGCTGTGCTCGTAGATCATCGCGAAGGTCAGTGTGTCGTGGTTCCACGTGCGCCCGATGGGGTCGACCGCGAAGTACTTCAGCGAGTCGTGCATCCACCCCATGTTCCACTTGAAGAGGAAGCCGAGTCCGCCGTCTTTGGCGTCGGCCGTCACGAGCGGCCACGAGGTCGATTCCTCGGCGATCGTGAAGGCGCCCGGCGCCTCTTCGCGAAGGACGGCGTGAAGGTTCCGGAAGAAGTCGATCGCTTCGAGGTTCTCGCGACCGCCGTAACGGTTGGGGATCCACTCCCCCTCGTTGCGGCTGTAGTCGAGGTAGAGCATCGAGGCGACCGCATCCACGCGCAGGCCGTCGACGTGCAACTCGCGCAGCCAGTAGAGGGCGTTCGCGATCAGGAAGCCCGAAACCTCGGGCCGGCCGAGGTTGAAGATCAGTGTCCCCCAGTCGGGATGCTCGCCTTGCTTCGGGTCGTCGTGCTCGTACAGAGCGGTCCCGTCGAACCGACGCAGCGCGAAGTCGTCCTTGGGAAAGTGCGCCGGGACCCAGTCGACGAGCACGCCGATGCCGTTGACGTGGCAGTGATCGACGAAGAACCGGAAGTCGTCCGGGGTTCCGAAGCGCGACGTGGGCGCGTAATAGCCGGACACCTGATAGCCCCACGACCCCGAAAACGGATGTTCGGCGACCGGCATCAGCTCGATGTGCGTGAAGCCCAGCGCCTTGACGTGTTGGACGAGACGGGGGGCGAGCTCGCGGTAGTTCGGTATGCGGCCGTCGACTTCCATCCCCTTCGCCAACGAGCCCAGATGGACTTCGTAGGCCGCGAGGGGGCCGCGTGTGGCGTCGGCGGTGCGCCGCGCCTTCATCCACGCGGCGTCTTCCCAGACGTACGACGTCGCTTCGACGCGCGACGCGCTTTGTGGCGGGACCTCCATGGCGCGTGCCATCGGGTCGGTCTTCAGGCGGAGCATCCCCTCTTGGGTCTTGAGCTCGAACTTGTAGACCGCGCCCGCCTCGAGGCCGGGGACGAACAGCTCGAATACCCCCGACCCTGCCAGCCGCCGCATCGGAAAGAGACGGCCATCCCACCGCGAAAAATCGCCGACCACCGAGACGCGGCGCGCGTTCGGCGCCCAGACCGAAAACGACACGCCCGAAACTCCGGCCACCTTCCGGACGTGCGCCCCGAGAACTTCCCAGAGGCGACGGTGGGTACCCTCGTGAAACAGGTGGACGTCGACGTTTCCTAGCGTGGGGAGGAACCGGTACGGATCGTCGCGCTCCCAACTCGCGCCGTTTTCGAATCGGAAGCACACGCGATAGGAGGGTCCCGGCATGAGCCCTGGAACGAACGTCTCGAACACCCCGCCGCCGATCGGCTCCATGGCTCGCGATCGAACGTCCAGGATCAGGTCGCACGCAATGGCGTCCGGATGGAACGCGCGTACGACGCTGCCGTCGACCCCCGCGTGCCGCGCCGGGTGGGCGCCGAGCACGCGATGGGGTTCGTCGTGATCTCCGGCGCGTAGTCGCGCGAGATCGGCTGGGTCGAGGGCGGCGGTGTCTTTCGTCATGTGCGCCCATGTTCGGCGCGTGGAGAGGCATTGGTCAAGTGTTTCCGGTGGATGTCGCTTGCCCCCAGGACAACCTGACGGCATACTATGCGCATGAAACGTGCGAATCTTGTGCTTGACGAAAAACTCCTCGAAGAGGCGCTTCGCCTGAGCGGGGAACGCACCTACTCGAAGGCCGTGGGGCGCGCGTTGACCGAGTTCGTTCTCAAGGTCCGCTCGCGCCGCATCTTGGAACTCGCGGGATCCGGCCTGTGGGACGGGAACCTAGACGAGATGAGGCGGGACTGGGCCGTCGGCGAACGCACGCCCAAGAGAAAACCTCGTGGTCCTCGTTGATACCTCGGTCTGGATCGAGGTCTTTCGGAAGGGGACGCGCTTCCAACTCGACTCCGTGGCAAACCTCGACGACGTCGTAACCTGTCTTCCGGTTCTCCAAGAAGTGCTTCAGGGATTCCGCGACGAACGGGCCTTTGCGCTCGCCCGCGACGCGATGATCTCGTTCCCCGTCGTGGAGTCCCCGCTCCGCACCGAAGTGGTCCTCGAAGCCGCGCATCTTTACCGGACGGCGCGGCGGGCTGGCCTCACGATCCGCTCGGGGGTCGACTGCCTGATCGCCGCGTGCGCGATCCGCAACCATCTCACGGTGCTGCACCGGGACCGTGACTTCGACCTCATCGCTCGCGTTTCGAGCCTCGATTCGCGGCTTGTTCTCCCGTCCGCACTCAAGCGATAATCCGCCTCTTCGGCACGCCCCTTTCCAAGCCAAGGAGACCGTCGATGAACATTCGACCCGTCCGTTCCCTGTTCGCCATCGCAGCGCTCACGGTATGCGTCGGCGCGTCGGCCGCGACCGCCGGCCCCACGAAGCTCCTCCGTTTCCCCGACGTGCACGGCGACCAGGTGGTGTTTTGCTACGCGGGGGACATCTGGAAGGCGTCGATCAAGGGCGGGACGGCGTTACGGCTGACGGCGCATCCGGGGGTCGAGGTCTTCCCGCGCTTTTCTCCCGACGGGAAGTGGATCGCCTTCACCGGGCAGTACGACGGCGACGAGCAGGTCTACGTCATGCCCGCCGACGGCGGCACTCCCAAGAAGCTGACGTACTACCCCGCGGAGGGTCCGCTCTCGCCGCGCTGGGGTTACGACAACATCGTTTACGGATGGACCCCCGACGGGAGCTCGATCCTCTTCCGCTCGCTGCGTTACGGGTACACCGAGCATCCCGGACAGCTTTACACCGTCGACAAGGACGGCGGCCCGGCGGTGGCGCTTCCCATGCCCAGAGCGGGCGCCGGAGATTTCTCCCCCGACGGGAAGCGGCTCGTCTACTCCCCGCTCTGGCGGGACTTCCGTACGTGGAAGCGCTATCAGGGGGGCTGGGCGCAAGATCTCTACATCTATGACCTCGCCTCGAATACGGTGAAGCTGATCGCACCGAGCAAGCGCACCGAGCGCGATCCGATGTGGATCGGCGATGCCGTCTACTTCCTATCCGACCGTACGGGAACGCTCAACCTCTTCAAGTACGACGTGAAGTCGACAGCGGTCACGCAACTGACGAAAAGCGAGACCTGGGACCTGCGCTGGGCGTCCTCGGACAACAAGGGAACGATCGTCTTCGAGGAGGCAGGTGAGTTGACGGCGTTCGACGTTGCCACGGGGAAGGAATTCAAGCTCGCGATTACCGTGCCCAACGACGGACTCTGGGACCGCCCGGGGCGGGTGTCGGCCGCGGGTACCGTGGAAGACTTCGACCTCTCGCCCAAGGGAGAGCGCGCACTTTTCGCGGCGCGAGGGGACATCTTCACCGCGCCGATCGAACACGGCCCGACGCGCAACCTGACGCGCAGCAGTGGCGCGCACGACCGTTCGCCCGCATGGTCCCCAGACGGGAAGCAGATCGTCTTCATCTCGGATCTTTCGGGCGAGGAGGAGCTCTACCTCGTCCCCCAGGACGGAGCCTCGGCCGCGAATGCGTTGACGAAGGGGAACAAGGCGAGGCTCTACCACCCGGTCTGGTCGACGGACGGGAAACGTGTCGCCTACTCCGACAAGGAGGGGCGGATCTTCGTCGTCGCCGTCGCGGACGGGAAACAGGTCGAAATCGCCAACGAGCGGAACTTCCAGGTAACCGACTACACGTGGTCGCCGTGCGGAAGCTGGCTCGCATTTTCGCTCTCGCAGGGAAACGGTAACAACGCCCTCTACCTCTATGGTGTCGAGGACGGCAAGACGCGCCAGGTGACGGAGGGGTTCTTCAACGAGCACAACCCGGTTTGGGATCCCGAGGGGAAATACCTCTGGTACCTCTCGGAGCGCGACTACCCGCCGCAGATCTCGGCGAGCGAGTGGAACTTCGCGACCAACCGCATGACGGGGATCTTCGCGCTGGCGCTCAGGACGGATGTCCCGAGTCCCTTCGCTCCCCTGTCGGACGAGGTCAAGGCCGAGGACGACAAGAAAGACGACAAGCCCGCGGACAAGAAGGACGACAAGAAAGACGAGGCGAAGACGAAACCGCCAACAAAGATCGATCTCGACGGGCTCGCCGAACGCGTCGCGCGCGCGCCGCTCGAGGGCGACAACTACGACGGACTCTCGGTGACGAAGGGGTACCTCCTCTACGTGAAAAGCGGCGCCCCGTACAACGGCCGCCCGCCCGAGCAAAAGCCGCAGCTGCGGATTTACGACCTCGAGAAGCGGAAGGAGACGACCGTCCTCGACGATGCGGGGAACTACGCGATTTCGTTCGATGGAAAGAAGATCTTGGTCGGCGGTGACGGCAGCTACGCCCTGTACGACGCGACACCCACGGGGAAGGACTCGAAGAAATCCGTCTCGACAGCGGGACTGATGGTCGATCGCGTCCCGAAAGAAGAGTGGAAGAACATGTTCGACGAAGCGTGGCGGCGCTACCGCGACTACTTCTACGTCGAAAACATGCACGGCTACGACTGGGCGGCGCTGAAACAACAGTACGGGCCGCTCGTCGAGTACGTCGGCCACCGTTCGGACCTGAACTACGTCATCGGCGAGATGATCTCCGAATTGAACATCGGCCACCTCTACATCGAAGGGGGCGACTGGAGCTTGCCCGCGCGCGCCCCCGTCGGACTCATCGGCGCGAAGCTCGAGTTGGACCCTTCCTCGAACCGCTACCGCATCGCCAAGATCTTCGCCGGCCAGAACGAGGAACCGCGCTACCGTTCACCGCTGACGGAAATCGGCGTGGACGTTCAGGTCGGCGACTGGCTGCTGGCCGTTGACGGCGACGAGCTGTCCCCCACGGAAGACCCGTTCAAGCGGTTCGTGAACAAGGCCTCAGACCCGATCACCCTGACCGTCGCGTCGAAGAACGATCCCAAGACGAAACGCCAGGTCAAGGTCAACCCGATTCGCGATGAAAGCAGCCTCCTCTACCTCGACTGGACCGAGCGCAACCGCGCCTACGTCGCCAAGCAGACGGAAGGCCGGGTCGGCTACATGCACATCCCCGACATGGGGAGCAACGGCGCGCGCGAGTTCGTGAAGTGGTTCTACCCGCAGGCCCGCATGAACGGGCTGATCGTGGACGACCGCTCGAACGGCGGCGGCAACATCTCGCAGTGGATCATCGAGCGCTTGCGCCGCAAGGCACTCGGCATCCGCTACGCCCGCACCGCCGAGGACGCGCGCACCTACCCGAGCGTCGTGATGCGCGGCCCGATGGCGTGCCTCATCAGCGAAGGCTCCGCTTCGGACGGTGACATCTTCCCGTACATGTTCCGCGAGGCGGACCTCGGGCCGCTGATCGGCAAGCGAACCTGGGGCGGCGTCACCGGCATCAGCGGAGCCGGCCCTCTGCTCGACGGCGGCCGCGTCTCCGTGCCGCAATTCTCGACGCTCTCGAAGGAAGGACGCTACGTCATCGAGGGCGAGGGCGTCTCCCCCGACATCGAGGTCGAAAACGACCCCGCCGCCGAGCTCGCCGGTCGCGACCCGCAGCTCGACCGGGCCATCGAAGAGGTCAAGAAGCAGCTCGCGAAGGACCCGCACGAGTTCCCGCGACAGCCCGCGGATCCGGTGAAGACGAAGTCGGCGTTGAATTAGCGGGTTACGCGTGCCCCTCGCGCTTGGCGGCGAGGTCGTACGCGAGTTCGGCGCGGAGGCGGTCGAGGGTGCCGGGGGCCAAGCGCCAGTGCGCGGCGAGGTGTCGCGCTTGGAGCGGGAGCCTGGCTCCGACATCCTCGTGCACGAGCGGCGAGACGAGAACGACCGCGTCGTCGCCCGCGGCGCGAAGCGCGGCGTTCAGCCTGGCGGGGACGACGATGTGCACGCGCGCGATGACTTGGGGGGGCGCGCCAAGTTGTCCCAAGAAACGCAGGAAGACGCCGGCGAAGCGCTCGTCGCCGACGACCAGCACGACGCCGCGCGTTCGCGCCCAGCGGATGATCGCCTGCGGGAACTCGGCGTCGAGCGCGACACGGTAGACCGGGAGGCCGACCGTACGCGCCGCCGCCTCGACCTCGGCGCGGTGGCAGTCGGTTGTGACGACGCCCCACGCGCCCGCAAGCCTGGCCGCCGGGTCGGCGACGAGGTCTTCGATCAGCACCGGACGCGCGTTGGCCTCGAAGCCGGCCCTGACGTCGCGGCCGATCATCTCGATCTGCTCGTGATTGCATTCGGCGATCACGAGGGGTAGCCCGCGCAAGCCGCCGTTCAACGCGCCGTGGACGAAATCGGCGAATGCGGAGGCGGACAGCCCGAGCGAAAGCGCCTCCCCGCGGCAGCGCTTGACGGCGTGCATGAGCGCGTCCTGGCTTCGGTGCGGGTCCGGGGTCCGCGCAACGAACGTCCCCGCTCCGGGGCGCGCGTCGAGCAACCCTTCCTTGACCAGCGCGGCGTAGGCGCGATGAACCGTCTTGCGGTTCAGTCCGATGATGTCGGCAAGGCGGCGCACGGAGGCCACGCGGTCCCCCGGGCGCAGCCGTCCGAGGTGGAGCAACGTCATCAGGTGTTCGCGGACTTTCTCGGTGCCCTGTCCCGGGCGGGTGCTTGTGTCGGTGGGAGCCATGCCGCGCCTCCGATTCCAACGTGTCTCAGAGAGCATACGACGGTGTCGGTGTCGCGGCATCCGATCTTGCTTCGGAGGGCGTCAAAAGTAGACGTGCACTTCAATCAGCGCCTGGTCGTCCCCGGACGCCGGCACCGAGGAGGGCCCGTTGCGGGCTCGGTAGATGCCGCGCACTTGCAAGCCGGGAAGGGGTGTCCAGTCCGTGCCCACCCCCCATTGGGTGCCTCGCCCAACCCCGTCGCCCCTGTCGAGATCGCCGGCGCCGGCAAATGCGCGCAGGGTCAGCCCGGCGTGCGCCAAGACGTCCACCTCGAGATGTCCCGCCCCTCCCCGCCGCTCGGGGTTCGTTCCGTCGTCGTCGCGGATGACGTCGGCTTCCGCGAGCACGACCACCGGCCCCACGCGATACGTTCCGAACGCGCCGGCCACCGTGCGACGCGCCCCCGCCGGAAGATCGTTGGTCGAAGCCGAAAGCCCGAAGCGACCCAACGAGAAGAGCCGCGCGCCGGTCCACGAATACTGTTTTCCATTGTCCCCCTCGGAACCACCCGAGGTGCCGTTCGTGATCGAAAACGCGGCCGTCCACGTGCCGTCGTCCATACCCACTTCAACACCGATGTCGGAGGTGTCGAAGGTGAAACCGGTCAGGCGTCGCGACGCCGCCTCGTCATCTTGCAATCGGAGTCCAAACGGGAGGAAGAACTTGCCGCCTTTGACGTAGAAGCCCGCCCGGCTGAACGCGTAGAGGGCGAACGCCTCGCGTGAGGAGGCGCCGCCCGGGGCGACGTGCTCGTCGATGTAGACGATCAGCCTGTCCTTGAGAAGATCGAAGGCCAGGTAGAGGTCGGCCCCGGAAAACTCCGCCTCGCCGATGTACGGCCCCGCGTCGCGAAATGTCGCGAGATAGCCACCGCGGGCATCGAGACCCATGCGCACGCGATCGCCGATCACGCCGTCGAACAACCCGTGCCCCGACGCGAGCTTCTTCCACGGGAGCGTACGCGCGCCGTAGCCGGCACCGTACGCCGTGCGACCACCGCCCCCGGTTCGGTTCATGTGGCACGACGCGCATCCGAGGCCGGTGCGCGCCGCGAGCACGGGCTCGGCGCGCGCGATGCCCGACGCGAACACAAGGATCGCAAGTGTGGGCGCAAAGGCGCGCATCAGTCGTCCTGTGCTCCGGCTTCGATCCACTGCCGCACGCCTTCGATCTCGCCGGCGGTCAACATGCCCCCGAACGGCATCCGCTCGCCCACGATCCGCGGATCACCGGCGATTTTCATATAGAGGTAGGAATCCGCAGCGTTGCCCGCTGCGACTCGCTTGAAGCCGGACAGCTCGGTCGCATCGACGCCGGCCGTCGACATGAACGTGCTACCCGCGGTCAGGTCCATCCCCTGCTCCGGCGCGGGCGCGGCATGGCAGCCGGGAATCGCGCACTGAGGCGTGAAGATCGAGGCTTGGAGCGAGGTCAACGTCGGCGCGTCGTTCGGCGGCGGCCCGCCGACCATCGAGACGACGCCGTCACCGCCGCACGATGCGGCGGACAGCGCGAGCCCCACCGCCAGGGCGAGCCGCCGCTTCACGGCGCCCCCACGACAGCGACACCCGATCGTGGATGACGCCTCACCCAATCGATGTAGGCCGCGAGCGCCTTCAGTTCATCCTCAGAGACGAGGTCGCGGTAAGCCGGCATGGCAATCGCCTGGGTTTTGAGGATCCGACCGGCGATCGGGTTTGCGAGGAAGCGATCGCTCGCGCCGTTGCGCACCCACTGGCGGAACTCTGCATCGTCCCGCACGAGCTCGACGAAATCGAGACCGTCCCAGGGCGGGATGTACCCCTTGAACGAGCCGGGGTTCATCACGAGGCCGCGCCCTTCGGGCCCGTGGCAGCCGAAACAGCCCCATCGGTACGCGGCGTCGTGGCCGGAGGCCGCGCGCTCGTCGGGGATCGGTCCGAAATGCGAGGCGGCCAGCACGTACGCGACGAGATCGTCGACCTCGCGGGGACCGAGGCGGCTCTCGTAGGCGGGCATCTTGATCAAAGCGCCGGGATCGGCTTCGCGATGCTCCGGCCGTCCCTTCAGGATCCACGCGCGGAGGTCGCGCTCGTCCCGGTTCCACATCATCCATGTGCCGCCCGTCCAGCCGGGCACCTCGCCGCCCTTGGCGCCTGGGTTCGAAATGGGCTGACCGCCGCCGGCACCGTGGCAACCGAAGCAGCCCATCTTTTCGGCGATCAGGCGCCCACGTTGCACCGGCGTATCGAGCGCGGCGCGCTTCCAGCCGCGGCGCGTGGCGTCAATGACCAGCACCGCCGCAAGCACGGCGACGGCGAACGTAAGGACGACGATCACCGCGCGAGCGCTTCGACTCACGGGCCGGGGGCAGCCTTCACGGAGCCCAGTAGGAGAATCTTCGCGCCGCCTCGCTCAGCCCACGTGCCTGTGATCGTCACCCGGCGACCGGCGTACGGACGCAGCTTCGCGTTCGGTGTCTCCATGTCGTCGACCGAGGCGATCCAGACCACAACCCCGGTGTCGTCCTCGACGAGGGCGAGAGGGATACCCGCGTCGCCGCACTTTTGCGCGCAGACGCGGTGGGACTCGCCGCGGGCCCCGGACTTGATGTAACAGGCCGAGTCGATGACCTCGCCCGTCACCGTGACTTCGGCCGGATCCGCACACAACGCCACGACAGCGCCAAAAGCGATCGCCACGGCCATTCCGGTCCGTTTGAGTCGATTCATCGTGGTGGTCGCCCCCGATCGCATCCGGTTACTCGTTCGTCTGCTTATTGCGGACGAGGTAGTAGCGCGTCGTCGGATCCGTCAGATCGCCGGTGTCGGTGAACGTCGTGCCGAGGACACCGCCGTCGGGGTTCACGGTCGTGGTCGTTCCCGACGGGAAGAGCGGGTCACCGCCGCTCTGGCGGGCGATCTTGTAGCTAATGTCGCCGGTGACGCCGCCTCCGGCCCACGAGAGCTTGACCGAGTTGGTGCCCGTGTCTTTGTCAACGAGAAGCGAAATCGCCGTCGTAACCTCCAACGTGCCACGCATCGTCCCGGTCGTCGGCGTTGCGTGAATGCGGCAGTAGTACTCATCCGTGGTCGAGGGGGGAAACTTGATCGGATCATAGAAACACGTCGACGTCGCACCGACACCCGCGACGTTTGCGCTATCCCACTGACAAGCGTTCGGCGCCGGCGAACCGCAAAGCGAATCGGCCACGCACGCGCTTCCGGACGAGCTGTGCGTGTTGGACGTCGCTCTCCAGACGATGCAATCGCCAGGCTCGATCCTCGGGCTTGATGGCACGAAGATGAGGCTCAGGCCGCTCCCCATCCGGACCGTCGGCGTCCGGGGCGCCGCGCGGTTGGCGCATGGGGCCGGCGTCGCGCCGAACGCGCAATTGGGCGTGATGCAGACGGTCTGCGCCGACGCCGGCGCGAGAGCGGCCAGCGTCGCCACCGCCGAGACGAGAAGTCCGAAAATCCGGGTAGGCGAGCGCGACATCATCTTTCCTCCCTGAGCAAAGGATGCGGACTGCACCTGTTTGATACATCGCCGGCGGCTCGGAGATCGCCGCGAGCGGTACAGTTCTCGTGGGGTGAACGCGACCGTCCCCCCCCCCCCCCTCCCGCCGCGAATGATCAGGCCTCGAACATCACGGCGGCGGGGACGATCCGACAACGATCTGGGTCGATAGGAAGGGCCTCGACGGCGATCTCACGATCTTCGGCTAGGACCTCCGACTTGGTCGTGGTCGGGTAGACGATCGGCGAGGGGGCGTTCGACGCGAGCGCTTCGACGAAGGCCTCCGCCCCCGCGGCGTCGGCGATCACCGCCAGGCTCAGGTTCTCGGGAGAAAAGTGGCGCCGGACCGCGGCGTTGACGTCGTCGACCGTCATGCGCGGAAGTCTCTCGGCCAGTTCGTCGACCAGGCTCTTCCCGCCGTAGAACGCCCCGTCCATCGCGTAGCCGAGACGGCGCGAGGGGGTCTGGGTCCAGAGCTTGCTGTAGTTGAGGAGAAAGGCGCGCGTTTCCTCGAACGCCTCGTGCGACAAACCGTCGCGGACGAGGCGGCGCAGTTCACGGACGGCCAGGCGGATCGAGAAGTGGGCATGCTCCCCGGCGACGGGTCGAATCCAGATCGTAAACGCCTGCCTCAGCCTGGGCACGTTCGGGAGCGCGAACGTCGAGGCGCCGTCTTGCGCGAAGTGTTCGACGTAGCTGTAGTTGCCGTAGTTCAGTCCGCGCTCGGATCGCATCTTCGTCATGAGCGCGCCGTTGAACGTCCGGTGCTCGCCGAAGAACGAGTTGGCGAGAAACAGCGGAAAGAAGTCGTCGTCGGCGCGCGTGATCGAAAGCGGATGACCGAGCGAGATCGCCCAGGCTCGCGCCGGCTTGGTCACGACGAGCACGCCGAACCCCTGGGGCGATGCCGCGGCGGGAGGCACAACGCGAGCCGGCCGGCTTTGAGGCAGCGCGAGGAGATCTTGGGTGACGCGCTCGACGAAGCCGTCGGGGAGGTCTCCCGCGAGTCCCAGAGTCAGTGCGTCGCGCGTGAACCTCGTGGCGTGGAACGCCGAGGCGTCTTCTCGCCGCAACGCGTCGATGCCCCGCACGGTCCCCTCGACGGGGCGGCCGTACGGGTGCCCCGCGTAAAGGAGCGAGGCCAGGGACTCGATGCCGAACCCCTCGTCGTCGCTGGCGCGCAATCCGGAAACAAGCGCGTTGCGCTGGTCATCTTTCAGACGCTCGAAGTCCTTCGCGTCGAATCGCGGCTCGAGCACGACCTGCCGGATGAGCTCGTAGTACCGATCGAGATGGTCGCGATGCACCGTGCCCTTGATGACGGTCACCTCGTGATCGACATGCACGCCGATTCCCGCGGCCATCGGATACAAAGCGTCCAGGAGCTGTTCGTAGGTCAACGCCCGGGTGCCCCCTTCGGCGAGAAGCGCGCCGGTGAGTGCCGCGAGCCCCTCCTTGCCGGCCGGGTCGTCGACGCTTCCGGTTGCGAACAGGAACCGGATCGAGACGAACGGAGTCTTGTCCGACGGGAGGAGAACCGTCTTCACGCCAGACCCGCGGCGTCGCTCGGGGCGAGCGTGACGACGGTGCGATTCGCCGGGCGAAAGACGCGCGCGGCCGCCCGACACACATCCTCGGCCGTGATCGCCTGGAGCGTGGCGTAGGACCTGTCGATCGCCGAAGTCGTCCCGGTGAGCTGCGCGTAGTAACAGACCGTGGCGGCGACCTGATCGGGGGTGAGGAGGCCCGAGAGGAACCCGTATCGGACGCGCGAGGTGACGTTGGCGAGCCTCACCGCCGCGAGCGGCGCCGAACCCGCCAACGAGAGCGTGCGTTCGATCGCCGTCCGGACGTCGGCCAGGTGTCCGGCTTCCTTGACGCGAGCCAGAACGACGAAAAAACCCGGATCGCGCCGGTCCTCCAAGCCTGCCGAAAGCCAGTCGACCCATTGGCGGTCGAGCACCAGCTCTTTGTGGAGAGGGCTCGTCGGGGCGAAGTACGCTTGGGCCAACACGTCGAGCGCGCGGCCCTCGCGGTCTTCCGGGTCGAACGCCGGCGCGTGGAACGCCATCGCGAGAAGCGGGAGCGTCGGCGCCGCCCAGGGGATGTGGGCCACGCGTTCTTCCGTCTGGTCCGGCTCGACCGGCGACGCGAGAGATGCGACCCCCGGTCGCCACGCCCCGTAGTACCGGCGCGCCAGTTCGAACACCTTCTCGGGAGCGATGTCCCCCGCCACGACGAGGACGGCGTTGTCGGCGCGATACCAGCGCTCGAAGAAATCCAGGCTGTGATCGTACTGGTTGGGCATGTCCTCGATGTCCTTGAGGAAGCCCATCGTGGTGTGCTTGTACGTGTGGGTGGTGTACGCGGTGTCGTGGAGTTTTTCGAACAGCGCGTTGAACGGGATCGACGCATTCTTGTTGTACTCGCCGAGGACCGCGCCCGCTTCCTTCTGAAAGGCCTCGACGCCGTAGTGCAGATTCATGAAACGGTCGGCTTCGAGATCCATGACCGTCGGCAGGCCCGCCGACGCGGCGACGACGTGGTAACAGGTCCAATCATCGGTCGTGAAGGCGTTGCCGTCGGCCCCGAGCCGCTTGAGCGCGTCGTTGTAGTGCTCGGGGGTGGTGCGCTTCGTGCCGCGGAACATCATGTGCTCGAAAAAGTGAGCGAACCCGGAACGGCCGGGCTCGGTCTCGTTTCTGGAGCCGGCGCGCACGGCGACGTAGTGCGCGGCGATCCCTGGCGTATCGAGGGGAACGGCGACGACCGGGAGCCCGTTGTCGAGGACGGTTTCGACCACGGGATAGGGAAACGTCGTGCGAGAGGCGGCTCCCGGCATCAATGCTTGCGCGGGGCCAGGATCATGCTCATGTCGCGGTTGATGATCTCTCCGTACGCGGACTCGACGACGGCGAGATCGCCGAGAATCTCGACCACACGATCGAGCACCCTGCGACCGTTTTCGGGACGCCTGAGATCGCGGCCGCGGAACATGATCGTCACGCGAACCTTGTCCCCCTCGGAAAGGAATCGCTTGGCGTGGGTGAGCTTCGTCTCGAGATCGTGCTCCCCGATGGCGGGGCGCAGCTTGAGCTGCTTGACCATGATGCGCGTTTCGTTCTTCCGCGCGTCGCGCACCTTCTTGGCCGCTTCGAACCGGTGCTTTCCGTAGTCCATGATGCGAACCACGATCGGGCGGGCGTCCGGAGCGACCTCGACGAGGTCGAGCCCCGATTCTTCCGCGATACGCCGGGCTTCTTCGATGGGAACGACGCCGACCTGCTCTCCTTCGGCGCCGATGAGACGGACGGGACTGAGGCGGATCTGTTGGTTCACGCGGACCTTGTCGTCGATGCGGCACCTCCTTGAAATGACTCGACGGGAGCCCACCTCCCATTGCGAGCGAAAAACGTTGCGGAATATAGCACCTGGTACGGAAATAGGGGACATTCCCCTTTTCCGACAAAGCTCCTCGGATACCGCTTTGTCGGAAAAGCGGAATGTCCCCTATTTCCGTACGCCCGACGATTTCGCGTTGTGGGTCACCGTGACGACGGTGTGGATCCCCCCGCGGACGAAAAAATCTCCGACAACCTCCAGAAAACGCGGCCGCAGGAGCTTCACGAGGTCGTCGAGGATCCGGTTCGTAACGGCCTCGTGAAAGTGCCCTTCGTTGCGGAACGACCAGAGGTAGAGCTTCAGCGACTTCAGCTCGACGCAGGTGCGGTTGGGAACGTAGCGGATGGCGATCGTGGCGAAATCCGGCTGGCCGGTCTTCGGGCACAGGCACGTGAACTCCGGGCAGGTGAACGCGATCGTGTAATCGCGCCGGGGCGCCGGGTTCGGAAAGGTCTCGAGGGTCTTGGCTGGTCTTGTTGGCATGGGTAGGGGCCTCACGTGGGCCGCCCCGAGGCGGCTAACGCAGATCGTAAAGCTTGACGCGCACCTCGCGACGTTTGTCGGTCCGCCCGTTCGCGACGTTCAACCGAACCGTCGCGCCGACCCCCGCGGCCTCGAAGGCCTCGAAGAGATCCTCTTGGCCGCGGACCGTCTTGCCGTCGACGGCGACGATCACATCGCCCAGTCGCGGGCGGCGCGAGCGCGTGAACGTGATCCCGCCGAGGCCGGACTGGTCCGCAGGGGAGCCCTCCTCGACCTGGTAGATCGCAACACCCTCGATGCCGTTCGATCGCGCGATCGCATCCGAGACCAAACTCGCCCCCGCGATTCCCGGCTGTTTGATGCGTCCGTACCGGATGAGCTGAGGCACCAGGCGGGTCACGGTATCGATCGGCACCGCGAAGCTGATCCCGGCGGAGGCCCCGCTCGGCGAGAAGATCGCCGAGTTGATCCCGATCAGGCGTCCCGACGAGTCGAGCAACGGCCCGCCGGAGTTTCCTGGGTTGATCGCCGCGTCGGTCTGGATGACGTCGCGGATACGCCGGCCCGACGGCGAACGGAGCTCGCGTCCGAGCCCGCTGACGACGCCGGTCGTCAGCGTGTGGTCGAACCCGAACGGGTTCCCCACTGCGAGCACGCGTTGTCCCACGACCAGATCGGCGGAGCGGCCGACGGTGAGAGGGACCAACCGGCCCGCGGGGGCATCGACCTTGAGCACCGCCAGGTCCTTGTCCGGCGCGGCACCGACCAAAACCGCGTCGTATTCCGTGTCCCCCAACGCCACCGAGAACTTGGTGCCGTCCTCGATCACGTGGAAGTTCGTGACGATGTGCCCGACCTTGTCCCACACGAATCCGCTTCCGGTTCCGGAGGGCGTCTCGACGGCGTCGAAGGAGAAGACGTCAACCTGGCGTGTGTAGTTCGTGATGAAGACGACCGAGTTCGACGCGCGACGAAAGACGTCGATGTCACGGCGCTCCTCGGCGGAGAGCCCCTCGGGAAGGGGCGCGTCGGGAAGCGCCGCCACCGCACCGCGCGCGGCGATGGCGCCGCAGAGCAGCAGCACGAGGAGCGGGACACCCCGCATTACTTCGACGGCCCGAAGGTCTTCACGTGCGCGGCCACCGCTTGGAGTTGCTCGGGGCTCAGCCTGCTGCGGTACCCGGGCATCTTCCCCTTGCCCTCCGCGGTGATCTTCGCGATCGAATCGACGGACGAAGCGTTCTGGAAAGCGGGATCGTTGAAGTTTCTCGAACCCTTGCCGGGCGGCTTGGCGATGCCGTCTTTCCCGTGGCACTGCGCGCACTTGGTGTCGTAGAGGGTCTTCCCCTCCGAGGCGGCGATCGCCAGAACGAGAATCGACGCTATCCGCGCGAGGCGCATGGTTGCGTTCTCCCTGATGTGTACGCGGAGGATTCTACTGTGCGGGGCTTCGAACCGACAGGACGGGGCACGGCGCCTCGCGGAGGACCTTTTCGGCCACAGAGCCGAACACGAGATGCCGCCAACCGGTCCAGCCGTGCGTTGCGAGCACGATCAGGTCGGCCTTTTCGACGGTGGCTATGCGGTTGACCTCGGCTGCGGCGTCGCCGCGCCCGACGAGTCCTCGCACTTTCACTCCGTGCACGTGCTTTGCGGCCACCATCGCGAGGCGCCGTTCGACCTCTTGCCGCACCTGCGCCTCGTACTCGGGAAGCGGAAGCGAGGCGAGTCCGAAGTCGGCGTACGGAGGGATGTCCCACGGCGTCGGCGTGTCCACGGGGAGCACGTGAACGAGCAGCAACTCCGCGTCGAAATGCGAGGCGATCTCGACCGCTACCGGGAGCGCCTCGAGAGACGTTTGGCTGAAATCGGTCGTAATGAGGATGCGACGGAAGGGAAGCATGGCCGGCCCTCCGTCATAAAGCCTACCCTCGCGGACCTTTACCGACCAAGGACATTCGGACTGATTCGGTTTGGGATACCGCGGCGTCGCGCCGACCCTCGAACCACGTTCCGACGGCGACGGCAAGGAGGGTCAGGAAGAAACACAGCGAGAATCCGGCCACGAATCCGCCGCTGTAGGCCGACCCCGCGGACTCGTAGAACGCCTGGGTGGTGGGGACGTCGGGGACGCTGAGCCCGTTGCGCTGGATCTTGAGCAGGAAGCCGGCGAGGGCGAAACAGCTGCCGGTGGCGCCGAGGACACCGATCAGGATCGACAGACCCCTTTGCCTGGTCGTCATCGGAACCCCACCTCAGCCTCCCTCAAGGCCGCGCCGACGAGAGTATTCGACGATCGAGGCGTCGACGCCACTGCCAATTATCGTCGTGGGGTGCGTGGACTGGCCCTCGCCCCATCCCTACAATGCGACAGGAGCACGCGGATGAGACTCAACTCAGGGCTTTCGGCCTATCAGAGGCGGCGCACCCGCGTCGTTTACATCGGCGACCTCCCCTTGGGCGGAGATCACCCGATTCGCGTGCAGTCGATGACGACCCCGGCCACGACCGATACGGCCGCCACCGTGGCGCAGATCGCGCGCCTCGTCGAAGCCGGCTGCGAAATCGTGCGCGTGACGGTTCCGACCACGGCGGATGCCGATAATCTGCCGAATATCCGGCGCGCCCTTGCGGCCCTAGCGATCAGGGTACCGCTCGTCGCGGACATCCACTTCACGCCGGCAGCCGCGATGAAGGCGGTCGAGCACGTCGAGAAGGTCCGAGTCAACCCGGGGAACTTCGCCGACAAGAAGCAGTTCGCGGTGCGCGAGTATTCGCCGGCCGACTACGACGCCGAGCTCACGCGGCTCCACGAGACCTTCTCGCCGCTGGTGCGCCGCGCGAAGGAACTCGGCGTCGCGATGCGGATCGGCACCAACCATGGCTCGTTGTCGGACCGGATCATGAATCGCTTCGGCGACTCCCCCGAGGGCATGGTCGAGTCTGCCCTCGAGTTCGTGCGCATCTGCGAGGACTGGGGGTATCGCGACCTGGTGCTGTCGATGAAGGCGTCGAACCCGGCCGTGGTGCTCGACGTTTACCGGCTGTTGGTGCGCCGCATGGGCACGCTGGGCATGGACTATCCGCTGCACGTCGGCGTCACCGAGGCCGGGGACGGTGAGGACGGCCGCATCAAGTCCGCGCTGGGGATCGGTGTTCTCCTCGAAGAGGGAATCGGCGACACCGTGCGCGTTTCCCTCACCGAAGACCCCGTCGCCGAGATCCCGGTCGCGTTCATGCTCGTCGCCCCCTACAACGCCAATCTCGCGCTCTCGACCGGGCCGCCGTCGGCATCGTCCGAGTCGTTGCGCCCCAAGCCGAACGAACCGGTGCGGACTTTTGCGCGGACGAGGGGCAAGGTGGCCTTCGGACCGCGCGTCGTCGGCGGGAACGATACCGTCCTCGTCGAAGTGCCGCTGCGCGGCTCGCTCAGCGACCTCGACGCACTACGGCGGGAGCTCGACCGCGAGGCGGGCGTGAGGGTCCCCGAAGAGACGCGGGCCGAAACCGTGTCGGTCGAGCTCGACGATGCCGGCGAGATCGACGCCTTGACCAGGCTGCGGGCCTCGATGGAGCTCGTCGCCCCTCGCGTGGCGCTGTCCGCGCGTGTCGCGCCCGCAATCGGCGCGACGCTCGACGAGCCGGCGTGGGCCCGGCTGTTCGAGGCCGCCCACCGCGTACACGTCGTGGTCTCCGGTCCGCCGGACCCAACTTCGACGGAGAGTCTCGACCGCCTTTTCCGGCTCTCGGCATCCTCGCGCGCGGCGGTGCTCGTCGAGGCGAGCTCGCGGAGGGGCAGCGCCAGGGACGCCATCCGCCTGGCCATCGAGGCGGCACGACGCGCCAAAGCCTTAGGCGCCCGTGCGCTCCTGGCACTCGATCCCGCGCTCGACCTGACCCCCCTGTTCGCCTACCGGATACTCGCGAACGAGCTCGCCGCGGCGTCGCTGGCGATTCCCCTGGTGCTTCTCGACCGCCCGAATGCGCGCGGCGCGGACGAGATCCTCGGGGCGGCTTCCGCGCTCGGGGGTCTGCTCTGCCAGGGGATCGGCGACGCCATCCATGTGGAAACGCAAGCCGCCGAAAACGCGCGGCGGCTCGGGTTCAACATCCTGCAGGCCGCCCGCGTTCGCATGACGAAGACGGAGTTCATCTCCTGCCCGTCCTGCGGCCGAACGCTGTTCGACCTCGAAACGACGACGGCGGAGATCAAGGCCCGCACCGCCCACCTCAAGGGACTGAAGATCGCGGTCATGGGGTGCATCGTCAACGGGCCAGGCGAAATGGCCGACGCGGATTTCGGCTACGTCGGATGGGGGGACGACAAGATCGCCTTGTTCGTCGGCAAGGAGATGGTCGAAAAGGACATCCCGACCCGCGACGCGGCCGATCGCCTCGTGGAACTGATAAGACGGCACGGCCGCTGGGTCGATCCCGGAACCATCGGCGCCAACAAACCGTGAACAGCGGACGCGATCAGAGCGGGATCTCCTCCCACTCGCGCAGCATCCACGTGCCGAGGCCCAGCTCGACGAGCGGGCTCGACCGCGCGATCGCCTCGGCCTCGTAAAGATCTTTCGCCTCGAAGATCTCGAGATAGCCGTCGCCGCGCGAGAACTCACCGGCGGCACGGATCTTCCCGGTGGCCGCAAGCCGCGCCAGATGGGCGAGGTGGTCGCGCCGCGCGGGGTCCACGTCGTCGGGGGACCCGGTGACCAAGATCGTTCTCACGAAGTAAGGCATCACAGCTCCACGATCTCGAGGTAGTTGGGACAGTTCACGTCGAGACCCATCTCCTCGCGGAGCGTCGCAGCCAGCGCGTCCCGCGCGTTGGGCTCACCGTGGACCAGGTGCACGCGTCCGGGGCGCGCCGCTGTTTCGGAAAGCCACGCGAGGATCTCGCCGCGATCGGCGTGGGCCGAGAGCCCGTCGATCGTTTCGATCCGCGCCTTCACCGGGATCTCGCGGCCGTACATCCTGACGAACTCCCGACCGTCCTGGAGCGCGCGACCCCGTGTCCCGATCGCCTGGAAGCCGACGAACAACACCGTCGTGCGATGGTCGGGGAGCTTGTACGCGAGGTGGTGCAGGATGCGGCCGCCCTCGCACATCCCGGAGGCCGAGATGATGATCGCGGGGTAGGCGATGTCGTTGAGCGCCTTCGACTCGATCGAGGTCGTCGCGAAGCGCACATTCCGCATCCCGAGCACATCGCCGCCGTTGGCGTTCGCCTCCCTCATCTCGGCGTCTTGCGCCTCGGGGTGGCGCATGACGATCCGATTCGCCTCGATCGCCATGGGGCTGTCGACGAAGATCGGCACGTCGCTGGGGATCGTCCCTTCGGCGCGAAGCGCCTGCAGCAGGAACATCAGGTGCTGCGTTCGACCGACCGCGAAGGCCGGGATGAGGAGCGAGCCACCGCGCCGGATCATCTCGTTGACGATGCGCCCGATGCGCGCGCCCGCGTCGTCTTTCGGGTGATCGCGGTTGCCGTAGGTGCATTCGAGCAGCAGGTGATCGCAAGGGGGCATCGGCTCCGGGTCCGGGAGGATCGGTTGCTGCGGGCGCCCGAGATCGCCTGAGAACACGACCACCTTTTCGCCGCCGTCTTTCGCGCGGAGCCGCACTTCGATCATCGCCGCGCCGACGATGTGCCCCGCCGCGCGGAACGTGACGGTGATCCCCGGCCCCACTTCGCGCGGCGAGTCGAACGCGACGCACCGCATCCGCGGGAGCACGCTGCGCGCGTCGATTTCGGTGTAAAGCGGCAGCGCCGGCTTGTGCTTCGAATACCCCTTCTTGTTCGCGAAACGGGCGTCTTCTTCTTGAATGTGACCGGAGTCGGGAAGGATGATCCCGCACAAATCGCGCGACGCGGGGGTGGTGAGGATCTCTCCCGTGTAGCCGTGGCGATAGAGGACCGGCAAGTAGCCGCTGTGGTCCAGATGCGCGTGGGTCAACAGGACGAGGTTGAGGGTCCCGGGTTCGAACGGCGGAGCGCTCCAGTTCCGGAGCCGCAGGTCCTTGAGCCCTTGGAACAGGCCGCAGTCCACGAGCATCCGGAATCCGTCGTGCTCCAAGAGGTACTTCGAACCGGTGACCGTTCCGGTGGCGCCGAGGAATTGGAGAGTTGACATGGTTGGATCGTACCACTGGAAGGGCCACGAATTTTGCTACGATGGCGCGCGGAGGATCGGTCATGAAAATCCAAATCGAGTACTGCTCGCAGTGAAACTACAAGCCACGAGCCGCCGGTCTGGCGGACGAATTGAAAAAGGCCCTCGACGTCGAAAGTGAACTGACCGCGGGAAGCGGCGGCGTCTTCGAGATCACGGTGGACGGCAAGAAAGTGTTTTCGAAAAAGGCGCTCGGACGGTTTCCGGAGGACGGCGAGATTCTCGGGCTGATCCGAGGATGAGCCTCATGGACAAAGCGGTCGTCCTGGCGCTGCCCATCGTGCCCAAGCCGATCGTGGGGTTCTTTTCGAAGCGCTACATCGCAGGCAGCACGCGCGACGATGCCTTCCGCGTGGTGCGCGAGCTCGAGCGTGAAGGCTCCATGGCGACGCTCGACATCCTGGGCGAGTTCATCTCCTCGCTCGATCAGGCCGACGCGAACACGCGGGCGTACGTTGACCTCGTCCGTCAGGTGGCCGCCGAGCGGCTTGCCGAAACCAACGTCTCGGTGAAGCTGACCGCGCTCGGCCTGCTTCTGGATCGATCGCGCTGTCTGACGAACATGCGCGCGCTCGTCGGGGCGGCGGCGGAGACCGACGCGTTCGTTCGGATCGACATGGAAGACGCGCAGTGCACCGACGCCACTCTTGCGATCTACCGCACCCTGCGCACGGAGTTCCCCGGCCGCGTCGGAGTCGTTGTCCAGGCGAGGCTGCGACGCACGATGGACGATATCGACGCCGCAACCGACGAGCCCGCGAACTTCAGACTGTGCAAGGGGATCTACCTCGAGCCGCGCGCCATTGCGTACACCGACCCGGAGATCATCCGCTCCAACTTCACGTTGGCGCTCACGCGGATGTTCGAGCGCAAGGCGTACGTCGGAATCGCCACGCACGACGAGCGGCTCGTCTGGGAGGCTTTGCGGTTGGTCCGGCGATTCGGCCTGACGCCGGCGCAGTACGAATTTCAGATGCTGCTCGGCGTCGAAGAAGAACTCCGCCGAATTCTCCTTTCGGCGGGCCACCGGCTGCGCGTATACGTCCCTTACGGCGAAGAGTGGCACGCGTACTCGGTGCGACGGTTGCGAGAGAGCCCGCAGATCGCGGGGCACGCGCTCAAGGCGCTGCTACGCCGACGCCCAGCTCGTACACCATGAAGCCTCCGTGGTACGCCGCCGCGGCCGTGAGCCCGACGCCGACGAGCAACCCCGCGGCATAGAGGCCACGCCAGCCCTCGGGAGGCCGCCCGCGCCCCCACGCTTTCATCAGCAAGAGCGGAACGAACACCCCGAAGACCATGAGGCCGAGACGCTCGTGATCGGTGACGGCCTCGCTTCCAGCCGGGTCCAAGGTGAGCGAGTTTTCGGCGAGGAATCCCGCCACGATCGCCGGCACGAGAGACACCGTGCCGAGGACGACCAGACCTCCGCCGAACCGCTCCACGCCCTCGCGGCGTCTGCCGATCCCATACGCCTCGACGAGCCCGCCAACGATCAGAAACGCGACGGTTGCGTGGACGAAGACGGGGTGGATGAGGTGCAGCACGTGACGAGGCTCCGCTAGGCGTTCGGGTTGAGGCGCGCGAGCTCTTCGAAGATCTCCCGCGAACGCGCGTCGAGTTCCCGCGGAGTGACGAGCTGTACGACCGCGTAGAGGTTCCCGGCCGGACGTCCCGCGCGCGCCGCCACACCGCGCCCCTTGAGTCGGAAGCGCTGGCCGCCGCGCGTTCCGGCGGGGATCTTGATGGTGGCGTGCCCCTCGAGGGTCGGAACGTCCACATCGCCGCCGAGCGTTGCCTTGACGACCCCCACCGGCACTTCGCAGACCAGATCGCTGCCCTCGCGCCGGAACATCGGGTGCGGCTCGACGCGGATCGTGACGAACGCATCCCCCGCCGGGCCGCCGCCGACCCCCTCGTTCCCCTTCCCGGGAATGCGCACACGCTCGCCATCATCGATGCCGGCCGGGATGCGCGTTTTCACCTTCGTCGTGACGCTGACGCGACCGGCACCGCCGCACGCGCGGCAGGGTCCGCCGTTCGCGAGCCGCCCGCGTCCGCCGCAGTGCGAACAAGCAACGGCGCGCGGGATCCCGACCTCGACCGTCGTCCCGTGCATTGCGTCGCCGAAGGGAAGGCGCATCTCGAGCGTGAGGTCTTCGCCCCGCGCCGCGCGGCGAGACGCCCCGCGCCGACGGCCTCCGCCGCCGAACATCTCGAAGATGTCGGACAGGTTGCCGAGGCCGAGATCCTCAAAGTCGATCGTCGTGCCTTGGAACGGATTGAACCCCGGTTCGAACGCTTCGTGACCACCGCGATCGTACTTGGCTCGTTTTTCGGGGTCCGAGAGCACCGCGAACGCGCCCGACACTTCTTTGAATTTCTCTTCCGCGCTCTTGTCGCCGGGGTTGACGTCCGGGTGGAACTTGCGAGCCTGCTTGCGGTAGGCGGCCTTGAGGTCCTTCTCGGTCGCCGAACGAGGCACACCGAGAATCTCATAGTAGTCCTTCTTCTTGGTCACTTCCGCACCTTAGGATTGGCCTCATGAGGTGTCAAGCGCCGCCGCAAGCTAGAATCAGCGCATGAGCTTCGCACCAGCCGCCCTCGCCATCGCACTTGCCGTACTGCTCCCGCCGCCGGTTCCGCCGGATTCCGGCCACTCGCAGCTCCCCCAGCGGCCGCCGAGCACCGAACCGGAGCCGAGCGACAAGAACGCCCCCCCGGATCCGGCGTACATGTCGCTCCTTTCGGACGACGGCTCGCCGTGGGGCATCACGCCGGAACTCGCCTCGCAACTCGCCGGCGTCGCCACGAAGTACCTCGAATACGCGGTGAAGTTCACGTGCACCGAGACCGTGCGCAAGGCCAAGCTCGAAGACGGTGAAGCGAAGAAAGAAACATCCAGAACGTACGGCTATCTCCTCGAGCGCGGCGACGGGCAGGCGATTGCCGAGTTCCGCCAGAAGATGAAGTCCGACGGGACCGTCACAACGACCGAGGTCAACGACGCGGAGGCATTTCCCCCGGCCTACGCGTGGGTGTTCCTCTTCAGCCAGGCGAACCAGCCTTACTTCGCCTACCGCGAGCGCGGCGACCGCTTCGAGGGGTACGACTGGGTGCGCATTTTTGAATTCAAGGGTGCGATCCCCTACACGGACGGCCGGGACATCCGCCAGTGGGACGGCGTCGTTCTCGTGGACGCGACGACCCTGACCCCGGTCGAGATTCGCGCCGAGCCCAGCCACCAGCAAGAGCGTCTCAAGCTTCTTTTTGCGCGCTGGTCTCAGTCGTTCAACATCGTGGGAGGCCGCGTCGGCCCGAAGCCGATCGGATTCTCGGGCCGGGTGTTGTTCCAAACGCGCCGCGACCGGCTCTCCTTCCCGACGCAGCTTCGCTACTCGTCGTTCCGCGCCATCACATCCAAGTCCACGGAGCCGACCTCGGCATCGACGCGAGAGTACGCGTCGTACCACTTCTTCGAGACGGGAACCAACGAGCGCGTGTTGGACAAGGCGCCCTGACGCGAGCTGGGCGCTAGGGCTTTCCGGCGATCGCCGAGGCCGGGGCCGATTGCGGCATCGCGAACGCGGGGTCAAGAACGGCGATCGTTGCGGCGGCGGCCAGCTCACGGATCTTGGCCTTCATCGCGTCCTGCTCCATCACGCGACCCAGATCGAGCATCAGCGCGTCTTTGACCTCTTCGTAGGTCCGCGTCGACTCAGGCTTCTTCTCCAAGATCTTCATCACGTTGAAGCCCTTCGGCGTCTCGAACAGCGGCGTGACCTCTCCCGGTTTCCCGGCGAAGGCCACCTCCTCGAATTTCGGGAACATCACCCCTCGCGGGAAAAACCCGATGTCGCCGCCACGGGCCGCGGTGGGGTCTTGCGAGTACTGCTTCGCAAGCGCCGTGAAGTCTTCGCCGGCGGCGGCGCGCTTGACTGCCTCTTCGGCGCGCTTTTTCGCTTCGAGCCTCACGGAATCAGGGTCTTTTTCGGCGGCCTTCACGAGGATGTACTGCACGTGGACCTGCTCGGGGACGTTGAACATTCCCTTGGAGACATTCGCGTCGTAGAACTTCTTCGCCTGCTCTTCGCTGACGCCCTTGCCGGCCAAGAGCTCTTTCCCATACGCGTCGGTTTGGATGTTCCGCGTGACCTCCTGCCGAACCTCGACCTCGGTGAGCCCGGATTCCACGAGAAATTTCTTGTAAGTCGCTTCGGAACCGACACGCGCCTTGAGTTGCTTCACCGCCGCGTCGACCTCTGCGGCGGAAGCGGTGATGCCCTTGGCCAGAGCCGCCTGGTAAAGCAACTCGTCGGCGATGACGACCTCCAGGCTCTGGGCTCTTAGGGCCTGGTCGTCGTTGGGGTCCAACACGCGCCCGCGTTGCTGGAGCATCTGTTGGTTCATCCGGTACACGGAGTAAACCTTCTCCGCCAAAATCGGCTTCCCGTTGACGGTAGCGACGGGCTTTTGCGCATCGACGCCCGGAGGGACCGGGCTTGGTGGCGGAACCCTCGTAACGGGGACGGATGTTGGCACCGAAGGTGCCGGTGCCGCCGCGGCAACGGCCGCGGGCGGGGCCGCCGGAACCGGAGTCAAAGTACCGTCGTCCTTCGAGCGACCGCATCCCGCCAAGGCGAGGAGTGCGAAAGCAGCCGCCGTCAACGAGCGCAAAGGCCTCCGATCAGCCATCGTTTCTCCCCCGCCCGAGGGACGTCGTCCCTACAGGCGCTTGCCAAAGGGGCATTCTAGCAGTGCGTGCGGCGGTGTTCATGGGGGCCCGAATGGACGACGACATTCAAGACGACATTCAAGACGATGTCACCCTGCCGATCGAGGACGCTATCGACCTGCACGCGTTCGCGCCCCGCGACGTGTCGGACGTCGTGATCTCCTACCTCGAGGCGGCGCACGAGTCGGGGTTTCGCGAGGTGCGCATCATCCACGGCCGCGGCATCGGTGCACAGCGCGAAACGGTGCGTGCGCTCCTCGCGCGCCATCCCCACGTCGCATCATTCGCCGATGCGCCCCCGGACCGCGGCGGATGGGGGGCGACGATCGTCATCCTGAAATAGATGGACCGGCGCGGGATCAGGGGACACTTCTCTTTTTCGCACAAAGCGGTATCCGGGGAGCTTTGAAGAAAAAGGGAAGTGTCCCCTGATCCCGGGCCGATCCCCGTTTGACCGCGGAGCCACTCGCGCGGAGAATGCTCGTATGAGCGGAAAGGTCCAGGTCGATTGCCCGTGCTGCAAGACGAAGCTCGTCGTCGATGCGGCGACGGGGACGATTCTGTCGGAGGAGCGCCCGAAGGCCGATCCATCAGCGACATTCGAGCAGGCCATGACCGACGTGAAATCCGGGCCCGCGCGACGGGAGGACGCCTTCTCGAAAGCGTTCGATCGCACGAAGAACCTGGACGATCTGCTTCAGAAGAAGTTCGAGGAAGCCCGCCGGAAAGCCGCGTCCGACCCCACCGTGAAGCCCAAGAATCCTCTGGATTTCGACTAATAGCGGCGTTTTCGGTTGACCCACGCCCACGGCGCGCACTACGTTTGGAAGGCCTCATCGCGTTGCCCCGGAGACTGCCTGTGACGTCACGATCCCTACTCGCCTTCGTTGCCGCCGCATTGTTCCTCGTCGCCCCCGCACAAGCCGCCGCCAAGAACGCGCGTCCTCGCAGTTCGCGGAAGCCCGCGCGTCCGCCGGCGCTGGTTTGGTACGTCGAGACCGTGGATGGCCAAGTCCTCGATGCGCGCAGCGCGGACCTCGCCATCAACCCCGCATCGGTGGTGAAGATCGCGACCTCGTGGTGGGCGCTGGAAACGCTGGGGCCCGACCACCGTTTCACGACGCGCTTTTCCGCGCGCGGCACGCTCGACCCGGCGCGTGGTCTTCTCAAGGGGGACCTCGTCGTCCACGGCGCGGGCGATCCGGACTTCCAGGCCGAAAGCGCGTTCCTCGTCGCGCAGGCGTTGAACCGTATGGGCATCCGCAAGGTGACCGGCTCGGTGATCGTCGATGGGACGTTCTGGATGGGTTGGGAGAACGGCTCTCAGGGAAGGAACCCGGACCCCGTGAAGCGCGGCACGCTGATGGCCACGCGGTTGCGACAGGCCCTCGATGCGAGGCGGTGGAACCACGTGATCCGGCAAGCGTGGTACGCCTGCGCCGCCGAGCACGGCACTCCGCGCTCCCCGCTCCCGTCGGTCGAGATCGTAGGCGGCGCGCGCTTCGAAAAATCGCCGCGAGGCGTCGAAACGGTCCTCTTCGAGCACCGGTCGAAGCCTCTGGCCGAGACGCTCCGCCGCTTCAACGCCTATTCGAACAACGACATCGAACGCGTCGCCGCCTCGATCGGAACGACGAGCGAACTCTCGGTGCTCCTGGCCGATCGCCTCGTAACGGGGACGGTCCCGGTGCACATCCAGACCGCTTCGGGGCTGGGCGAAAACAGGCTCACGCCACGCCAGATCGTGGCGATGCTGCGCGGCTTCCGATCGGCGGCGGCAAGCCTCGGCATCGAGATCGAGCACTTGCTTCCCGTTGCCGGATGCGACCCCGGAACGGTGAGCGCCGCGTTCCCCCGTCTCTCCTCACCACCGTTTGCGACGGCCCTCGTTGCGAAAACCGGCACGCTCACCTCGACCGACGGCGGGATCACGGTCCTCGCGGGATTCCTCAACACCGCGCAGGGTGAAGTCGTCTTCTGTGTTGCGGCCCCCCACGCGGCCGGCCGCATCCGCCTTGCGCGTCACGCCGAGGAATCGTTCATCGTCGACCTGCTCGACCGTCGCGGCGGCCCCGCGCCGCGCACCTGCGCCCCGCCCCTCGCATCGCCGGACGGAGACGCCACCATCGTGACGTTGCAGGTCGCCTCGACGGGCCCGGCGGGAGCCGCGTCGCAGCGCTAGCGGCTCGCCGTCCCCGTTTGACAGGTGCTCCCACGGTCGCCACAATGCTGCTGTCTCGCGGGATCGACGCTGAGGCGCCACGAACGGACCCGCGGCCCCGCGGCCGCACCCAACGGAATTTTCACGCATCGGCTTGAATCGATGAAAGGACCTTGCATGAGTGTGCTGAGCCGCCTTCGTCCCATCCTCCTCCTCGCTGCAATAGTGGCGGGAGTTCCTGCCGTATTCGGCGCCGATGCTGCGCCCGCCCCGGCGAACCCCGCCACCCCCGCGGCTTCATTCAACATCACGGATCGTCTCTTCCTCTCGTTCGCACAAGACGCCGCCCTGGTCAAGTCGCAGTGGTGGGAAGCTCAGATCGCCTATGCCGACTCCAGCGCAGGCACGCCCGTCGACTCTCTGATCCTACGTGGCGTCGTCGCGTTCCGGCCCGTCAAGACTCTCGAGTTGGGAGGCAACTTCGGCTTTGGAACGACGGACGCGGGCCGCTCCGGCGAGCCGGACGGGTCCGGAGCGACCGATCTCCAGGTCTACGCCAAATGGGTGTTCCCGGACGGCGCGCCCAACACCGACTTCTCGGCAGGCACAATCTTCACGATCCCGACCGGAGACGACCACGCGGGACTCGGTTTCGATTCGTTCGCCTGGGAGCTGTTCGGGAGCGTGCGATACCGGCTCGGAAAGGCCGTCATCTTCGGAGGCCACTTCGGGATCATCCTCAACGACGACGGCGCCTTCCAGGACCACCCTCTCAGCGGGCGAACTTCCTACGATTTGGCTTTCTCCGCGGTGTTCCCTTTGGCGAACCAGGTCTCGATCGTCACCGAGGTGGTCTCCCAAACCGCCCGCTTTGACAAGACCAATCCCAGCCCCTACAGGGCGATCGGCACCAACACGGCGACCCAGGTCCTCGGGGGTGTCAATTGGAGGGCGTTTGACCGCAGCATGTTCCGAGCCTCCATCGGGTTCGGCTTGACCGACGGCGCCCCGGACTTCAGCACCCTCGTGAGCTACGTCTACTCCTTTTGATGGCGGGGAGGACGTCGCTGCGGTGGCCGCTCCTTTGCGCGCTCATCGCCGTCCTCGTCCACTGGCGCGCTTCCGGCAATGAATTCGCTCTCGACGATGTACGACTCGTCGAGAGCAACCCCGCCATCGATTCGCTCGCGCACCTTCCCCGACTGTTCGTCGAGCCCTACTGGAACATCGCCGGCGAGAACTACGGTCTCTACCGCCCGCTGACCGTCGCCTCCTTCGCGGTCAATCGCGCGATCCTCGGCGCCGGTCCGTTCGGCTTCCACCTCCTCAACGTTTTCCTCCACGCGGCCGTCGCCGCGCTCGTCTGGCTGGCCCTGAAACGGGCCGGAACCCACTACGGCACGGCGCTTTTCGGCGGCTGCCTGTTCGCGGTCCTTCCCATTCACACGGAGGCCGTCGCCAACATCGCCGGCCGCGCCGAGCTTCTTGCGGCACTGTTCGTGCTCGCGGCGTGGATCGCGCACCGACGCGCGAACGAGGCGGAGCTGGCTGCGGGACGCTGGCAAATCGGCGCCGCGGCGTTTTACCTCGCGGCCATCCTCTCCAAGGAGAGCGCGATCCTCGCGCCGCTCTTGTTCTTCGCGGATGACCTCTTGCGCGGGCGGGAAGCCGCCCCTCGACGGGGGAGGCTCCTTATCGGGTACGCGACGGCCTGCGCCGTCATGCTCGCGCTGCGCGGGTTCGCGCTGGGCGTTCACCAGTCCGCAGCGGCCACGATTCCGCTCGACAACCCCGCGGCGGCCGCCGGCTTCTGGCCACGCGTGCTGACCGCGGTGTGGGTGCAATTGAAGTACGCGCTGTTATGCGTGGCGCCGGGGCAGCTCGTGTCGGACTATTCGTTTGACGCGATTCCCGTTGCGCATTCGTTCGCCGATCCGAGGGTCCTCGGAGGTTTCGCGTTCCTTGCGGCGCTCGTCGCGGCCGCCGTGTGGGGATTCAGACACTCCCGTCCGGTGGCGTTGGCCGTCATCGTCTGGGTCGTGTTTTTCCTCCCCTCGGCCAATCTGCTGTTCCCGACCGGAACGATCATGGCCGAACGTCTCTCTTACCTGCCGTCGCTCGGAGTGTGTCTGCTCATCGGCCACTTCGGCGCCGCCTTGGCCGCTCGCCAGGAGCCGCCAGGCGGAGGGCGAGCGCGCCGGATCGTCGTCGTGACTTTCGCCGTCGCCCTGGTTTCCGGGTTCGCGGTGCGCACCTGGGCGCGCATTCCCGACTGGAAGAACAACCTGACCTTGGCGATTGCCGACGTCGCGACCATGCCGCGTTCGGCGAAACTTCAAGCCGGAGCGGGGATGTTCCTGGCGGAAGCTGGGCGCGGCGAAGAGGCGGAGGATCACCTACGCCGCGCGGTTGCGATCTACCCGGAGTACGCCCAGATGCACTACAACTTGGCGGTGCTGCTGGCGCGCCGGGGTGCCCGGGACGAGGCGGCGGAGCACCTTCGCCTGGCCATCGAACTCGCGCCGGGCAATCCCATGCCGCGAAAGCTCCTCGACCAACTCACCCGACAAGAATGGGGTCAGGTCTCCCCCTGACCCCATTCGGACGCCATCCAGCCCGGCAACTCCGTGATCGAACGAAGTCGCGGCGCGTCGACGGTCGCGTAGAGGTCGTGTCGATCGAGGAGCACGGCCGTGAGCCCGGCGGCACGCGCGCCGGCGACATCCACGGCCGGAACGTCGCCGAGGAACATCGCGGTTTCGGGTGCCACGTTCATCCGCTCCATGGCAATGTGGAAGATCGCGGGATCGGGCTTTTCCACTCCGACGACGTGTGAGTCCACCACCGTCTCGAAAAGCCCCGCGAACCCTGCGCCCGCCAGGTCGCGCTCAACGCGTCCCTCGGCATTGCTGACAACGCCGAGACGGTGCCCGGCGTCCTTCAGCACGCGCACGGTCGCAACGGCGCCCTCGATCGCGACGGTCCACAACCCGACGCGTTGGTGCGCCTCGGCCAGCGTGTCGATGATCTCTTCCGTTCCTTCCGGAGGGGCGCCCACGCGCGTGAGCAGGATGCGGAAGTAGTCGCGCCACGCCTCGCTCGTGCGCCCGCCCTCGCGCACCCGCCGGTCGATCGCCGTTCGCGCGATCGATTCGCTCGCGGAGAGCTCGTGAACGGTCGTGGCGACGTGGCGCGCCTCGAGGAGTCGTTTCAAGAAGGCGTAGTCGAGGTCGAGAAGCACGCCGCCGGCGTCGAACAACACGGTCGTGACGCGTCGCCCGGTCATTCCTCGAACCGGAGTCCGCAGCCGGGACACGCGTCGTCCGATGCATGCACGGTGGCACCGCACGCTGAACACTGGAAGGTGTCCTCGGCGTCCGCAACCGCCGCGGGCTCGAAACCGATGAGGCCCTCCGTGATCGCGAAATCCCGCGGCCGCACGCGGAGCCAGAACTCCTCGTTCACGGGCGCGCCGGCCGCCGTGCCCGGGGTTTCGCGGATCAAGATGTCCGCGGGCATCTTCCCCGCGCGGACTCTGTCCCGGGCATGGCGCGCTTCGTCGAGCGTGAGGAAGCCGCAAAAAGCGGCCAGGGCTTGTTCTGGGATTGCGTCGGCCAGGACCGGCGCAGGCGCGTCGGGCCCGCGGGCGTCGAGCGAGTCGACGAGCGCGGCATCGCAGGTCGCGCATTGCGTGAATCCGGAACGGTACTCATCGCGACATACGGGGCAGAACATATCGAGGTCTCTCCTCTCGCAATCCCGGAAAGGGTATCAGTCCGAACCAGGTCGGCCGCCCAGAAGCTCCCGCCGCACGTGCGTCAGCGCGGGCAACTCGCGGCGAAGCCGAGCGACGCGCGTCAGGTCGATGCGCGCCAGCACGACTCCCGTGCCGCTCTCACGTTGGGCGATCACTCGCCCCCACGGATCGATCACGGAAGTGTGACCGTAGGAGCGGCGGCCGGCGTGATGCAACCCCCACTGGGCGGGCGCGACGACATAAGCCAGGTTTTCGATCGCCCGCGCTCGCAAGAGCGCCGTCCAATGGGCGCGCCCCGTGTACGCGGTGAACGCCGACGGTACGAACAGCACCGTGGCGCCCGCGAGCGCTAGTTGCCGGTACAACTCGGGGAATCGGAGGTCATAGCAGACCGAGAGCCCGAACACTCCAAGGGGCGTCGGCGCGACGACCGGCGTGTCCCCCGCCACGACGATGCTCGATTCGCAAAAGACCGCGCGTCCCGGGATCGCGACGTCGAACAGATGCATCTTTCGATACACGGCGGCCACCGAGCCGTCGGGCGCGAAGAGAATCGACGCGTTGTGCCTCTTGCGGCTGCGGGGGATCCGCAACGCGATCGTCCCCGCGAGGATCCACGCGCGGTGACGCGCGGCCATCGCCGCAAAGCGCACGGCAGTCGGACCATCGAGCGGCTCGGCCGGCGACCCCACGCTCCCTTCCGCGCGCACCTCGGCGACGTTTTCGGGAAACGCGATCAGGTCGGCACCGCGGCCGGCCGCTTCGGCCGCGAACGCTTCCGCGGTGTCGAGGTTGCGCTTGCGATCGTTCGTCGACTGCATCTGCACGGCGGCGACGGTGAAACCGCGCACGGGCAGGGTCAACGAAGGTGGCCGAGCTTGGCGACCGCGGTTTCGACCCTCTTGCGATAGGTCTTGAGATCGCCGCCCGAAAGTGCCCCGTGCGCCTCGGCCACGATCGAGGCGACGTCGTCGTGCCCGAGCCGCTCGCACGCGCCGCGCGCCTCGGTCAGCTTGGCGCGGATCGCCTCGAGGTCGCCGTGCGTCAGCGCGTTCAGGAGGGCGATGACCTGCGCCGGTGTGCTCATCAAACCGCCCCCTCGGCCACCGCGCGCACGACGTCGAGCGCCGTGACCACGCCCGTGACCCGCCCTTCGAGGAGAATCGGAATGCGGTGGATGCGCATGCCCCACATCATCCGGCTCAATTCCACGACGTCGGTGTCCTCGGACGCGCAGATCGCGGGCGACGTCATGATCTCGCCGACGAGCACGGCGCTACCGTCCCTTTCGAATACGCCCATCGTGCCGTAAAGAATGTCGTCTTCGGTGACGATCCCCACGAGCTCGCCGCGCGCGTTCAACACGGGCAGGCCGTTGGCGTGAGCGGCCTGCATGACGTCGCACAACTGGGAGACGGGCGCGTCGTCGCGAATGGTAATGACGTCGGCATTCATCAGGTCTTTGGCTCGCATGACGCCGGAAACATACTCAACGGGCGGCGGAGGTTCAATCGAAACCCCGAAAAGCCGGTGTCTTTGGCGACGCAACGGACGGAGTCGACCGGTTTTCGAGGGCGGGGCGCCGCGATTCGAATCAGAGCCCCGCGATCAATGTGATCCTGATCCTGCCGTTCGCTCCCGAACGGGTCGAGCGCGATCCGATGAATCGGATCTTCCGGCAGAAGTGAAGAACGGCCCGGTGGGCTATAGTTCTCCCGCATGGTTCTGAAAAAGCTCAAGGCTCTCCTTTCGCGCGGGTCAAAACGGCAGCGCACCGAGACGACGCCCCCCCTCCCGACCGCTCACACCGAGGCGCCGCCATCGGCCCCGCCGCAGGTCCATCGCGGCCCCGAGGTCGTGCACCACCCGGTCGCCCTCAGAGACCTCGACCCCGATGCCGTCCGCATCGTCAAGCGCTTGACACGCTTCGACTACACGGGCTATCTCGTCGGCGGCTGCGTGCGCGACCTTCTCCTCGAACTCAATCCGAAAGACTTCGACATCGCCACTTCGGCGACCCCGCGACAGGTCAAGCGCCTCTTCTCCAACTGTCGCATCATCGGACGCCGCTTCCGCCTCGCCCACGTCTACTTCCAGAGCGGAAAGATCATCGAGGTCGCGACGTTTCGCTCGCGCGACGCGGCGGACAACGGCCCGGACGTCGCGGAGCCCGAGGCCGGGCCGGCTGTCGTGGACGAAACGGACGACCTCCTGATCCGCGACGACAACGTCTTCGGGACCCCGGAAGAAGACGCACTCCGGCGCGACTTCACGATCAACGCGCTCTTTTACGACGTGAACGCCGAGACCGTGATCGACCACGCCGACGGTTTGGGCGATCTGCGCCGCCGCCTGGTACGCACGATCGGCGACCCCATCGTCCGCTTCAGGGAGGATCCGATCCGTATCCTGCGTGCGATCAAGTTCGCAGCACGGCTCGACTTCACGATCGAGGCGAAGACGCTGGCGGCTCTGAGGCAGACGCGATCCGAGATTCCCAAGGCCGCCTCGCCGCGGATCCTCGAAGAGTTCAACCGCTTCTGCCGCAGCGGCGCCGGGAGGCGCTCGTTCGAGCTTGCGTTCGACACCGGAGTTTTCGAGGTGATCCTCCCCGAGCTCGCGGGCACCTACGGCCATGACGGCCCCGAGCGCAAGATCCTCTACGCGCTCTTGGACGCCCTCGACGCGCGCTGGAAGAGCGGCCGCGAGGTTTATCCGGGGGAGATTTTCTCCGCGCTGCTGTTCGCCTCCGTGGCGGCGGACCTCGGCCTCGCGATCGATTCCGGCTCGGCCGCGAAACGAGATGGGCGCGACGCACGCACGATCGTCGATGATGCCCTGAGGCCCATCGCCCTGCGCCTGCGCATCGCGCGCAAGGACCAGGAACACACCCGGCAGGCGCTGGCCATGCTCCAACGCATGGTGCCGCTGAAACCCATGAGGCGAGGCGCCAAGCTGTCGCTGATGCGCCGCCCGGCGTTCGGCGATGCGATGGCGATGCTCGATGTGCTGGCCCCGGTGTTGGGTGGCGAATTCGGCGAGGCGAGGATCGCGTGGGCCGAAGCGGTCGTTGGGCAGGGCGCCACCCCCGCGCCCGGATCCGCCGAGGCGGTCGAACACCACGATGCGGACGATGCCACGGCTCCGGCCGAAGGCGGCCGTGGGAAGCGCCGTCGCGGACGCCGCGGAGGACGTGGGCGTCGCAAGGAGCCCCCGGGAGACACCGCGACCGCCCCGGTGGCCGCTCCGGTGGCCGCCGCGCGGGGCCCGAAGCTCCCGCCGGTGTGGGACGACAACTACTTCTTCGCCGCGCTTCCCTCCGTCCCGACCGCGGACGGAACCGACGAGGAGACCGACTCCGGCCGTTACGGAGGAGGAGTGATCCCGGTGACGGAGGCGGCGGAGACGACGCGTGACGTCCAGCCTTCCCCGGCGGGTCGCAGGAGACGACGCGGCGGCCGGCGCCACCGCAGTGGCGGTCCGGCTGGCCCCCCGAACGGATCCTCTTCTCCACCGGGCGGAGACTCCTCGTAAGATGTCGCTCGGGGGACTCGCGTGAAATCGCTTCTTCATCTTTCCCTCTCGGTCAACGGCGAGACGGTCGAAACCGCGGTCGCGCCCTACAAGACCCTTCTCGAGGTCCTGAGGGAAGATCTCAACCTCACCGGGACCAAACATGGCTGCGAGTTGGGTGAATGCGGCGCGTGCGCGGTGCTGCTCGACGGGCAGCCCGTCCTTTCGTGTCTCGTCGTCGCCGCCGCGTGCGAGGGGCGGAAGATCACGACGGTCGAGGGGATGGCCGGACGCTCCGGCCAACTGCACCCGCTGCAGGAGGCCTTCGCGGATCTCGGCGGTTCCCAGTGCGGCTACTGCACGCCGGGGATCCTGTTGACGGCGCAGCATCTGCTCGAGAAGAACCCTCACCCCACGCGCGACGAGATCGCCGAAGCGCTCTCCGGCAACCTCTGTCGATGCACCGGGTACAACCAGATCTTCGAGGCGGTCGAGGAAGCCGCAGCACGGATGCGCGGCCCGAAATGAGCGACAAGAGAACGCCCCGCAACACCGTCGGCAAGCCCCGGCGCCGCGTGGACGGCCGCGCAAAGGTGACGGGCCAGACGCGCTTCGCCGACGATGTCGCGCTTCCGCGCACCGTTTACTGCAAGCTGCTCCGCTCCAAGGTCCCGCACGCGATCGTCAGATCGGTCGACACAACGAAGGCCGAACGGCACCCGGGCGTGCTGCTCGTCCTCACGGGGAAGGACTTCCCGATCACGTTTGGAATCCTGCCGGTTTCTCAAGACGAAGACCCGCTCGCCCGCGACCGCGTGCGCTTCGTGGGGGATCCCGTTGCGGCGATCGTCGCGAAGGACGAGGCCACGGCAGCCGATGCGCTCGACCTCATCGAGGTCGACTACGAGATCTTGCCGACCCGCGCGACACCTCTCGACGCGTACGAGAACCCGGCGCCGCGCATCCACGACTACGGCGAGGAAGGCAACGTCCACAAGCGCGTCTCGTTCCAGTTCGGCGACACCGAAGAAGCGTTCGGGGCCTCGGATCGCGTGTTCGAGGACGACTTCTTCTTTCAGGGGAACACGCACCTGCCCATCGAGCAGCACGCCTCGATCGCGGCTCCGGACCAGGACGGGAAGCTGACGATCTGGTCGTCGACCCAGGTGCCCCATTACCTGCACCGGTCCCTCGCGCGCGCGCTGGCGATTCAGGCGGCGCACATTCGCGTGATCGCCTGCCCCAACGGAGGCGGCTTCGGGGGGAAGACCGACCCGTTCAACCACGAGATCGTGGTCGCGAAGGCGGCGATGATCCTGGGCCGCCCGGTGAAAATCGCGCTCACGCGCGAGGAGGTCTTTTACTGCCACCGCGGCCGCCATCCCGTGCTGATGCGCTTCAAGACCGGCGTCAAGAACGACGGCACGATCACCGCCATGCACTTGAAGACGTTCATCGACGGCGGCGCGTACGGCTCGTACGGCGTGGCGTCCACGTTTTACACGGGCGCGCTGCAGACCGTGACGTATCGCATTCCGCGCTATCGGTTCGAAGCGTGCCGGATGTTCACCAACAAACCGCCGTGCGGGCCGAAGCGCGGGCACGGAACGCCCCAGCCGCGCTTCGGCCAGGAAGTCCAGCTCGACAAGATCGCGGAAGCCTTGGCGCTCGACCCGGCCCAACTCCGCCTGAAGATAGTCGAGCAGCCGGACACGATTACGGCGAACTACATGCACGTGCAGACGATCGGCCTTTCCGATTGCATCAAGAGCGTCGTCCGCCGGTCCGACTGGGCCGGCCGCTTCCGCAAGCTGCCCCACGGCAAGGGTCTGGGTCTCGCGTGCTCGTCGTACCTGTCGGGGGCGGGGCTTCCGATCTACTGGAACAAGCTGCCTCACTCGGGTGTCCAGCTGAAGCTCGACCGCAGCGGCGGCGTGACCGTATTCTGCGGCGCCACCGAAGTCGGCCAAGGGTCGGACGACGTGCTGGTCAACATCGTCGCGGAGATCCTCGGGATCGATCCGTTCGACATCCGGTGCATCACCGGAGACACCGACCTCACGCCGGTCGACCTCGGGAGCTACTCGAGCCGCGTCACCTTGATGATGGGAAACGCCGCGATCCAGGCCGCCGACCGCGCGCGCGACCTACTGGCGCAGGCGGCGGCGAAGAAGCTCGACGTGCCCAAAGACCGCCTCGTCTTCGCCGAGCGCCGAGTATTCGATACGGAAGATCCGAACAAGGGCATGACCTTCCAGGAAGCGGTAATACTGGCCGAGACCGAGTTCGGAACTCTGGGGACGACGGGCTCCTACACGCCGCCACGGTCCCCCGCGCGCTACAAGGGCGGAGGTGTCGGGCCGTCGCCGACGTACTCGTACACCGCATGCGTCGTCGAGGTGGACGTCGATCCTAGGACGGGCTGGATCCACGTGCCGAAGGTCTGGATCGCGCACGACATCGGGCGCGCGTTGAACCCGGTATTGGCGCGCGGCCAGGTCGAAGGCTCCGTCTACATGGGCTTGGGCGAAGCGCTGATGGAAGAGCAGACGTTCCGGCGGCTGCCGGAACGACTCTCGCACGCGCTCGTGCACAAGTTCCCGTCGATGCTCGAGTACAAGTCCCCTACCTCGCTCGACATGCCCGAGGTGGACACCGAGCTGATCGAATACCCCGACCCACGAGGACCGTTCGGCGCGAAAGAAGTCGGCCAGGGCCCGTTGCTTCCGATCATGCCCGCCGTCGCCAACGCCGTGTACGACGCGGTGGGTGTGCGCATCGACGAGGTCCCGATCACTCCGGAAAAGATCATGAAGGCGCTCGACGACAAGGCGAAGGGAAAACCGGGACGTTTCGGCCCCGGGGCGTTCCCGAACATCGCGTATCCCGATCCGATGCTCGTGCCCACGCCTTGGGAAGGCGGCGACGGCAACGCCACCAACGACCCCGACCGCAAAAAGGCCGCACTGAAATGATGCGTCTCCCGGTCTTCAAGTACATGGCGCCGAAAACGGCTCACGAGGCCGCCGTGATCCTGGCGGACCACGCGCCGGGCGAGGCGATGGTGATGGCCGGCGGCACGGACCTCCTGCCGAACATGAAGCGTCGGCAGCAAACCCCGAAAATCGTCGTCTCGCTCGCCCACGTGGACGAGCTGCGCCACGCGACCAATGGAAACGGCATGGTGCTCGGTGCCGGGCTGACCTTGACCCAGCTTGCGACCGATCCGCGAATCAAGCAGCACTACGCGGGGCTCTACCAGGCCGCCTCTCAGATCGCGACGCCTCATCTGCGCAACATGGGAACGCTCGGCGGCAACGTCTGCCTCGACACGCGTTGCAACTACTACGATCAGAACTACGAGTGGCGCCAGGCGATTGGCTTTTGCATGAAGAAGGAAGGGACAACCTGTTGGGTCGCGCCCAGTTCTGATCATTGCCTTGCGGTGTCCTCGACCGACACCGCGCCGATGCTGATGGCGCTCGGCGCCAGCGTGACACTCACTTCGAAACAGGATGGGCCGCGCCAACTGGCTCTGACCGACCTCTACCGCAACGACGGGATGAACTACCTCACCCGCCGTCCCGACGAGGTCCTCACTCACGTCCTCCTCCCCCCTGCCGCGGGTTGGAAGAGCGTCTATTGGAAGCTCCGCCGGCGCGGCAGCTTCGACTTCCCGGTCCTTTCAGTTGCCGCCGCGATCAAGTTGGGGAAAAAGGGTGCCGTCGAGGACGCCCGCCTCGTGCTGGGCGCCGTCGCCTCGCGCCCGCTGGAGGCGCAAGACGCCGCCCAGCAGCTCGTCGGAAAGTTCTTGAAGGACGACTCCGTGATCGCCGCGGCCGCCGACGCGGCGTACGGTCACGCCAAGCCGATGGACAACACCGACTTCGTCCTCCATTGGCGCAAGCGCGTCGTCCGCGAGTTCGTCACCTACGCCCTGCGCGAGCTGCGCGGCGAGGACATGCGGGAAACGCGACACAAGCACGGGCGGCAGGACCTGGTCTCGGTGACGTAGGGGCTCCTCACGTCCCCCGCTTCCCGCCTCCAAACGGACACGAATCACGAATCGGGCAGACCGTGCAGCGCGGAGCCGTGCGGCGACACAGCTCTTGGCCGTGACGTCGCAGCAGAAGAAACGCTCTTTGCAACGACGGCACCGTCTCGGGCAACTCGGCCATCGCCGCGGTCTGGGCGCTGGTGTACGACGTCTGATAGCTCTTGTGCTCCCGCCCGTAGCCGAGCCGCAGCAGGACGCGGAGCGCATTCGAGTCGAGCGCGAGAATCGGGCGTGCGCCCGTCAGGAGCAGAATCTTGTCGGCCCCCGGGGGGCCGATCGACGGGAACGCCTTGAGAGCGCGCCGCGCCTCTTCATAGGGAAGCCGCAAGACACTGCGGAGGCTGCCGCGCCACCTGTCCCCCACGCGAATCGCAACGTCCCGCATCCGCGCTGCCCGCTGGGCCACCGCGATCGAACCGCCAAGCCGCGCTATCGCGGCGAGCACCGGCAGCGGCGCATCGGCGACCTGCGCCGGACGCAGACCCACCGTCCTTTTCAGCCGCGCAAACGCCGACGCTCGTGTCGGATCGTCAGCGAGATAGGCGACGTATTCCCATAGCAGGAGTTGAAACGGGTCTTTCGGCGCGAGCGACAGCTGTGGCCAGTAGTGGCGGGCGAGGGCGCGGAGGATCCAGGGTAGGATAGCCATCGTGCCCCTTAAACTCCAATCACCACAAGGGAATCGTCGCGCATTCGAACCGCCGCGTGCACGGCGTCGGCACTGACGGCGTTCGCCGCCAACTCGCTGCTTTGCCGGCAAGCGCTGGATCGCGCCTCCATCGACGCGGCGAGCTTCTCGACGATTCGGCTGGCCTCGGGTGCGATCGTGCTTCTGGTGCTGAC
>JAQBEH010000122.1:0-8418 GCA_032124015.1 Acidobacteriota bacterium
GGGACACTCCCCTATTTTTCTGACAAGCGGTATCCGAGGAGCTTGTCAGAAAAAAGGGGAGTGTCCCCTTATCCCGTATTCCCTAGTCCAACGACGGCCGCTTCATGTGGAAGTCGGTGGCCTGCTGGTAGGCCTCGGCCACCGCAAGCGTGAGGTCGTCCTCGTCGAGCCGGCCCTGGAAGGTGATGCTCGTCGGGGTGCCGTCCAGAACGCGGAAACCGTTCGGCACGACGACCGCCGGGTGGCCGGTCAGATTCGTCAACAACTCGTTGTCACCGCCGAACGACGGCACGACGTACACGTCGACGGCCTCCATGAGATTCTCCATTTCCCACATGACGATCGTCCTCAGGCGCTGCGCGCGCAGGTACTCGACCGCCGGGATCAGTTCGCCCTGACGGAATACGTTCGGCCACGCATCGGCCACCTGGCGTACCAAGGTGTCCACGCGCCCATCGCGCACCAACGCATCGAAGGCGCACGCGGCCTCCGCGGTGAGGATCGTCGCGAGCGGCGGGATCGGGACCGAAAAGTCGAGCTCCATCGGGATCAGCTCGAACCCGAGCACCCGGAGGGTCTCGAGCGATCGCGCATCGAACGACTTCCACTCCTCGTAGCCGCGCTTGTCCTCGTCCTTGTCCGCCATCTTCGTGTAGTCGGCGTCGAAGAGCGACTTGACGTAACCGACCTTGATCGACTTGGGCGAACGCTCGACCGGCCACGCGAATGGAGCCGTGCGCGAGTACGGGTCGTGCGCGTCCCCGCCATGGATCGCCGCAAACACCAGCGCGCAGTCCGCCGCCGAACGCGCGATCGGCCCGACCTTGTCCATCGTCCACGACAGCGCCATCGCACCGTGCCGGCTGACCCGGCCAAACGTCGGACGGAAGCCCGTGACGCCGCACCGTGTGGACGGCGACACGATGCTCCCCCAGGTCTCCGTGCCGATCGCGAAGCCAACGCACGCCGCCGCCGTGAGCGAGGCCGACCCCGCGGAGGACCCGGAAGAGCCTTGATCGAGCTTCCACGGGTTGCGGCACATGCCACCGAACCAGACGTCCCCCCAGGCCAGTTCGCCGACCGCCGTTTTCGCGATGAGGACGGCACCCGCGTCGTCCAGCCTCTCGACCACCGAGGCGGTCTCGTTCAGGACCTGGTCCTTGAATGGGACCGACCCCCAGGTCGTCCGGTAGCCGGCCACCGCCAGCAGGTCCTTTGCGCCGTAAGGCACGCCGTGGAGCCGCCCGCGCCAGCGCCCCTTCGCGATCTCGGCGTCGGCTGCCGCCGCGCGCTCGAACGCCCGCTCGGGCGTCAGCGTGATCACTGCGTGCAGCTTCGGGTCGAGTCGTTCGATCCGCTCGAGGTAGAGCTTCGTCAACTCGGTGGACGAAATCTCCTTGCGCCGCAGCCACGCGGACAGCGTCGTCACCGGTGCGAACGCGACATCGTCTTTCGTCCCCGGAGGAGGGATGTGCTTTCCCGCGGAGGGCGAGGGACGGCGTCGCTTGGCCGCGGGCCGCGGCACTCTGGCCCTCGCCAGCGGCTCGAACGTGAACGCTGGGGGCACGGCGTTCGACAATGTGACCGCCCGCAGCTTGGCGTAGTCGGCCTCGGTTTGGTTGATCCCTTCGAGCATCAGCTTGCGCTGATCGTCCGTGAGTGCGGTCCCCGAGATCCATGCCGCCTGCCGGATCATCTCGTCGGTGACCTGGGGTGCGTCCGCGGCCATCGCGCAAAGCGCTCGGCCGAACACCGCGGAGCCGACCCCCACGGCGGAAAGAATCTTCAAGACGTGGCGCCGGTCGATCGTTGCCCCGCTCATGCTCCCCTCCCCTCATGGATTCGAGGGGGAAGCATACAGGGGCCACTACGTTTTTTGCGGTCGCTGTAAATCGCCTTGGAAGCGTGGGCAGGGCTCATGAAAGCCTCGGATTCACGGATGTCATTTTGGGCACTCGGTAGAATCGGGGACGTCGTGGCGTGCTGAGTCAGCCGCCAGAGGAGATTGAATGCCCTACCGCCACCCCGATTTCGCTACGCTGGGTCTTGTCGACGCCCCGGAGTGCCGGTTCGCTCCCGCGCATGGACTCCCACCTCGTGTGGGACCCGGCGGCCGGCCGGCTCGAGGTGAAGGAATTCCGACGGGTCAATCAGGGGGAGCTTGTCGCCGTCGCCACCAAGGAATACGGCTCCGAGGACGAGACCGACGTTACGCTCGACGAAACCTTCGCGTTCATGGAGTCGGAAGCGGCATCATGCACGCTTTGACGGTCGCGAATATCCCCTACGTCCTCGCAGGGTCGATCCGGGACGACGGCCCCCTCCCCGAGACGATCGTGGACGCACTCGAAGCCCAGGCCGCGATGCGGGAGCAAACGACGAAGGCCACGATGGTCGTGATGGTCGCGAGCGCACTCCACAGCATCGCCGCCGGAAACATGCTGCCGACCTTCTGCGTTGCGCCGGGCGGCGAGATCCGGGAGATCACGACGATCTGCGTCGACCAGACCGAGTTTCTGGTGTCGAAGCTGAAAGACCGGGGCACGCACAAAGCCTTCGGCGTCGTCACCAACGCCCAGGATTTAATGCGCCTGCTGCAACTCGAGCTAGGAGCTCGGGAATAGGGACGCCGGAAAAGGGGACACTCCCCTTTTCCGGTAGATCCTAGTTCTCCCAGACGTTGATGGGAGTGCCGGTGGCGTCGGGGAGATCGACACCCAGCCACGATCCCAGCGTCGGCGCCAGGTCGTAGGGTGTCGAGGGCGTGGAGATCGTGCGCGGCGCGATCCGCGCGCCCCAGAAAATCAACGGCACGTGGGTGTCGTACTCCCACGGCGTTCCGTGACTCGACCCCAGCCCGTCGTAAGGATCCACGAGGAAACCGTACCGTGGCACGACGAAGAGGTCCCCCGACCTGCCCGGCACGCGGGCGTTCCAGGCCGCGCGCGCAACGTCATCCGAGGTGCGGTCCGGGAACGGCCCGTCCACGACGAGCGTTCGCAAGACGACATCCTTCCAGGTCGTGGCCAACTCGCGCCTGACGATCCCGAGCACGCGCCCGGCGCTCGCCTCCTCCTTCGCGGCAAGGGCCGCGCGATTGAGCCAGAGACTGCACCCCTCGAAGCGATAGACCAAAGGTGGGGCGTCCGGCGCCCGTTTCAGCTCCGCGTTCACCGCCTCGTTGAGCTGGTTCTGGATCTTGAAATCCGCGACGCGCCTCCCCCGGTATTTCGGGTCGCGCCGTTTCGTCGCCTCGGGAGTGGGGAGAAATCCGTGATCCGCGCTGAGCGCCACGACGACGCTCCCCTTTCCAAAGCGCGCCGCGAGCTCGTCGAGCAGCCGTCCGATGTCGACGTCGAGGGCACGGAGAGTCTCCAGGTCCTCGACCGACTCGGGGCCGTAGTAATGCGAGACGTAGTCGTTCGCCGAAAACGACACCTGGAAGAGATCCGGCACGTCGTCCCGCCCGAGCGCCAGGGTGTCGTCGGCGAGAAGATCCAGGGCAAGATCCAACAGCAGCCGGTCGGCGAGAGGCGTCGACTGGAGCACCGTCGCGAGGGGGTGCTTCAGATTCGCGAGCTCGTGCGGAAACGCGGGGCCGACGACGAGGTTCTGATACTTCGCGAGGCCGCTTTCGAACGCGGGCGAGGGCGCCAAAACCGGCACGGGCAGCCGCGACCACGTGGTGCCGAGATGAGTTGCGAGTTTCGCGCCCGCCTTGTCCGCGTTGAAACGGGCGACGACCGCGGCCGAAGCGGATCCCGTGGGGGAGGTCGCGTCGTACGCGGCGCTCGTCACGTAGGTCCCTTCCTTCGAGGCGTACCAGTACGCCGCGTGTCGCCGGTCGCGTCCGGCCAGGAGGATGGCGGAGCGGTCCTTGTTCGAGATCGCGACCACCTTCGACGCCGGATCATGCGCCACGAGTCGATCGCCGAGCGTCGCGACGCGGAGTCGCCCCGGTCCCTGGATCACCTTGTCCGAGTTTTCGGACTCGCCGGGAAAAGGTTGGGACGCCGAGTAGCTCGTCGCCATGGTCGCGCCCTGCGGCGAGGCCACGTACCACTGGTTCAGCGGGATCCCATGCACGCGCGGCGGCGCGCCGGTGGCCAGCGACGCGTGCCCCGGAGCAGTTTCCGTGTTCAGGTGGGCGTAGCGGCACTCCGTCTGCACCGCCCCCTCGTCGAGCAGGCGCTTGAGTCCCGACGTGAACCAGGGACGCCACGATTGCAGCCGATCCCACGACAGCCCATCCACGACGATCACGACGGCGAGGCGAGGCGTTTGCGGAACGTTCGGGAGTGGAGCCCCGAGGTGACCGGCGTCTGCCGACGTCAGGAGCGTCAGGGCGAATACCACGGTCAAAGCTCTGCGCATCACGCGGATTAGAGGTTACATTAGCCACTGTTTCAAGTGTCACAACTCGGAGATCCCCATGAACGAGCTCGCCACAAAGCACTGTTCGCCACAGCACGGCCCGGCCCTGTACCGCGACGCCGCGGAGGCTCTCTTGAAACAGCTCGCGGGCTGGACGATGGACGCCGCAGCGAAGGAGATCCGGCGGACGTTCGCGTTCAAGGACTACTACGCGAGCATGGCGTTCGTGAACGCCGTCGCCTGGATCGCTCACCGTGAGGATCACCACCCCGACATGGCGGTAGGCTACAACAAGGTGACCGTCGCGTTCGCGACGCACTCCGTCGCAGGGCTTTCCGAGAACGATTTCATCTGCGCGGCGAGAATCGACGCCCTCGGTGCCTCGTGAGCGCCGCCGTGCGAACCCAAGCGTCGGTCCCCGCGCGCGCGGCGTGGATCGCATCGGCGATCCTCCTGGTGCTCATGCTCGCGACGATTCTCGCGGCGGCCGCGCTCGCGTGATCCCGAAAAAGGGGACACTCCCCTTTTCGACTATTCCCCGCGCAACGCCGCGATGACGGCGTCGGGATGCGAGGCCGCCTCGCGCACCCGCTTCCAATGTTTCTTCACTTTCCCGTCGGGGCCGATCCACACGGTCGAGCGAATGACGCCGGTCACCTTCTTCCCGTAGAGGACCTTCTCCCCCCACGCGCCGTACTTCTCCATGACCGTTCGGTCGGGGTCGGACAACAGGAGGAACGGTAGCTTGTACTTCGCGGCGAACTTCTTGTGCGAGGCGCCCGAATCCGCCGATACGCCCAGCACGATGGCGCCAGCCTTCTTCAGGTCTTTCCAGCCGTCGCGGAACCCGCAAGCCTCTTTGGTGCAACCGGGGGTGTCGTCCTTCGGGTAGAAGTAGACGATCACGTTCTTTCCGGCGAAGCTCTTGAGCGCGACGTCGTTCCCGTCCGCGTCGGCCAGCGTGAACGCCGGAGCGGCCTTCCCTTCCTCGATCGCCATCCGGTCAGCCCTTCATGCGTACGAGAACGAACTCTTTGGTTTCGCCGGCCTTGCCGTCCTTGTAGACGAGCCAAGTGGTCGACACGTGGTCTGCGTCCTTGAACGTGAACGTCGCCTCGTGCATGTGGCCGTCCTTGGGCGACTTGATGTTGCCGCCCCCGTCGAACTTGAACGCGATCGCGCTCGCGTCGCCGCTTTTGACCGCCTTCATGTGAGGCTGATTCCCCTCGGCGCAGTAGTGCGTCAGCACGAGGTCGCCGTTGTCGATCGTGTACACCGTGACCATCTCGTGCGGGGCGCCCGGGAAGAGCGTCTCGACGACGGCGCTGCCGCCCGCCGTGACGCGATAGGTCACCGCGACCGATCCGTCCCCGCCGCTCATCGTCCACTCGCCCGCTAAGGCCTTGAGGTTGTCGAACCTCGCGGCCGTCGTGTCGGCGGCGAGCACGTCGACGGACGCGGCTCCGATGACGAGGGCGGCCGCCGCCCAACCACCGATGCGTTTCACCATGGGTCTCCTCCTTGGCACTCGATCCGCTTGCATCCGCCAAGCCTGATGCGACCCGGCCCGGGCTGTCAAGCGGAACCCTGGGGTCGAGTCACCGCGACCTGGCTTCTCGATGCTGTATGATCGCGCGTCCTTTTCGCCCCGCTTTTCCGCCACCGAGGTGAAACGTGCCTGAGCAGACCCCGTCCAAAGCCACCGAAGCCCGCAGTGACCGTATGCCGCCGGGCATCCCGTACATTGTCAGCAACGAATTCGCCGAACGCTTCTGCTTCTACGGCATCAACTCGATCCTGACCATTTACCTAGTGCAGTTCCTGCACTTCACCGACGCCAGCGGCGCCTCCTGGCAATCGCTGTTCAAGTCCGGCGCGTATTTCTTCCCGATGATCGGCGCGATCGTCTCGGATGTCTTCTGGGGCAAGTTCAAGACGATCATGACGTTCTCGACGATCTACTGCATCGGCTGCGTGTCGCTCGCCCTGTTTTCCGACACACCCGCGGTGATCGGAATCGGTCTCTTCATGGTGGCGTTCGGCACCGGCGGGATCAAACCCTGCGTGTCGACCAACGTCGGCGACCAGTTCTCCGCGAAGAACCAGCATCTGATCGAGCGAGCCTTTTCCTGGTTCTATCTGGCGATCAACTGGGGATCGTCGATCTCGATCTTCTTCTGCCCGATCCTGCTGAACAATCCGAAGTACGGTCCGAGATGGGCGTTCGGAATGCCGGCGGCAATGATGTTCGTCGCCACGCTGATGTTCTGGCTCGGGCGAAAGAAATTCGTGATCATCCCTCCCGCCGGCAAGGCCTGGTTCAAGGACGTGTTCAGCGCCGAGGGCGGCAAGCTCGTGCTGAACTTGATCGTCATCTACTTCTTCGTCGCCTGCTTCTGGATGCTGTGGGACCAGTCCAACGGCAACACCTGGACGCTCCAGGCGCAGTCTTCGTTGATGAACAAGAACCTGGGCTTCGGAATCACCGTCTTGCCGGCGCAGATCCAGGTGGTCAACGGACTATTCATCATCGCGCTCATTCCGGTGTTCACCTACCTGATCTACCCGTTCTGCAGCAAGTTCTTCGAGGTGACTCCCCTGCGGCGGATCGGCGCCGGCCTGTTCACCATCGCCGGGTCGTTCCTGATCGTCGCCTGGGTCGAAAAGCGGATCCAGACCGGCCACTCGGTGAGCGCTTGGTGGCAGATCCTGGCCTACGTGGTGCTCACGGCCTCCGAGATCCTGGTGTCGATCACCGCGCTGGAATTCAGCTACAAGCAGGCGCCGCTGCGCATGAAGAGCTTCATCATGGCGCTGTTCCTGCTCTCGACGAGCCTCGGCAACCTGATGATCGCGGGTGTCAACAACGCCATGGTCAAGCCGCTGCAAGCGTCTTCGATCGAGGCCGGAGACCAGACCTGGGTCACGCTGGCCAACGCGGGTCAGTTCGTCACCGGGCAGAAGATCGATTTCACCGGCGACAACGGCATCGAGGTCGTTGGCGGCGCGAAACCCGAGCCGCTGCGGGGCACGTTCCTCGTCTCTCAGATCGACACCGCCGGCAACCGCGTGCGCCTGATGGACGTGATCGAACGCGCGCCCGTGAAATCGCAGGGCGTCTACCGGAGTGGCGGGAACGTCGAGACCTACTACCTCGTGGGCCCCAACTACTTCTATTTCTTCATCGTCGTGATGACGCTCATGGGTGTGATCTTCATCTTCTTCGCATCACGCTACAAAGAGCAAACCCACGTACGGGTCGACGCCTAACGCGTCTTGTCCTGTCGAGGGAGCACGTACCTCGCCATTCCGCGCGACGTCTGTCCGCCGGTGTAGCGCCCGACCACGCCGGGGATCATCTCGAACCCCAGCGAGCGGAACAGCGCGATCGCGACGTCGTTGTCGTCGGCCACCGTCAAGGCGAGCAGCGACGCCTCCCTCCGCTCCTCCCGGGACGCGATCACGCGTAACAGCAAGAAACGCCCGACGCCTGTGCGACGGTGCCGCGGATCCACGGCGATCGCGACGAGGTCGGCGAAGCCGGGGTGGGTACGGGGCGCGTCGACCAGGGCGAATCCTACGCGCTCCCCTGCCGCCTCGGCGATGAACGACACCACGTCCGGGCTGGCGTGGAACTCCTGCATGATCGGGCCGTAGTCGCCGAATCGCGCGAAGGCCTCCGCCCCGAGCCCGACGACGAATCCGGCGTCGTCCGACCGCCCTTCGCGGACGGTCAGCCCCGGCCCATGGTGAGAACGATCGCCCACTCCGCCTCCGCCACCGGCTGGACCGAAAGCCGGCTCCCCCGCTGCAAGAGGGCCATCTTGGCGAGCCTAGGGACCCTGCGCATCGCCTCGAGCGTCACCGGGACCTCGAATCGCGCCTCGAGGACGATTTCAATCGCCGTCCAGGCCTCGTCATTCGGGTCCGGAAAACCCGCCTCGGTCACCTTACAGGCCCCAATAACCGCCTTGTCCGACTGGGAATGGTAGAAGAGGATCCCGTCCCCCCGCCGCACCTCGTCCCGCAGGGTGTTCCTCGCCT
>JAQBEH010000123.1:0-8400 GCA_032124015.1 Acidobacteriota bacterium
TCTTCAAGGTCCCACTCAAAGTTGTCGCAGGGACCGGAAACCGTACCGGGGCAGGTGTCGGCAAGCGTGCCGTGAGTCGCGGCAGGCTGCGAGCCCATCAGTAATGCATCCTGCGTTCCGGTGTAGCCACCAACGCCGTCCCGGAACGTGACCGCGGTGGGTGCAGCGTCGCACACGCCGGTGCCTGGATTACACGTCTGCCCGCCGGGGCAGCTCACCGGCGCACCGGTGCAAGCACCTCCCGCGCACACGTCCGCCGTCGTGCACAGGTTGCCGTCGCTGCACGAGGCCGTGTTACTGACGTTCTGACAGGCCCCCGCGACGCAGGAGTCGTCCGTGCAGACGTTGCCGTCGTCGCAGGTCGCCGCGCTGTGCTGACAGCCGAGAAGCGGGTCGCAGCTGTCGGTCGTACAGGCGTCGCCGTCGTCGCAATTGAGAGGCTGGCTGGCCTGGCACGTTCCGAGAATTCCGCACGTGTCGACCGTGCACGCGTTGCTGTCGTTGCAGTCGGCGGCGGTGGTGCAGACCGTGCAGCCGACGATCGGCGTGAACGCGCATACGCCGAGCTGGCACGTGTCGAGGGAACACGCGTTGCCGTCGTTGCACTCGGAATCGACGAGACACGTCGTCGCGGTCGGGAAGCCGAGCCACCCGATGCGTCCGCCCGTCGGGCCCGCCGTCAGGGCCGGCGAGCCGACCTGCGGGTTGTAGTTGCAGCTTCCCTGGAATTGCGGATTCACCGAGAGGTTGCCGATGCCGCAAGTCGTGTCCGCGGGGTTCCCGAGGATGTTGTAGTCGATATCTCCGGCACACGAGTCGTTGCTGCCCGACCAGAGGATGCTCTCCTGGATGATCGCGGGAGTGGCCACGTTTCCCGACGCAATGGTGCTGTTGTAGACACGGCCGAGCCCGCGGATGCCCGATCCCGAGCTGAAGATCAGGCTGTTGTGCATCTCGACCGAGCCGCCCGTCATGGAGATGGCCTTGTCGATGATCCCCCGGATGATGATGTTCTCCACCGTGAAGTTCGAGTTGGTGTGGTCGATCCCGTCGTCGCCCCCGTCGGCAAAAATGGAGCTGCGAATCGTCTGGTTCGACGACACCCCGTCCACGTGGATGAGGTCGCCGTCCAGGGTCGCCGGCTCGGGCGCCCAGCCGCAGGACGTCCACCACGAATCCTCGATGAGCAGGGTGTGGCCGTTCCCGTTGAACTCCCCTCCGATACCGCACCGGGAGATCAGCGACCGGCGGATCGTGTAGTTACCCGTGCCGGGCGCCGAGAAGATCATCCCGTTGTTGTCCACGAACGTGCTGTCCTCGACCAGCAGGTTGTGGGTGTTGGTCAGGCTCAGGATCGGAGGCCGCGGGTGCCCCGTGACGACGCCGTTGCCCGCGCCGGTCAGGATGACCCACCGATAGGTCGAGGTCGCGCTTCCCGTGTGCGTGAAACCACGCCAGGCGTTTACGTTGGAAGCCGAACCGGATTGGGTCAGGCTCATCGCGAGCTGAGTCCGCTCCGAGAAGAAGTGGATCGGAGCCTCCCTCGTTCCGACGGCGTTGACGCTTCCGTTGACCGTGATCCACGTGCCGTTTTCGAGGCTACCCGTTGTGTTGACGAGCACCAGCGTGCCGGGGTTGATGGTCAGCACGCTGCCGGAGGGCACCGTGGTGTCTCCCGTCACCCGGATGGTTTCGTTGGGGCCCCACGTGAGGTCGGCCCCCGATAGCGTCCCGGACACCGAGCGGAACGTTGGGCTGCTGACGACGGTGACGATCTTCGACGCCGTGAGGCTTCCCAGCGTGACCGTCACCCGGATGTCCCCGGCGGGTTCCGCCGCGCCGTTGTCGAGCGTGAACGAGATGCTGCCGAGCCCGTTGTAGAAACGGATCGAACCGGCCGGTACCGCCAAGTGAGGGTCGAAGACCGTGACGGTGATCGGAACCGGGCTGCTGTCGGAGATTCGCGTCGCCGAAACGGCCCCGACCTGGTCGCAGGTGCGCCAATCGATCCGGCCCAGGGAATCGAGCACCTCGGCCCTGAGGCTCAGGCTGTACACGTTCAGCATCCGCGACGGCACCGTGAGCCGCAGGCTGGACTGCTGAACGCCGGGCGGCGCGTAAACAACGTCGGCCGTCGCTTCGTCCAAGACGAGCCCGTCGACGTCCACCGACTGGATGACGATGTGATTGGGTCCCGGCACGAGCGTGTAGCTTCCCGACCAGGTGTGGTTGAAGACGCTGTAGGTCGCGACCGGTGTGCCGTTCAAAAGCGCGCGGTACGTCCCGCATTGATTGAGCTGGCCGCTGAGACTGATCGTGGGGCTCGCGTTCTGGTAGGGGCTCGCGGGGACACCGGTGAGCGTGGTGGTCCGCGTGATCTCGTTGTTGACGGAGACGATCCGGGCGGCGACCCAGGCCTTGAATTGGGCCTTTCTCGCGGCGTTGGCGACGGAATCGGGGAGCGCGTCGATGCGGGCGTCCATCACCGGCTGTGTGAAGTCGGTGGCGAGGAGCTCACAGATCGCGCCGACAAAGCGGCCGGCGTAGGCGTTGTTACGGATGAATCGCTGCGGAATCTGGATGTTCGTGCGCCAGATCGTCTCCTGGTTGAACGCGTTGCCAAATCCTCCGAAGACCGAGTCCAGGTCGCGTGCGATGAGTTTTGCGTTGTAGCCAAGCGGCGATCCGGGAGGCTCCATGTACAAGAGGTAGTCGTCTCCGGTGTCGCGGTAGATTCCTCCCTCCTGGTTGACGAGCAGCATGTTGATGGCGAAGAACCGCGCCCATTCGTCTTCGTCGACGACCGCGTTGACCGCGGACTCGAAGTTCGCGTCTGAGGTCGTGTCCGGATCGAGCGCGAACGTGAGAGCGATGAGGTCCGTGAATATGTCGTCGGTTTCGTTGGTTTGTTTTTCGTAGGGCGATCGGTAGCTGTTCGGGTCGGTGCCGAGGTAATCGAGAGTGGCGCTCAAGACCCCCTTGTACAGGTTGCCCGAACTCCGATCGAAGCACGTGCCGCCGGGAACGCCGCAATCAGCATCCACCGAGCAAGCCGCCAGGCTGAGAGTGCACATTCCGGGGAAACGCTCCGGCGTGATGGCGCCGCCCTGGGAATCGGTGAAATCCGAGTCCTCCCCTTCGACGTTGTTGTAGGGGAAGTCCTGGGTTCCACCATGGCTGAGCGGGCTCGTGACGAAGCGGATGTACTGCCTGTCGAGAGTGGGAACGGCGTTGTTGAACGCCGCGCGGAAGAATTCGTATCCGAGTCCCTGCCTGTCGGTCCCCTGCGCCATCAGGTTGAGCTTCTTGATGGTGAACCCCATCTCCGACTCCAGGGGGTTGTCCGCCGAGAAGCCGACCCGGAAGCTGTGCGGATGCTGATTCAAGCTGCTCTGGCCGCGATATCGCTCGACGATGTTGTAGAAGAGCGTGCAGCCGCCCGACGCCGCGTTGCAGCGGACGAACGTGCCGTCGTGCTCGTTCTCGTTGTGGGCGTCCTGGAGCGTGCGCGAGTGCTGGGTCGTGATGAGGTGGTAGTGCGGCATGTCCGTCGAAGTCGGCGCGTTCGAGAACTTGGTCAGGTACGTCTGCGAGGGGTTTTCCCCCGCGACGAGCGTGTCGTTGCCGGTCGGTCCCGCGGACACGCCTACTCCGTCGTCCGCCCGGATGGTGAAGTCCAGCCGCGCGCCGTCCGGAAGTCCCGGCACGGTCGCGCCGAACGTTCCGTCCCCCGCGGCCCCGTCCCCGCTCAAACCGTCGTCGAGCATGGGTGTCGAGCTGTAGGCGATCGTCGGGTCGAAGTCCTGGCGGTAGTGGAGCGTTACGGTCGGAGGGGTGACGCCGTCGTCAAAAACGAGAGCGGTCACGGTCACCGCCTGGTTCGGGAGCGGCAGCAACGGCGTGTGCTTCGCGTCGTCGATGATCGGCGGAGGTGCTGCGACAAAGGTGCTGTTGACGGCACCCGGCGTCCCCCAAGCCGCAACCGAGCTACGCCACGCTCCCCCAAACTCGTTGGGCAACCCGGAATTGATCAACTCGGCGGACGGACCGTCTCCGTCGGGCGGCGTCGGCCAGGACCCGCTGTCGCTGTAGGTGACGGAGTCGATGACGTTGCCGGCCGCGTCGGAGATGGCGACCTTCTCGCCGCCGTTTGACAGGGAACCGGATGTCCACGCGATGGCTGAAGCGTAGCCGGTCCTCGCCTGCACCAGCGCCGGGACCTTGGCGAAGACGACGTACCCACCCGTCGCTACGATCGTACCGCCGGGCACGGTGCCTGTGATCCCCGCGGAGAACGTCCAACCCGACATATCGATCGCGAGGCTGCCTGCGTTAAAAATCTCCAAGAACTCGGCGTCGGCGTCGGGGTCGAGCGGGTGGTAGTGCAGCTCGTTGATGACGGCGACGATCCCGGTGGAGACCGTCCACGAATCGCCGCCGAAGGGAACGGCGCCCGCCACGATGCCGGCACCGGTCAGTACGATCGTCACCGACCCCGCAGCCGGGGCCACGTAGCCACTGAAACTGTAGGGACCCGCTCCAGCGCCGGCCACGCAGCTGGGGCACGAGAGGGATGTCGCGGGTGAGCCGCCGACCGTCAAGGCTCCTGCCGTGACGCCGTCGACCGACGTGCTAAAGGTGACGCTCACCGTCCCGAGGCTAGCGACGGCCGTCCCACGGGTGGGCGATTCGTTTTGGACGGAGGGGGCATTCGAAAAGACACTGTTCTGGGCTCCGGGCGTTCCGTTGACGACCGTCGAGGCCCGCCAGGACCCACCGTTGCTGTTATCGAGCGCGGGATTGAGCAACTCGATCGAAGAGCCGCCGTCGTCGGGCTGCCCGGGTCCTGACCCCGCCGGCCACGGCCCGACGTCGTCGTAGAGCACGCTGTCCTGCTCGACCTGAGCGGCGTCTTGGAGAGTGATCAACTCTCCGCCATTGCTGAGTCCGACGCCAAGTCCCGTCCACGTGTACGGGGTCACGAAACCCGTGGTGGCTTGCAACGAGGCGGGGTCTTCCGCCACAACGACATAACCGCCCGCGGGGATCGACACCGCGGCGGGAAACACGTAGGGCAACGTGCCGAAGGTCAGCCGCCAGTTCGAAATATCGGCGGCAGACGCACCGCGGTTGTGCAGCTCGATGAACTCGAGCAACACGGTCCCGTCGGTGCCGAGTGGGTTGTAGTGGATCTCGTTGATGACCACCTGGGCAAAGGTGCTCGCCATGAGCGCCGCGCATGCGAAGACCAAAACCACCAAGAAGCTCTTCCCCATTCGGCTCATTGCGTGCCCCTTTCTACAAACCCTCGTCGATGCTCGTTTCATGGACATGAGGTGCTCGTGCGCTCCGCACCGGGAGCCCCACCGACCTGGCGGAACCCGTACGAACCGGCGCCACACGCGTTTCTTCCTCGGACCAGATACCAATAGGAATTCATGACCGGCGGTATCGCCGGATCCGATGCCGTAGCCTCCGCGATTCCCGGTGCCAGGCAACTCTCGCCCGCACCCGAGCCCACCGGTAGCTCACTCACCAATCCACGCAGGACGTCGTGAACGGTCCCCGGACCCGCGCCCGACGCCGAGCTCCAAACGATCGTGGAGTGGTCCGCGCCGAACGTCACGTTGGCGATCTCGGCGGGAACCGTGAGCACGACACCGGTGCAGACGCCCGCCTGGCAGGTGTCGTTGACGGTGCAAGAGTTGCCGTCGTCGCAGGCCGTACCGTTCGCCGCCCCAGCACAGGTCACGGTGAACAGGCCGGGGTCGAAAACGGCCGGAATGGCGTTTTCGTTGATGGCAACGCTGGTGAACGTCAGGTTCGACGTCGCACCCGGGGCCCCGGTGACGAGGAACTGAATCGTCGCGATCTCCCCCGATCCGACGAGGGGGTCGGCCAACGCGTATTCCGAGATGATGATCACACCCGGCGTGTTGAGATTTCGGACGAGGGCGAACCCTTGGCCCGCCGCGATGCCCGACACCGTCACGTTTTGCGCGAGCAACACCGCCGAGTCGTAGGTGATCGTCATATCGATTCCGAGGATGCCGTCGCCCGGGCTCACGGAGATGGGCACGCCGACGAGGGCGCTGGGACCGCCTTGCGCGTTGTCCGGCATGCTCATGACCGCAGCGCCGGCGCTCGTCGAACCGAGCACCGCCACGCCGACAATAAAGAGGAGTAGCTCAAAGTGTGTCCTATCCCGCATAGAGTTCGTCAATGGCATCGTTGCGGCCGTCTCGTCGGGGCATGGCCAGTCCGACCAACGGCGGGACGGGCGTGGGATCGCAGACATCCCCGATCGTGTCGCCGTCGGAATCCAGCTGATCCGGATTCGAAATCGTCGGGCAATTATCGATATCGCCGCACACGCCGTCACCATCGACGTCGTTCAACGCGTCCTGCGGGCACGCGTCGCACACGTCACCAAACGGATCGCCGTCGCCGTTAGCCTGGTCGGCTTTGGCGAGTACCGGGCAGTTGTCGACGTTTCCACAGATCCCGTCCCCGTCGGCGTCGTTCACCGGGTCGAGCGGGCAGGCGTCGCAAACGTCACCGAGAGCGTCACCGTCGGCGTTGGCCTGATTCGGGTTCGCGAGTGCCGGGCAATTGTCGACGTTTCCGCAGATCCCATCCCCGTCGGTGTCGTTCGCCGGGTCCAGCGGGCAGGCGTCGCAGACGTCACCGAGAGCGTCACCGTCGGCGTTGGCCTGGTTCGCATTCGCGATCGCCGGGCAATTGTCGAGGTTACCGCACACGCCGTCGCCGTCGACGTCGTTCAACGCGTCCTGCGGGCACGCGTCGCAAGCATCACCCAGCGCGTCTCCGTCGGCGTTCGCCTGATCCGTGTTGGCCACCAACGGGCAGTTGTCGACGTTTCCACAGACCCCGTCGCCGTCGGCATCATCGTTCACCGGGTCGAGCGGGCACGCGTCACACACATCCCCGATCGTGTCGCCGTCCGATTCCTGCTGATTCGGGTTGGCGGCCGTAGGACAGTTGTCGCAGGCGTCGCCGTGGTTGTCCCCGTCGGCGTCGGCCTGGCCGGCGTTCGCCACGAGCGGGCAGTTGTCGACCACGTCCGCGACCCCGTCGCCGTCCGTGTCGGTCGGCGGGTTCGGGCAGGGATCGTTGTTGGGAATCGGAGCAGCCGAGCTGTCCGTGGCCAAGATCGACTCCCGGCACGCATCGACCCTCGAGACCACGTAGTAGTAAAGCGTGTTCGGCGGCGGGTCGTCGGCGTCGTTGACGGTCGTCAGGGTCGTTTCGTGGACGAGGCAGGTCTGGTCGTACAACCAGGGCGCCCCGGGCCCGTTGGTGCCGCGGTACACGTTGTAAGGTCCCGGCGCGTCCGTCCAGCTGATGTCCGCGCTGCCTCCGGCGTCCTTGGCGATCGTTAGGCTCTCGTCGATCGCCAAGGGTTCCGCAACGGGACTTCCGGCGCAGCTGCCGGAGGTGCAGATGTCCGCGCAGGTCACGGGATCGCTGTCGTCGCACGAGGTGCCGTCGGGCGCGTTCGGGTTCGAGCACGCACCCGTCCCTGGATCACACGTTCCGGCCACGTGGCATTGATCCGAAGCCGAACACACCACTGGGTTCGAGCCCGCGCACGCTCCGGACTGGCACGCATCGGTCTGGGTACAAGAGTTCACGTCGTTGCAGGCCGTGCCGTCGGCCACGTTTCCGTTGTCCGTACACGCGCCGGCACCGTTGCAGGTGTCATTGACCTGGCACGCCACACCCTGCGTACCGCACGCGACGCCGATCACTTCGTCGTTCGGGTTGCAAGCACCGGCCAAGCAAGTGTCGGGATTCGAACATTCCGTGTCCACGTTGCTGCCGCACGCCGTGCCGTCGGCCGCGTTCCCGTTGTCCGTACAAGCTCCCGCGCCGTCGCAGGCGTCGTTGAGCTGACACTCCACGCCCTGCGTACCGCACGCGAAGCCGATCTGTTCGTGGTTCGGGCTGCAAGCGCCGGCCGCACAGGTGTCGGGGTTCGTGCATTCCGTGTCCGCGGCGCTGCCGCACGACGTGCCGTCGGCCGCGTTCCCGTTGTCCGTACAAGCACCCGCGCCGTCGCAGGCGTCGTTGTTCTGGCACGCCACGCCCTGCGTCCCGCACGCGACGCCGATCACTTCGTCGTTCGGGTTGCAAGCACCGGCCAAGCAAGTGTCGGGATTCGAACATTCCGTGTCCACGTTGCTGCCGCACGCCGTGCCGTCGGCCACGTTTCCGTTGTCCGTACACGCGCCCGCACCGTTGCAGGTGTCATTGACCTGGCACGCAACACCCTGCGTCCCGCACGCGAAGCCGATCGTTTCGTCGTTCGGGTTGCAAGCACCGGCCAAGCAGGTGTCGGGATTCGAGCACTCGGTGTCTACGTTGCTGCCACACGCC
>JAQBEH010000124.1:0-106414 GCA_032124015.1 Acidobacteriota bacterium
CAGCGGAACTTCCGCCGTTTTTGCTTCTGCCGTGGTCCCGTGGAACAGGATGCGCCCTTCGTGAAGGAACGCGATGCGGTCGCCGACGGCGAACGCCGAATGGATGTCGTGCGTGACCACGACCGACGTGACCCCGAGCCGTTTCTGCAGGCTTCGAATCAAGTGGTTGATCGTGTTCGCCGTGATCGGGTCGAGTCCCGTCGTCGGCTCGTCGTAGAGAATCGCGGCGGGGGCGAGTGCGATCGCGCGCGCGAGCGCGACCCGCTTGCGCATGCCGCCCGACAGGTCCGACGGCATCAAATCGAGGACCCCTTCGAGCTCGACCAGACGCAAGACCTCCTCGACGCGGGCGCGGATCCTGGCCTCATCCCAATCGGTGTGCTCGTCAAGCGCGAACGACACGTTCTCGCGCACGGTCATCGAGTCGAACAGGGCCCCCGACTGGAAGAGCATCCCGACCTTTTTGCGGGTTTCCAGAAGCCCGTCCTCGCTCAGCTCCGAGATCTCGACACCTTCCACGAAGACCTGACCCGCGTCGGGGCGGAACAATCCGACGGCGTGCCGTAGCAGCACGGACTTCCCGGAACCGCTCCCGCCGAGAACGACGACCGTCTCGCCACGGGAGACGTCGAGGTCCACTCCGCGCAGAACCTTGTTCGGGCCGAAGGCCTTCTCGACGGCGACGAAGCGGAGGTAGAAGTCGGACACGGGGTGCCTCAAATGAGAAGGAAGATTTTCGTGAGGAAGAAATCGGCCACAATGATCGCAATCGAGGCGGTCACGACGGTGTTCGTCGTGGCTTTGCCGACGCCGTCGGCACCCCCGGTCGCGGCGAGGCCGTTGTAACAGGCGATGATCCCGATGAAGATTGCGAAAAAGACGCTCTTGCCGATGCCGCTGGTGACGTCTTCGATCCGGAGCGCCAGGAGGACGTGGCTGACGAAATACGCGCGGCTCTGTCCGATCTCGCTGATCGCCATCACCATCCCGCCGAATAGGCCGACCACATCCGCCAGCACCGTCAACAGGGGAAGCGCGATGACCAGCGCCCCGACGCGAGGGACCACGAGCTTCTTCACCGGATTCGCCGCGAGCACGCGCAGCGCGTCCACCTGCTCGGTCACCGTCATCGAACCGATCTCCGCGGTGATTCCCGCGCCGACCCGGCCCGCAACCATCAGGGCCGTCAGCACCGGTCCCAACTCGCGAACGATGGACAGCGCGAGCAGATCGCCGACGAAGGATTGCCCCCCGTACGAGGACAGGGAGTAGGCGGTTTGTACGGCGAGCACCATCCCGGTGAACAGCAACGTGACGTTGGTGATCGTGAGGGACTGCACCCCGAGGTGTTCGAGCTGATCGACCCAGAGCGAGCCCTCGAAGGGACGTCGGAACCCCAGCCGAAGGGCATCCCCGGCCAGAAGGGCCAGTCCCCCTAGCTCGGAGAGCCAAGAACGTATCAATCCCCTCATCGTGAGGCGGAAGGATAGGTGCCGACCTCCGGTGGGTCAAGCATCAATGATTTCAGTTACTTAACCGGACTGCGCGTCGCCATACAACGATCGTCCAGGCGGCGAGGGCGAGATCCGCCAGGCCGAGCGCGAGAAAGGTCGCGGGGCGCCCACCGGCCCAGGCCCAGATCAACAGCAGGAATCCGAGCGTGCGGCCGCCCGCCGAGATCGGCGCGATCGCGCGATACCGTTCCGGCTCGCGCGAGGCGGCGGCGTAGAGTCCCGCCAACACGAGGAGGAAGACGCCGTTCAGGTAGAGGTAGACGGGATCGTCTGGAACCTTCAGGCCGAGAATCGCCGCCGCGGAGCGCGTGAAACCCAGGATGGCCACGCCGAAGACGAGGTCGTATGCCGACCCGAGGGCGAGCACGATCCCGACCGTCCGCCAGCCCCCACCGTGCGTCATCGCGATCCCCCCTTGCCCCACAGGATAATCGAGAGCGCATATACTCCGCCGCTCCATGCTGCGCGGCCTATTCACCATCCTGACGTTCGTCGTCGTCACGACCGTTCTCGGACTCGCCGCAATCGTCGCGGGGATCGTCACCGGCCGGACCACGGTGGTCTTTCGCTTCGGCCAACTCTGGTCGAAGGCTCACCTCAGGGCGATGGGGATCGCGCCGGTCTATTCGGGTCTCGAACACGCCGCCGGAACCAGTCCCAGGATTTTCCTGGCGAATCACCTCTCGACCCTGGACACCTGGGTGATGGTGCCCGCCTTGCCGGTGACGACACGCTTCATCTCAAAGCGCACCATCTTCTGGATCCCCGTGCTCGGTCAGGCCATGACGGTCGCCGGGTTCATCGCCATCGACCGGCAAGATCGCGCGGGCGCGATTCGCAGTCTGGGCCGCGCCGCCGAGAAGATCCGGCAGGGCGCGTCGGTCATCCTCTTCCCGGAGGGGACCAGAAGCCGCAACGGCCGACTCCAACGGTTCAAGAGAGGGGCATTCCACTTGGCGATCGAGGCCGGGGTTCCCGTGGTTCCCGTGGCGATTTCAGGGACCTACCAGGTGGTCAAGCCGCGTTCGATCATCGTTCACCGCGGGCCGGTGAGCGTGACCTTCGCTCCGCCAATCGACGTCGCCGATTACGCGGACGATATCGAAGGACTTTTGGCCAAGGTGAGAGAAGAGATCGCGTCGCGCCTCCCGGCGGACGAGCTTCCGGAGGCCGAGGGGCGCTAGTACGTCGAAACGCCGAACGCCTCGAGCACGGACAGAGCGATTCTGCGCGCGCCGAGTCCACCGCGGAGGGAAGGAGCGTCGCCGTCCGCGAGCGCCCGGGCCGTCGGAATCGTGAAGCCGGTCTTGGTGCGCGACGCGACCTCCGCCGGGAGCTCGGGTGCGCATTCGCGCGCGATGGCGCCTTTCCCCGCACGGCGAGCCGGTTCGAACCCGAGCGCCGCGATCTGGTCGCGCAATCTCATGTCCACGAACGGCACGCGAAGCTCGAGCGAGTGCGCCATCGACGCCCAATCCGAATCCCTCAACAGTTGATTGCGCATGTAGAGCGCCGATTCCATCAGATGGACCGCGACCCAGGGGTCGTTCGCGGCCGGCGCGCTCCCGATCGCGGCCCGCGCCGCAGACACGGGATCCGACTCGAGAAGTCCCGCGACGGCCAGGTCCTCTCCGACGAGGCCCGGCAGTTCCTCCGGCAAGAAGATCCCGCGCCGGAGGAAATACGCGCCCGGGATCGAGCCCCCGTAGCGCAAGAGACCCGAAAGCTTCGGACGCGAGCGGCCGAAGCGTCCCGTCACAGCGTTCCACGCCGCGGGCAGTCCCGGAAAACGCGCGAGCGCGCGTGCGCGGCGGGACCAAGCGGGAACGTCGCGAAAGCTCTCGTAGCCGCCGAACAACTCGTCGCCGCCCAACCCCGAAAGGACGACCTTGAATCCGGCATCGTGGGCCACACGGCTGACGACGTACGTATTGAACCCGTCAATGCTGGGCTGATCCATTGCCGCGAGGACCTGGGGCCACAATCCGCGGAGGTCCTCCCGCGTCAGTGTGCGCTCCTCGTGCCGCGTTCCCAGGACGCGCGCGATGGCGGCGGCCTCCGGTCCCTCGTCGGACGGCGTTCCGGCGAGTTCCGCGAACCTCATCGTCAGCGTGGTCAAAGGGTCCCTCGTGGCGCGTTTGGCGAGCGCCGCGATCACGCTGGAGTCGATCCCCGCCGAGAGAAACACGGCGACCGGGACATCGGCCACGAGATGGGCGCGTACCGAATCCTCGAGAGCGTGCACGATGTCGGAGCACGGCGCCGTTTCGAGCACGCGCAGATCGCGGAAGACCCGAGGGTGGTCCACGCGGCCCTCCTCGACGACGACAACGTGGCCCGCCGGGACCGCGCGGACCGCCTTCCAGATCGTGCGCGGCTCCGGGACGCTGCCCCACAGCAGAAAGCCGGTGATCGCCGCCGGATCGAGCTCACGACCGACCCGTCCGCCGGCTTCGAGCGCCTTCACTTGAGACGCGAACTGGAGCCAGCCGTCCTGCTCGACCATGTAGAGCGGCTTGATCCCGTAAGGATCCCGCGCCAACACGAGACGTCGCGAGAGAGAATCCCAAATCGCGAGGGCGAACATCCCCCGGAGCTTCCCGAGCATCGCGGTCCCCTCTCGCGCGTAGAGCGCAAGAATGACCTCGCTGTCGCTCGTGGAGACGAAGCGCGCACCGTGGCGCTCGAGCGCCGCCCGAAGTTCCTTGTAGTTGTAGATCTCGCCGTTGAAGACCAGGCGGTAGCGCCCCCCGTCGTACTCCATCGGCTGCGCGCCCGACTCGGAGAGATCGATGATCGCGAGCCGTCGGTGCCCGAGCGCGATCTCCCCGTCGGGCGAAACCCACAGGCCCTCGCCGTCCGGGCCACGTGTCGCCATCGCATCGCGGGTGCGAACGGCCACGTCGGGATCGACGGGCAAAGCGTCGGAACGGAGGCGCAGGATGCCGTTGATGCCACACATCGTCTCAGTTCCGCCCCGCAACGACGGTTGCGTAGAACTCAGCCATGCGCAGAGCAAACGAGGGCCACGAGAAAGCCTCGATCATCCAGCGCCGACCCCGCTCCCCCTTCGCGGCGCGAGCTTCGGGGGAGGTCGCCAAGGCGTCGTCGATCGCCGCCGCCATCCCTTCCACCGTAGGCTGGATCCACCAGCCGCAGTCGCGGTCGCGCAAGCCGCGCCACGGCGTTCCGGTGGATGCGATGACGGGGACACGGTGCGCGAGCGCCTCGACGACCACGTTGCCGAAGTTCTCCGTCAGCGACGGCAGGATGAGACAAACCGACGTCGCGAGGAGGCGGTTCAACTCCTCACCTCCCACGAATCCGGCGAGCCGCACACTGCCGGCGACCCCGAGTTCGGCAATCGTCCGCTCGACCTCGGCTCGATGTCCGTGATCGTCCGGCCCGGCGAATACGAGCCGCGCGTCGCCATGACGCGGCGAGACGGAGGCCCACGCGCGCACGAGGGGAACCACGTTCTTCTTCGGATGAATGCGCCCGACGAAGAGCACCGTCGGAGCGGCCGCGGGCACGCTCGTCCAACGCACGAGATCGTCGTCCGAAGGCACGGCTACGCCGTTCGGCACGATTCCGATGACCGCTCCCGGAATGAGCGCCGTCACATGTTCGCGCTCCATGTCCGAGGTCACATGGAAACCGGCGGCCTGTTTGAGCGCGCGGGAGCCGCCGAAGCGAAAGTACAACGCCTTCTTCCGAGGGCTGAATATGAGAGCGTCGGGATCGAGACTGCCGCGAGGAGAGATGACGAGAGGGACCCCTCGTCGGCGTGAGGCGGCGGCCGCGGCGAGGTTGATCCACGAGAAGATATACGTGACGTGGATCAGATCTGCGCTTTCGGCCTCCCGCACGATCGTGCGCCAGGCATCCCACGAGAGATCGGCGGTATTCGGAATGCGGCGTCCGTAGTAGACGGGAACCCCGTCGTGCTCGATCCAGCGACCCGCCGGCACGTCGAGGGTCTTCGGGCCGTTGCCGTTCGTGGTGATGACCCGGACGTCAACGCCGCCCGCCCGCAAGTTTCGGATCAAACGATGAAGTTGCTGCGGCGGCCCCGTGGGGAACTCCGCAGGCGGGTAGGCGGGGATCAGGTGAAGGACCCTCACGTTCTCACGTCCTCCGTGGCGGGAGTCGAGGCGACGTCATGGGTGAATTCGACGGAGCGCGCCCACGAGGTCGGCGAGTCTAGCACCGAGAACACCCGAACCGACGAACGGTACCGTGAGCCAGCCGAGCTGCGTTAGTCACTTGCGGCAGGCTCGACCGCCGTCTAACTTATCCGTGACCATGAGTGAGCCTCTCCATCAGCAGCCCGACACGAGCGAACTGTGTCGCCGGTATCCGGCGCTCACACCCTTGGCGGGCGACCTTCTGCGTGCCTACGAACTGCTGCGCCGATGCGCCGCGGGCGGCCACAAGATCCTCGTGTGCGGCAACGGTGGAAGTGCCGCAGACTCCGAGCACATCGTCGGCGAACTGATGAAGAGCTTTGCCCACCGACGACCGATTCCGGCGGCCGATCGAGCACGACTGATCGAGATGTCACCGGACGCACAGGCGCTCGCCGACGCGCTCGAGGTCGGCCTTCCTGCGGTTTCTCTCGCGGGACAGATCGGCCTGACCACCGCGTACGCCAACGACGTGGACTATGCCTACGGCTTCGCGCAACAAGTCTACGGGCTGGGCCGACCGGGTGACGCGCTCATCGCAATCTCGACTTCGGGCAATTCCCGAAACATCGTGCACGCCTGTCGCACCGCGCGCCTCCGCGGCGTGGCCGTGCTCGGACTCACCGGGAACACCGGGGGCCGCATGGCGGATCTTTGCGACGTCGTCATCCGTGCTCCCGAGACCCAGACTCAACTCGTCCAAGAGCTGCACCTCCCGATCTATCATTGGCTTTGTTTTGCGCTCGAAGAGCATTTCTTCGGCGGGCACGGGCTGAAGTCGTAGCAGTCGCATCCCACGCGACGCGCGGCGCAAGACCGACGAACGTGTTCAAGCTCAATCGCCATCGATCTCCCGATTCGCGGCTTCCGGAAAACGTCTGCGTCTTTCGCATCGGTCATTTCGGGGACACGATCGTCGCCCTCCCGGCCATTCACCGGATCGCCGATCGGCACCCCGGCTCGAAGATCACGCTGATCACGAACGCTCCCTCGAAGGACTCCTTCGTCACCGCTTGGGACGTGCTCCGACACACGGGCATTTTCGACGATGTTTTGTTCTACGACACCGCGCGCACTCGCCAACACCTCGAATTGGCGGTCGCTTGTCGCAGGCTGCAGCCAGCGCACCTCTACTACTTGAGCCCGCCGCGCTCCGCCCCGCAGCTGCGAAGGGACAGGGCGTTTCTTCGACTGCTCTGCGGATTCCGCGGCATCACCGGAATCGATGGCCAATCGGCACCCAATCTGCGCGACGCGGCCGGGGAGTTGCTCGTTCTTCCGCGCGAATGCGACCGGCTCTTGCGGGTCGTCGAGGCGTCCGGCGTGTCGCCTTCTCCCCCTTTTTTGACCCCCCCGCCGGCGGCGGAGAACAAGGCCGCGGAACTGCTCCGGCCCTTCGCAGGCCGGCGGCTCGTCGCCATCGGGCCTGGGTCGAAGATGCCGGCGAAGAAGTGGTTTCTTGACCGCTATCTCGCGGTCGCGCGACGCATCGTGGACCGGTCTCCCAACGCGGCGCTCGTGATCTTCGGAGCACGCGAGGACCGCGCCGAGGGCGATCAGTTCGTGGCCGCCGTCGGCCCGGACCGCGCCCTCAACCTCTCGGGAGCCACCGACATCATCGAATCCGCTGCCGCGCTCGCGCGCTGTGCCTTTTACGTCGGGAACGATACCGGAACGATGCATCTGGCCGCGGTGATGGGTCTGCCCTGTGTCGCGGTGTTTACCTCACGCGAGAACCGAGACGTCTGGGCGCCGTGGGGAGATTCGCACACCATTCTGCGACGCGAACTCGGCTGCTCGGGCTGCATGCTGGAACGCTGCGAAGTCGAGCGGATGCGCTGCTTGGACCTGATCTCGACCGAGGACGTGTGGGCCGCAGTCGAACCGCACCTGAGGGCTCCGCGACGGGGCCCTTCGGACCGCCAACCTGCTACCCTCTACGGGGCCGACCAATGAGCTTCCCCCACTTCCATCCCGAACACCCGCCCCGAATCTTGGTCCTCGGCGACCTCATGATCGACCGCTATCTCGTCGGGAGCTGCGATCGGGTGTCAGCCGAGGCGCCCGTACAGGTCGTCAATGTGGCGAAGGAGACTCGTTCTCTCGGTGGTGCGGGCAACGTGGTCGCGAATCTCACCGCGCTGGGGGCGCGCGTGAGACTGGTCGCCGTCGTCGGACCCGACCTCGCCGCAACGCCGCTGCCGAGTCTCCTGGAACGGCACGGCGTGCTCAGCGATGGACTCGTCGCCGACACGGCACGGACCACGACGATCAAGACGCGCGTGATGGCGAGCAGGCAGCAGATCGTCCGCTTCGACGTGGAAACGGTCGCCGCGGTATCGAGCGAGGTCGAAAACGAGTTGCTCGACCGCTTTAAGGCACAGCTGGCCGACAGCGACGTCATCGTGCTCTCCGACTACGGCAAGGGCGTGCTCACCACCCGCGTTGCGCGAGAGTGCGTCGTCCTGTGCGTGAAGCACGGGAAGCCCGTCTTCGTCGATCCCAAAGGCACCGATTATTCCAAGTACCGCGGGGCCACGATGATTACACCCAACCGCAAGGAAGCGGGCGCGGCTTCCGGAATCGCGATGAGCTCCGCGAGCGCGGTAAGCCAGGCGGGTCAGCGTTTGCTCAACGAGCATGCACTCGGCGCGTGTCTGATCACGTTGAGCGAGGACGGCATGGCCCTGTTCGAGGGCGGACGCGAACATCGCCTGCCCACCGAAGCGCGCGAGGTCTTCGACGTCACGGGCGCGGGCGACACGGTGATTGCCGCCGTCGCGTTCGCCACGGCCTGCGGACAGACGCTGCTCGACGCGTGCCGCTTCGCCAACCGCGCCGCCGGCATCGTCGTCTCCAAGTTGGGCGCCGCCACAACCACGCTGGCGGAGATCAAGAACGCGACCGTGCCCCGGCAGACCGGCCTGGACGAGAAGATCCTGGACGTCGATGCGCTCTGCGACAAGCTCGCCGCGGATCGTCAGGCCGGCAAGAGCATCGTGTTCACGAACGGCTGCTTCGACATCCTCCATGCCGGGCATGTGCGCTACCTCGTCCAGGCGAAGACGCTTGGCGATCTGCTCGTGGTGGGCCTCAATGGCGACGATTCCGTGAGCCGGCTCAAGGGCCCCGGCCGCCCCCTGAACACCGAACACGACCGGGCGCTGTTGCTTGCGGCGTTGGCCTCGGTCGACTACGTCGTGCGGTTTTCCGAAGACACGCCGCTTGCGCTCATCGAACGCCTCCGCCCCGACGTGCTCGTCAAGGGGGGAGACTACCGCGCCGAAGACGTGGTCGGCGCCGACGTCGTGACGCGCGCGCACGGCATCGTCAGGATCATTCCGTTCCTGGAGGGCAAGTCAACCTCCGGCTTGATCGATCGCATCTCGAAGGAGAAGCCTTGATCATCGTCACTGGCGCCGCAGGCTTCATCGGCAGCAATATCGTTCACGGGCTCAACAGGCTGGGCCGTTCGGACATCGTGGTGGTCGACGATCTGACCAACGGTGAGCAACACCTGAATCTCAACGCCCTGCGTTTCGCGGAGTTTATCGACAAAGCCGACCTACTGAAAGCACTGCCGGATCTTCCGACACTCGAGGCGATCTTCCATCAGGGCGCCTGCTCGGACACAACCGAGCGCAACGGCCGCTACATGATGGAAAACAACTGCGAGTACTCGAAGCTCCTGTTGCGCGTCGCCGAGGAGCGAGGCGCCAAGTTCATTTACGCCTCCAGCGCCGCGATATACGGCGACGGGAAAAACGGCTTCCGTGAGGACCCCGCCTGCGAGTACCCCCTGAACGTCTACGGGTTTTCCAAGATGGTCTTCGACCAGCACGTGAGGCAGCGCCTCGACGGCGCGCGATGCCAAATCGTGGGGCTGCGCTACTTCAACGTATACGGCCCTCAGGAACGCCACAAAGGCCGCATGGCGTCGGTCGCGATGCACCTTTACGACCAGCTCGAGGCCTCCAGTGAAATGGGCCTCTTCGAAGGCAGCGCCGGTTTCCTACGCGACTTCATCCACGTCGACGACGTCGTCGCCGTGAATCTGTTCTTTCTCACCCACGGGGCGAGCGGCATCTTTAACTGCGGCACCGGGCGCGCACGCAGCTTCGTCGATATCGCGACGCGCCTACGCGAACTGCACGGCGGCGGCGTCCTGCGTGAGGTACCTTTCCCCGCCGACCTCGCCGGCAAGTATCAAACCTTCACGGAAGCCGACATGACCCGGTTGCTCGGCGCAGGTTACGACAAGCCGTTTTTGGACCTGGAGGCCGGAATCGGGCGCTACTACGAAGCGCTGCGGTCGACGCGCGGCTATCTCCGCTGAGCCCCGAGAGCCGCCCGAAAAAGTCGGTCGCCGTCTCCTCTCAGGCCTCCAACGCGGTATTTCTGAACCCGTAAACCGCCTCGGTCGCCCCGTCGCTGACAGGCAGCGCCACGAAACCGGATGCCTGCAGCGCCCGAACCACCTGCCCGGGTTGGCGCCCTTCCCCATCGTGTATTTCGATGATCACATACCGACATCTTGCAATGGACTTGCAATTCGGCGAAGCGAATATTTCGTATTCCGCTCCTTCGATGTCTATCTTGCATACATCGACAACGTCGTCCCGAAAAGCGCTCGCGTAGATGTCGTCGAACGTCATCCCTCTTATCGTGTGAGCGCGCGACGCCTTCCGGGGCTCGCCCTCTTGATAGATCGTGTCGTTCGTACCTCCGGTGCCGAGATTGAGCTCGAGCTCCCGCGACACACCGCACACCGCTGCGTTGTACAACACGCAATTGTCACGCACGTTGCTCTCCACGTTGAATCTGAGCCGTGAAAACGTGTTCGGGTTCATCTCGACGCAAACCGTTTTCTCCAATTCGTAACCCATCGTCTTCATCAGCAGAGGAAAGCCACCGTTGTTCGCGCCGATATCGAACACCTTCAAGGGCGATGTCAACTTCATCTCTCGAACGAACTTCTTGTACATCGACGTCGCGATCACTTCACGCGCGCCATTCGCATCGCCGGCCGAGCAATCCGACAGGAATTGAACTCCGCCCAGCCTGTAGATGTTGATGGGCTCGTGCGGAAAGAACAGTCTCCACGCCACCAACTGCCAGCGGTTGTCGAACTGCATAATGAGGCGCATGCCGTCGAGTTTGGTCTTGAGGCTCATGACGTCAGTGTCCCACGCTTTTCCGAGTGCTAACAGCCCATCTCCATGATTCTCACTTTAAATAGCGCGGCGTCTCTTTGATAGATCCTGCTTCATCGAGTGGCTTCGTCATGCCGTCATACGCGGACATGATCAGTGCTCTGAACTTCTCGAGCCGGCCCATAAGCAATAGGGCCATTCCGTAGTAGCCGACCCAAAGCGCATGCCGCAGCAGCGCCGTGAACAACCTTGGAGAGCGTGCGGCGTGTTTGCGGATGACGAACAGACGATTGCGGTTTGTGACGTAGATGCTGAATGGTGACGTCGTGCCGGAAGTATCCCGCGCTTTTACGCTCCGGACGGTGGCGGACACCTTGTGCCAGAGGATCGCGTTGGGGACATAGTCGAGACGCCGATTCGCTTCCATAACGCGTAAACACCAATCGCTGTCTTCGTCATAGGCGAAGAACCGATCGTCGAACACGCCGACGTGCTCTATCGTTTCTCGACGCACGAACATGCAGCAGCCAGACAGAAATGGGACCGCTCCTGGTTGCTCGTATTGTCCGACATCGAACGCTCCTTCACCGCGATGCTTGGATCGCATGGTCCAGGGATCATAGGTTGCGCCGGCATACCAAATCAGGTTCTGAGGCTCGGCATAGAGGATCTTGCCGGAGCACGCGGATACACCGGGGTGAGCGCACAGATAGTCCCTCAGCACGGAGAGGCATCGTTGATCGACGGTTGTGTCGTTGTTTAAGATCCAGATGTACGAGCACCCCAAGGTCATCAACCTGTTGATCCCGACGTTATTGGCCCCGGTGAATCCCAGGTTGTCGCTGTTGCGAAGCAGGGTGATGCTCGGGAACGTCTCGAGGATGAGATCCGCAGAGCCGTCATGGGATGCATTGTCGACAACGACGATCCAATCCGGTCTTTCGGATCCCGCAAGCAGGGATGCCACGCAGGGGATCGTGTGCTTCGCGCCGTTCCAATTGACGAGAACGACACCGACGGTAGCGGTCGCATGTACGGATTGCGCGTTCACGAGGTCACGCAACACCGCGTCTCATGAACCGATTTCCAATCATGCGTACGAGCCTAGTCCGCACGCCGTGCTCCAGTCCTCTCCATCCCCACAGCGCGGCCGCCGTTACGCCCACCAAAGCCATGGGGTAGAAGTATCGGGCGATCGGGAAGCTGAAGCCCTCTCCCAGGAGAAACAGGAGCACCGAGGCCGTGCTGACGGTAATGGGCCCGAGCGAGCGAAGCGACAGGCTGATGCCCTGTCGAAGCAACTCGCTCATGAAGAAGAAGCGCCCCATCACGAGCAGTGCCAAGAATTCGCCACCCAGAATCCCCAGTCCGAAGCCCGCAAGCCCGAAAGAGCTGAAGAGGAGTCCACCGACAGCCAGGCTCAGGACGCCTCGTATCACGGAAGCCGCCAGCACGATCCGGAGACTGTTGATCCCGTTCAGGTACAACGCCACCAATCCGCCCACGTTGGTCACAACAACGCTCGCAAGAAGCAAGCAGAGGAGCGGTTTGTCGAGGGCCACCGCATGTGCGGTCCATCGACCATACATCAGCCCGATGAGCGGGTATGTGATAAGGACTCCAAGATTCACGGCGGTGCCAACAAGCACCCAATAGGTTTCGGTGACACTCACCATCTTCTGACCTTCGCTTGTAGCGTGATAGCGGACAACTTCAGGGAGCAATGGCGCGGTGAGCACGTTGGTGACGTTGGTCCAAAGATTAGCCACAGTGCGCACCGTGGTGAACACGGGTACGGCCGCCGGGCCGGACAGCGCAGAGATCAGTATGACGGTGCCGTTGGTCGATCCCTGCTGAATCAGGTTGCTTCCCGTGAGGAACATCGAGCGGCCCAGATCAGTGATTCCGGTGCGCGCCCGACCACCCCGCCACCACGGGTAATGGGCCGGCAACTTGTGCCGAATATAGATGCCGGACGCGAAGTAGATTGACGACTGAATGAAGGCAAAGACCACGCTGGTTTGCAGCATGTCGAGGTTCAGCGTGGCCGCCAGAATGATCCCGGCAAACTGACTGACCTGAAACCCCAGAGCCCACCAAGCGGCTTGATACATCATCCCGGTAGGAATTTGCAGCCGATGCACGATCCCCAGATAGGGTCCGGACAAGATCCAAGTGCCGATCAACACGAGCAAGGCCAAGCCGGATCTATGGTCGGACACAGGCCCCGAGGTCACACCGACCAAGCGTACGATGCGATCGGAATAGAGTGCTGCCACGCCAATCGACAACTGAACGGCACAAATGACGGCAACTCCCGAAATCGATGAAGCGAGGTGCTCACGCAGGGCGTTCCGGTCCGTGTGATAAAGCGCATTGATCTTGTTGCCGACATAGGACACGAACCCGATTTCCAGCGAGCGCACCAACATGAAGGCAGCGTAGAGCGCCAACCAGTTGCCGTAGGTCTCTTTCCCCCAATACTTCAGGCAAATGGGCACCGAAACGAGCTGGATCCCAACCGACAGTAGCGTCGAGAGGCCGGTGACCAGGGAAATTTTGGCGGCGCGGTGTTCGATCCCATCACCGCTCACCTGGGCACCCCGCTTCGCCGATCCGACGCGCCTCGCACGGATTCGAAACGAGCTTCAATTCGGCGGCCCCCAGCTCGACGACAAGGCATGCTGAAGCGTGTGGCGGCGCAGGCCCGACTGCGAACCACTCCGGGCGACCGGCGTTCCCCCTTTGTCCGGCCGCATGGCACACGTGATCTACTCCCGTCACGAGGCGATCGCCTCGTGCACGCGCAACGTGGCCCGTGTGGTCGCAAAAAGTGATGCTGGAGAAATCGGCGAGGGCCCTCCGGCCTTCACCGCCGCGATGAGCGCAGCGATCTCTTCAGCGTGCCCCTTCCCCCCCGTCGTGCTCTTTTTTCGCTTGCCGCCGCTGACGATCTCGACCGACCGGAAGTCGTCCAGCACCACCGAAGCTCCGCCCGCGTGAGCCTCGACCCTCTCCTTGCCCAGGGCGGGATCCCCCTTGGCCGTGTAGAGGATCTGCCCCACGCTTCCATCCGAAAACCCCAACTGGATGACGACATCTTCGGCGGGACCGCGCGGACGCCCCGCGCACCGCGCCTCAACGGAATCGATGGCGGCATCCCCGGTCAGAAACGAGAGAAAGTCCACGAAGTGGCACCCTTCGCCGATGATCCGCCCGCCGCCGACGGCGGGATCGTTCAGCCAGTGCCCCGGCGGGAGGGCCCCGGCATTCACGCGATAAGTCGCCACGAGCGGGCCGCGACCTTCGAGCGCACGCCGCATCGACACCGCCAGCGGGGAGAAGCGGCGATTGAACCCAACGAGAAGGACGCCGGTCGACGCCTCTGCGGCTTGTTCCACGGAGCGGAGTTGCTCCTCGTCGAGGGCCAACGGCTTCTCGACGAAGACGTGTTTGCCCGCGCGCAGGGACGCGACGACCAGGGCCGCGTGCGCGTCGTGCCGCGTGGTGATGCAAACGAGATCGACGGTCGGATCCGAAAGAACTTCGCTCGCGTCCGTGCCCGCCTCCTTGAAGCCGAATTTCCTCTGGGCGTCGAAGGCCGTCAGCCCGTGCGCCGTGGCAACACGACGCAACACGGTCCCCGCGCGGCCTTGGAACAAGGGGAGCAGCACCCCGCGGGCGAACGCGCCGGCCCCGATGAACCCGACGCCGACGTCCCCCGTGACCGGTCTCACCGCGCTCGCGACGGTGTGCGCCAGCGCTGCCGCCGGCGGTGCCACGGCCGCGCCGTCGGCGGCGTAACGGATCACGATGCCCAAGGGACGCGAACCCTCTTTGGCCACGAGCACGTCGTACGCGGCGGGCGCATCGTCGAGATCGTAGCGATGGGACACGAGCGATGAGACGGCAACGTGACCCGCCCCAATCGCGTGGAGGAAGGCCTCGAGATTGCGCGTTTCGGTCCAGCGCACGTAGCCGGCGGGATAGTCGAGCCCCTTTTCCTCGAAACCCGCGTCGTATCGCCCCGGCCCGTAGGAACGCGAGATCCGGAGCTCCAGCTCTTTCGCGTAGGCGATCTCGCGCGGGAGGCCGAACGGCACGAGCCCCACGGCGACGATTCTGGCGCGCTCGCGGCTCATCGCCGCCGCCGCGACCATCGGCGCGTCGCTCGTCGAAGCGGCGGTGACGATGACGGCATCGACGCCGAGCCCCTCGGTCCATGCCAGAGCCGCCTGGACCTGGTCCTCGGTGCCCCCGGCCAGCCCCACTTCGGCGCCCAGGCTCTTCGCACGCTCGACCAGGTCAGGTGCCAGGTCGAAGGCCGCGACCCGCCCGCCGTGCGCGCGGAGGAGCTGCGTTGTGAACAGTCCGAGAATGCCGCAACCGATGACCGCATACCGTCCGCCGAGCTGCGGCTCGGCCAAGCGCACGCCGTGCAGCGCGATCGCGCCCAAGGTCGCAAACGCGGCGTCCTCGAGGGAGACGCCGTCGGGAACGCGAGCCGCGAGGTTCGTGGGAACGCAAATCACTTCGGCATGGCTGGCTACGTTTTGTCCGCAACAGGCCACGCGATCTCCCAGGCGAAAGTGGTCATCCGTCCCCGGCCCGACGGCGATCACCGTCCCCGCGGAGGAGTAGCCCAGCGCCTGCGGCTCGGAGAGCTTCGCCTGCACTTTTCGGTAGGCGGCCAATACGCCTTCGCGTTTCACCGTATCGAGAACGCGCCTCACGAGATCCGGACGCGCTCTGGCGGTTTTGATGTAGGAGTCTCGCGCCGCGGACACGGTGCCTCGCTCCGTGCCCGGAGAAACGACGGAAAACGCGTTGCGGACGAGAATGGTTCCCGGACGGAGCGAAGGCTGTGCGATGTCGACGACCTGAATCGTACCTGCCTTTGGATCCTGAAAGAGCTGCTTCATGGCCGCTCAGAATAGCATCGCGGCCAGTCCGTCCCGAAAAAACGGCGTGCTGCGTCGGACGGCCCGCTCGACGACGTCGAGCACCTCGTCATGCGCGATGGTCTCCCCCACGCACAGGCCTGTACCACGATTTGAAATGCACGCGATCGCGGAGACGCGCATGCGGAAATAATGGGCCAGGATGGCCTCGGGCACGACGCTCATTGAAGCGAGATCCGCTCCGATGGCGCGCAGCATGCGCACTTCGGCAGGAGTCTCGTAGCAGGGTCCGGGTAGTGCCGCGAGGATGCCGTCGCGCAGCGGCACGTCGGAACGGCGCGCGACGGCCCGCCATGAGGCGGCTAAACCCGGGTCGTAGACGCCGTGAAGGTCGAGGAACCTGGGGTTTCGACGATCGGGCGGAAAGCGCCGGATCGGATCGTCACCGAGGAGGTTGACGTGATCGGTGACGATCGCGAATTCGCCGGGCCGGTCGTCGTCCCGCAATCCGCCCGCCGCGCAGGTGAGCGCGACGGCCTCCGCGCCAGCCGCCGCAAGAAGCCCCACCGGGTAGGCCGCCGCGAGGGCATCGAGCCCTTCGTAGGTGTGCAGCCTCCCGCCAAACACCCACACGAGCGCACCGCCGACCGTGGCGGCCGCGACGCCGCGATCGTGTCCAAGCGCGTGCCTTCTCGGGTAACCCGGGATGCTCCCGTACGCGATGGGCTCTCCGGCCGACAGGGCGTCCGTGAGTTGGGAGAAACCCGATCCGAGAACGAGGCCGACCTTCGGCGGACCGAGCCGTTCTAGAAGGAACGCCGTGCCCTCGTCGAAGGCTTCCATCAGAACAACTTCAAGACGACGAGCTCGAACTCCTGCGTCCCTTCGAGCTCCGGCACATCGGCTGTGATCGCTCGCCCGTAGCTCCCCTGCCAGATCGTCTTCCAGGGGCCGACGACGTTGAAGGAAAGCCCCAATCCCGAGAAATTCTGGAATCGGTCGTCCTTGAGGCTGTCCTTGATGTGTGCGAACTCGGCCGAGACGTCGAAGCGAACGACGTTGAGGATGTTGAAGGCCCAGCCGGTGCGCGCGAGGTATCCGGTGTCGAACCGCAACCCGGTCCCCGCGTAGCCCGCGAGGCTCTCGGCACCGAATCTCGCGAATCCGTACTGGCTGAACCGATCGAGGTTTCCACCATCCAGGTAGCCGAGCTCCGCTTTCAGTTTCTGGAACTTCGGCAGGTACCACTCCTTGAACGCTACGAGACTCCAGGTTTGGAACGACTGCTGCGCGGAATCGAACGACGGATCGACGAACGTCGCCGTTTGATTGTCGTAGAGCCCCCAGGGATTCCACTCCGATCGCCGGGACGCCGTCCCCGAGGCGGTCAACGAATAGCCCATCCGGTTGAACTGGAACCGGAGTGTGCCCGAGTACACCCTGTCGTCCGGTGGGACCACGAACGAGTAGTCCGTCCCGTTGGCGGCGTTGAATTCCGCGAGCGCGTCCTTGGCGTCGGAGCTTTCTTCGTAGGCGTTCCACGCGATATCGCCGATGGCCGAGACCTTGAAGAACTCGCCGAGCGGATAGCCGAAGCGACCCGTCAGGAACTGGCTGCGGCGCAGCACTCTCTGAGAAACGTCCTCGACGCCGTTCACGTAGAACTGGTCGTCGAGCTTCAGACCGACGAGCGACGCTTCGACTCCCAAGTCGACCTTGCTTCCGCGAATCGAAGGATCGGTCAGGTTTACGTAGGCGAAGACCCCCGCGAAAAACACGTTGAACTGAAGGTCCTTCTTCAGGAAGTTGGTGTCGAACCAGTTGACGCCCAAAAGCGGCACGACGCCGCTCGTCGAGTCATCCTTGAGGGCGCCTGCTAACGCGAAGAGCGCGTCGGTCTTGACGGTTTCCTGGACGACGCGCTCGCCGTCGGGCTGCGTTTTCAGGTAGCGGAACCCCTTGTCCGTGTCCCGGAGCATTTGATCGTCGGAGGCGTAGGCCGCCTTCAGTGAACCGTCGAATTCCTCCTCGGGCATGTTCAGCTCGAAGCCCGTGAGCGCGAGCTCGCGACGGACGACGAAGTTTCGCCCCCAACCGCTCCAGAGCTGCTGGCCGTCGATCCGGCCGATCAGGATGTACGTGGCGCCGTCCGGGCCGGTCACCGGAACGTACGTATCGGTTTCCTCGTTCTGGAGGACCGGGGGCTCGAGATTCGTCTGGATCACCGACGTGCGGAGCCGGACGAAGCTCTCCTTGTCGATCCACACGCGCCCACGGTAGAGGCTCTGGCCCGCGAGCGCCTCCACCGGCTCGAAGCCGACGATGTACGCCGGGCGTCCCTGCTGCGTGTCCTCGCCGATGAGCGTGTAGTCGTAGGTCTTGTCGAAGGTGAGATCGAGCGGGAGCGTCAAGACCTTTTCCGGCTGGATCAGGGGAAGCTCGGGGATCTTCTTCCAGGTGACGAGGTTCCCGTTGACGTAGTAGCGGGCCTGCTGCCATTCGAGAGCGGCGCCGCGCCGCCAGAAGTAGCTGCTTTCGATCCCGACATCGATCGACCCGCCACCCTCCGCGAGCTTGAAATGGATATCGGCGCGCCCCTTTGCGATCCATCGCAAGAGTCGATCGTCCTGGATCTTTTGCACCTGCCGGTTTCTGGCGATGATCTCTTCAGCCGTGAGGCTTCGCGTCGTGGCGACCTGAACGTCCTCCGACGCGACGTCGAGCCCCGGCTGGTTAACCGCGGCGCGATCCCAGGTCGCCGCCATCGGGTGATCGGCGACGAGCATGCGGAGGGCGCGGGCGCTCTCGCCGGGGACCGACGCCGGCCCGGTTTTGAAGGACTCGCCCGACAAGAGATCGAGAACCGCCGGATCTTTGACGTCGATCGTGTCGAGCAGCAGGCGGGACTGAGCCTCGGGCGCGCCTCCAGGCGGCGCTTGATAGACGACGAGCGTGGCGAGGTCCTTCGCATGGAGGAACCGGCCGAGGACGGCCGCGCCCTCGGTCACTCCGCCCGCGGGAGTACGCAAGGCCAGGCCGCCGACCGGCGCCGGCGCATAGTCTTGGGCGAGGCGCGCCTGGAGTCGCGCCACGACGCGCGCGACCGTCTCGGCGTTTCCGGCATCGATGGGGAGCGTGACGAAAGCGGACGGGGCCGACGACCCGAACGCGCGAAGCGCTCCCCGAAACGACGACCAGGAGTCCGCCTCATCGGCCGCCACTTGAACGCGGAGCTCTGCCGCGGGCGGATGCAAGACCGCCTCGGCCGCGAATGCCGTTGCACCCGCCGCCACATCGGCACCGGGGCCGAAATTCACGGGCAGGACGTCGATGTACGGGGCCGAGTCGTTCTCCCAGAGAGTCTTCTGCCAGGCCAGTCCATCGGAGCCGACGGATCCCTGCGCGACGCGGACGGCGATACCACGAGCCTTGGCCTCGGCCTTGATCGCGAGCGAGGACGACTTGAGCACGAACGCGTACGAGACCGCGTCGAACGAGAGGTCTGGGCGCTCACCGACCTCGACGACGGCGATCCGCGACGAGAACGTCGCGACGGCACTGCGCAGGAGCGCGGTCCAGGCCTGCAGCCACGCTCCGTCCGGCACGTCGCCATCGCCGACACCGTGAGCGTGGAGGGGCGACTCGCCGCGCACGCACAAGCTGACTCTCGCGCCGCGCGACGCGAGCGTGGCCAACGCGGGCTCAACCGACGACCAATCGTAGGCGCCAGGAACGGATTCGATCGCCGACCAATCCACAACGAGGCGCGCCTCGATGGGATGGTCCTTGTCCTCGGCCACCAGGGCGTCGGGAACGGACGTTCCGAAGATCGCGACGCCGAGCGAGGGTCCGGGAATCTCGGGATCGGCTGCGAGGACCGCGGTGACGGCCAGGAGCAATCCCGTGAACGTGAGTCCGATACGAAGGGCGAGCACTCACGGTCTCCAGGCAAACGTCGGGTGGCGGCCGCGGCATTCTTCGCCTCCCTCCCCGCGGTGTCAATCCGGAGGGAACGCCGGGCCCGTGCTATAACGACCGGCCGGAGTTTTCTTGAGCCAAGACGTCGTTCTCGCCGCTCCCGTTCGCACCCCCATCGGCCGTTTCGGTGGCGGGCTGGTCTCGGTGTCGGCGGTCGAACTCGGGATCGTTGCCGCCAAGGCCTCGATGGCCCGTGCCGGGATCTCCCCCGACGCGGTCGACCAGACGATTCTCGGGCATGCACGGCAGGCCGGTTGCGGCCCGAATTCCGCGCGCCAGGTTTCGGTCCGCGCGGGGATCCCCGTCGAGAAGCCGGCGTACGGGATCAACCAGGCGTGCTTGTCCGGCATGCAGGCGATCCTCTCCGCGGCGCGCGCGATCCGGCTCGGTGAAGCCGAGGTCGTGCTCGCGGGCGGCATGGAATCGATGAGCCGCGTGCCCTACGCACTCGACACGCGGTGGGGTTCCCGAATGGGGAACATTCAGGCCGTCGACCTCATGTCCCGCGACGGGTTTTTCGACCCGCTCTCCGGGAAGATCATGGGCGAGACCGCCGAGACCCTCGCTCAGCAATACGACATCTCCCGCGAGGAACAAGACGCCTTCGCGGCGGCCACGCAAAACCGATGCGAGGCCGCCCGCGTGGCCGGCCGGTTCCGCGACGAGATCGTCCCGGTCGAGGTGAAAGACGGAAAGAAGACGGCGACCATCGACCGCGACGAGCACCCTCGCGATGGGGTGACCGCGGCATCGCTGGCGGGCCTCGCGCCGGTATTTGCCGCCGGAGGCAGCGTGACCGCCGGGAACTCGAGCGGCATCACCGACGGCGCGGCCGCGATGCTCGTGATGACGGCTGACGCCGCGAAGCGCCTCGGCGTGGTGCCCGTGGCGAGAATCCTCGGCTGGCGCGTCGACGGAGTGCCCCCCGAGATCATGGGGATCGGTCCCGTCCCCGCCGTCCGCAAGCTCCTCGCCGCGACGGGCCTCGCTCTCGACGCGATCGATCTCGTCGAGTTGAACGAGGCGTTTGCGGCTCAGGCTTTGGCGGTCGATCGCGAATTGAACTTCGACCGGGAACGGCTGAACGTGAACGGCGGCGCGATCGCGCTGGGGCATCCGATCGGCTGCTCGGGAGCGCGCATCGTCGTTACGCTGCTGCACGAACTGGCCCGGCGAAAGGCCCGTCACGGCCTCGCCACGCTGTGCGTGTCCGGCGGCATGGGTGGCGCCCTCTTGTTGGAGCGGATATGAGCGACGCGCCGGCCCGCGCAGAAACCATCCGCGTCGAGATCGCTTCGGGGCTCGGGCGGATCACTCTCGATCGCCCGCCCGTCAACGTGCTCACGACGGCGATGATGCGCGACCTCGCCACCGGGTTGCGGCGCGTCGCGGTCGACGAAACGGTCCGGGTCGTTCGGCTCGACGCTGCGGGCAAAGCGTTTTCGGCCGGGGTGGATGTCGGCGATCACCTCGGCGACCTGCTCCCGTCGATGATGGCGGCCCTGGGCGATCTGTTCGTGGCGTTTGAGAGCGTGCCGCAGCCCGTCGTCGCCGTGGTTCAGGGCGCAGCGCTCGGCGGTGGGCTCGAGGTGGTGCTCGGATGCGATCTCATCGTCGCTTCCGAGAAGGCGACCTTCGGCCAGCCCGAGATCAAACTGGGCGTCTTTGCGCCGCCGGCGACGGTGCTCCTCCCGCGCCGGATCGGCCTTTCGGCCGCCACCGCGCTCCTCCTGACGGGCGAAAGCGTGAGCGCAGCCGAAGCGAGACGGCTCGGACTCGCGAACGAGGTGTTCGCGGTCGAAGGGTTCGACGCGGCGGCGACGGCGTGGATCGAGAAGCTCCTGGCGCTCTCGGGCGCCGCGCTCCGTCGAGCCAAGCGGGCGCTTCGGGAGTCCTATGGGATGCCCGTGGGCCTGGCGCACGTTCGCGTGCACGACATCTACATGAACGATTTAATGGCGACCGAGGATGCGCACGAAGGTCTGCGCTCTTTTGTCGAAAAGCGCCCGGCGGCCTGGAAACACCGCTAGCGCGCCAGGGAGAGATCATGGGCCTCGGCTCGTCGTTTCAAGGGTTGGATTGCGCCGACATCGAGTCGCTTTTGAGCGACGAAGAAAAGATGATCCGCGACACCGTGAGGGCCTTCGTGACCGACGAAGTCCTGCCGGTCATCGAGCATCACTTTCGGGATGGAACGTTTCCGAACCACCTCATCCCCGCCATCGGGGCGTTGGGGCTTCTAGGTGCGAACCTGCAGGGTTACGGTTGCGCCGGATTGGGCCCCGTCGCGTACGGCCTGATCATGCAAGAGCTCGAGCGCGGTGATTCCGGATTGCGTTCGTTCGCCTCGGTCCAGGGCGGCCTGGTGATGTATCCGATCCACGCGTTTGGAAGCGAGGACCAGAAGGAACGGTGGCTCCCCACGCTCGCGACGGGCCAGGCCATCGGCTGCTTCGGGCTGACCGAGCCGGACCACGGCTCGGACCCCGCAGGCATGACCACGCGGGCGGTCAAGAAGGGCGACCGCTGGATCTTGAACGGCGCCAAAGCCTGGATCACGAACGGATCCGTCGCCGACGTCGCGGTCGTGTGGGCCAAAACCGAAGACGGGGTCCGCGGCTTCCTCGTCGAAAAGGGAGCGCCCGGCTACACCGCGCCCGATCACACCGGGAAGTTCTCGCTCAGGGCCTCGGTCACCTCGGAACTCATCTTCCAGGATGTCGAGCTCAAGGCGGACGCGATTCTCCCCGGCTCGAAGGGACTCAAGTCCCCCCTCATGTGCCTGACCCAGGCTCGGTTCGGGATCGCGTGGGGCGTCATCGGTCTCGCCCAGTGCGTCTTCGACGAGGCCCTGAGGTACTCCCAGCAGCGGATCATTTTCGGCAAGCCCATCGCGGGATTTCAGTTGACCCAGCGCAAGCTCGCGTGGATGGCGACGGAGATCACCAAGAGCCAGCTGCTCAACCTTCACCTGGGACGATTGAAGGAAGCCGGGAAGATCACGCCGCAGCAAGTCTCGATGGCCAAGATGAACGGATGCCGTGTGGCTCGCGAATGCACCCATCTCGCCCGCGAGATTCTCGGAGCCAACGGAATTTCGGACGAATACCAGACCGGCCGTCACTTCTGCAACATCGAGGCCGTGTACACCTACGAAGGGACCGACGACATCCACACGCTGATCGTGGGCCAGCAACTCACGGGGATCGCCGCCTTCGAATGACGGGCGCCGGGCGGACTAGACCCGCCCGTCCTCCCCGCCGCTTCTCACCGTCACCACGAAGCGACGTTGAACGAGTGTGACGATGCCCTCGCCGAACAGGGGCAAGAACCGCCGCGAGGCGTTCAGGTAGTCGAGGACGCGGCTCCTTTCGAGCGGCATGACCACCACCAGTGTCCCGACGACGCTGATCCCCCCCGCAAGCGATATGCGAACGGGAATCTTCTGCCCGGATCCGGCGTCGTCCGCGATTTCCGCGGCCGCGGAGCCCGTCACCTGAATCCAGATAATGCCCGCCTTGTTCAGGAGAAAGCTGTCCTCGCCGCAAAGCAGGGGTACGAAGTCCTCGTCCGGCACGTTGAGGTGCTGGAGCAGGTCCTCGGGACGCCCGGCGGCCCCGGTTTCGGCCGTAAAGAGCGTCCCGTCCAGCGTGCGTCCGTCATCCACCAGGATGCGGACCGACACTTCGCGGCGAGGTATGCGGTAGATCTCCATGATCCGAGTCAATCTAGGTGCCGAAAAAGGTCGCCGCAATGCTGCCCTTGAGACCTTGCTCCCGGTCCCATCCTGCCTAGATTTTTCCCGTGAGGAGATCCATGCCGGTCCAGGGGAGTTTGGCCACGATGTCCCTGACCGAGATCCTCCAATGGCTGGGGAACGCCGGCAAGACCGGAACTCTATCCATCGAGAGGAACAAGGTCGTCAAGCGGATTCTCGTCCGCGATGGGCGGATCGTTGCCTGCGCATCTCAAGAGCCGTCCGATATGCTCGGGCACTTCCTCGTCTCGCGCGGCAAGATCACCGAAGAGACGCTTCGCAAGGCGCTCGCGTTGCAGGAAACCCAAAACAAGCACCTCGGCCAGATCCTCGTCGAATCGGGAGCGCTCTCCGAAGACGAACTGCGCCTCCTGCTTGAGGACAAGGCGCAAGAAACGATCTTCGGGCTCTTCGGCTGGGACGACGCGGAGTTTCGATTCGCCGATGACGAGGCGGCGGCCCCCAACATCTACGCCGTGGACATGCGCGTCGAGGACATCCTTCTACGCGGCGCGCAGCGCTGGGATGAGGTGCAGCGCTTCCGGACCGTATTCAATGACCCCGGCATCGTGCTGTGTCGGACCGCGCGCATGCCCCCCGCGGAGGTTTTCCGGAATCGGATGGCGCGGCGGATCTTCGAGTCGATCAACGGGGAGCGCACCGTAGAGGAGATCCTCCTCCACGCGCACGGTTCCGAGTACCTCGTGACCAAGTTCCTCTACGAGTTGCACCGCGCAGGCGTGGCCGAAATTTCGGGTGTAAGGGCGGGCTCCGCGGAGCCTCTATGCGCGCCCGCGACGCCGCCCGCAATGCAGGGCCTGCCTGAGCCCACGCCGAAGCCCGTGGAAGAAGCCGTCGTCCCAAGGCCTGTCGCCGTGCGCGCCGCACCTCCTCAAAGAGCGCCCGCCCCCTCCGAGCCGGTCGTCACCGCTGCCGAGCCGTCCCTGGTCGAGGAGGGCGATCTCGAGTTCGCGCGACGGCTGCTCAATCGCGGCGAATTCGACTCCGCGCTCGAAATCCTCGACCGCGCCTACAAAGCGCAACCCGGGGACGAATCGCTGCGACGCCTTCTCGCCGAGGCCGAGGCGTCGTTCATCGAGAAGGCCTACAGGCACTTCCTCCCGCCGTCGAAAATCGTCACACTCCTGCGGACGGCCGAGTCCCTCACGGCCGAGAAGCTTTCTCCCACCGAGTTCTTCCTCCTCAGCCGGATCGATGGCACGTGGGACGTCAAGTCGATCATTCAAATCACGCCGTTACGCGAGGTCGATGTACTGCGCACGCTCAAGAGAATGCGCGAGAAGGGCTTGATCGAATTGAAGGACCCGGTCGCGGCCTCCGCCTAGCTCTCGAGGATCACGACGGCGGCGGCCAGACCCGGCTGATGAGTGAGACTGACGTGCGATCGAATCATCCCCAGGGCCTGCGCGCGGCGCACAGCCTCTCCGTGCAGAACGAGGCGCGGCGGCTGATTCCCTTCGCGGACGATCTCGACGTCGCGGAATCCGAGACCTTCGGCCCAGCCGGTGCCAAGCGCCTTGAGGCAAGCCTCTTTCGCCGCGAAGCGAGCGGCCAGCGCCAGGACGCGGTCCGCCCGCGAATCGCAGGCGGCCCGTTCGCGGTCGGTGAAGACCCTCTCGACGAAACTGTCCCCCTGCCGATTCAGCGCTTCGGCCAGTCGCGCGACCTCAACCACGTCGATGCCAATCCCCACGATCACGCGGCCTCCCTGCCCCGGCCTTCCGGCCGGAAAAACCGTTCCCGGTGGTATACTCAGCGTCCCACGACGGCCCCTGCTCGTCTCGGAAATAGTTTACTCTCAATAGCTTAGCCTGACAGCCGACCAGCCGTTGGGTGGAGTCGGCAAAGGGACGAGATGGCGCGGACCGAACGAGAGGTCTTCACACGGCTCGGGACGGTGGGTATGTCCCGCGCCCTGAGCGACATTCTCGACCAGGCTCGCGTGATCCGCCTGGCCAACGCCGTCGGACTCGCCTACCCGGGCATGCGCACCCAGTCCCAAAAGCGACCGCGGCTCATCGCAGACCTGGTGGAGAAGGCCGGCCGCGACGACGCGGCTGGTCTCGCCGTGATTCGTTCGCTCCGGAAGGAATCTGCGGCGGTGGCCAAGGAGTGGGCGGCGCTCGCGCCCGAAAAGCGCACCGCCCGGCTCACCGACCCCGACGTCGCCGCCGCCAACGGGCGCCTAGGCGCCTACCTTTTCGTGGCGGCTTCCGCGGCTCCCGAGCCTCTCGTCGAGGAGGCCCTGAACGGCCTGCTGTTGCGTGTCGATGCACCGGAGCCGACGAGCGCTGACGCAACCCACCCCTCCGTCAAGGAGTCGTTGTCGAAAGAGGCGCAGCGGCTTCGCAAGAAGTGCGCGGAGCTCCAAAAAAAGGTCCGGTACCTCGAAGGGCAAATCACCCGAACGAAAGACGTCGAGAAGGCCAACAAACGCGATCTGCTCCAGAGGAAAGGCGAGCTCGCCGAAGCCAGGATGCTTGCCGAGCGACTTCGGAAGGAGCTGGAAGACAACCGCGGCGTGGCGGGTGATCGTCCCGCTTCGGCGAAGGCCCCCTCCCCGCCACCCGGATTCGAAGAGTTGGACCGTTCCGTCAAGCGCCTCGCCACCGAACAACGGCGGCTCGCCCATCGGATCGAAAAAATGGCGGAAGTCCCTCCACCGCCCACGACCCTGCTCGCAGACTCGATGACGCCGCTGATCGACGGGCTCGTGGAGTTGCAAAAGGACGTCGCCGCCCTCAGGCGCGAACGAAAAAAGGACATGCAAGATCAGGTCAGGCGGCTCGACGAGGTAGCGGCCGGCATCCTGGCGGCAAGGAATGCCCTCGAGGCGTCACCCAAGGCGACCCGCTTGACCGCACGCAAGGCGGGGCAGCCCGAGCGCGTCGGGATCTTCATCGACGTGCAGAACATGTACTACTCGGCGCGGCAGTTGAAAGGAAAACTCGATTTCGACGCGTTGCTCCAGGCGTGCGTGCTCGATCGGCGGCTCATCCAGGCGTCGGCCTACGTCGTGGAATCCAAGGAGATCGACCAGTCGGGCTTCATCGCGATGCTCCAACAGCGAGCCATCGAGGTGCGCCGGAAGACGCTCAAGATCCGCGCCGACGGATCGATGAAGGGTGACTGGGACATGGAGATGGCGCTCGACATCCTCGACATGGCCCCAAAGCTCGACGTCGTCGTTCTCGTGTCGGGCGACGGTGATTTCACATCGCTCGTCCGACGCGTAAAAACCATGGGCCCAAAGGTCGAGGTCGTCGCCTTCCCGCGCAACACAGCCAAATCGCTCCTCGAGGCCGCTGACCGCTTCCACCCGCTCGACCGGAAGTCCATGATTCGGAGCGACGCCGCCCAGGCCGCCGAGACCGAGCGCGCGGCAATCGCCGATCCCGCAAGCGGTGAGTCGACGGGTACCTCCGCGGCGGCGAACTCGAAATAAGCGCCGGACCAAGAGCGGCCGTCAGGAATCCTCAAATCGCATCGTCCCCGTCGACGTGACGCGAAGATGGCGCCGGCTTCCTTTCCACTCGGGGAGCACGAAGACCCGCCCGTCTTCCGCAGGGCCCACGCGCAGTTCTCTTTCGACGTGAAAATGGCCCAGGACCACCGCACCGCCCGAGGTTTGCAGGTGGCGCGAGGCGTAGTCCTTCACCAACGCCTCGGGAAACTCCCGCTTCATCTCGACGTTGGTCGCGCGCATCTTCCTCTCGACGGATTCGGCGATCGCAAAGCGCCGCGCGCGAGGGATCGCGGAGTAGAGCCACCACGCCGCTATGGAGCGTGACGCGCGTCGCCAGGCGCGGTACTGGAAGTCCATCCGGTTGACCTGATCGCCGTGTGCGGCCCAGATCCTCCGGCCTCCCCAGTCTTCGCGGAGCCCCACGTCGCCGACGACGTCGAACGCCCCGCCGCCGTGGGCTCTGGCGATCCGGTAATCGCGGTTCCCTTCCAGGTAGTGAATTTCGGTTCCGCGGGACCGTAGATCGCTCAAGCACGCGATCACAGCGCGATGGTGCTCTTGCTCCAGCTCGGGAGCGCCGATCCACAAGTTGAAAAGGTCGCCCATCAGCACGACGCGCCCCACTTCGGGTGGCAAGCCGCGCAGGTAGTTCAGGAACGCCGGCAGGTCGGCGTCGTCGCGGTCCAGGTGGACATCCCCGACGAAGATGAGATCGCTACCGGGGGGCAAGGAACGACTCCCGAAACGCCGCGAAGGTCCCCGCGGCGACGGCCTCACGCATCGTCGCCATGAGGCCCAGGTAGAAGGCGAGGTTGTGAATCGTGTTCAGGCGCGGGGCGAGGATCTCGTTCGAAACGAACAGGTGCCGCAGATACGCTCGCGAGTAATGCGCGCACGTCTCGCAGGCGCAGGCGGGATCGAGCGGGCGCGGGTCGCTGCGGTACTGCTCGCGCTTGATATTGACCTTGCCTTCCGAGGTGAACAGCGTGCCGTTCCGGGCGTTGCGCGTGGGCATCACACAGTCGAAAAGGTCGATTCCTCCCGCGACGGCCTCGACGAGGTCCTCCGGACGACCAACCCCCATCAGATACCTCGGGCGCGCTTCCGGAAGGCGAGCCGCGGTGAAGCGGGCGACCCTCGCGATGGCCTCCGGTGGTTCGCCCACGGACACGCCTCCGATGGCATAGCCTGGAAAATCGAGCGCGGCGATTTCTTCGGCGCTCCGCTCGCGGAGCGTCTCATCCGTGCCGCCCTGCACGATTCCGAACGGAACTCCGGGACCGCGATACGCGTCGCGAGAGCGCCGCGCCCAACGGGTCGTGCGCGCCACCGCGGCCTCGACCGCGTCGCGACCCGCGGGAAGCGGCGGGCACTCGTCGAGCACCATCGCCACGTCCGAGCCGAGGGCGGCCTGGATGTCCATGCTCGATTCGGGCGTGAGGCGGAGCGGGGATCCGTCGAGGTGGGACTGGAACGTCACTCCCTCATCGTCGAGCGTCGTCCGCCCCTTCATCGAGAACGCCTGGAACCCGCCGGAATCCGTGAGGATCGGACCTCCCCAGTTCATGAAGCGGTGGAGCCCTCCGAGTTCCCGTATCAGCTCGTGACCGGGTCGCACGTGGAGGTGGTAGGTGTTGGCGAGGACGATTTGCGCCCCGCAGGCGACAAGCTCGTCCGAGGTCACCGCTTTCACCGCACCCTGGGTGCCGACCGGCATGAACGCGGGGGTCTCGACGGTCCCGTGCGCCGTCGTCATCCGTCCTCGGCGGGCAACCCCATCGCGACCGGTCAGTTCGAACGCAAAACCGCTCACGCCGTCCTCACGAACATCGCGTCGCCATAGGAGAAGAAGCGATAGCCCTCGTCGACGGCGAGACGGTAGGCGGCAAGCACGGCGCCCGTACCCGCGAACGCGCAGACCAACATCAGCAAGGTCGATTGGGGCAGATGGAAGTTCGTCACGAGGGCATCCACCACGCGAAACCGGAACCCAGGATAGACGAAAAGGGCGGATCGCCCGGACCCGGGCGCGACCCCGCCGCCATCGTCGGCACGCGTTTCCAGTGCACGGGCGACCGTGGTGCCGACCGCGATGACGCGCCCGCCGCGCGCGCGTGTCCCCGAGACCGCGTCGGCCGTTGCCTCTGGAATCACGAACGCCTCGTCATGCATCCGGTGGGCCGCGACCTCGGTCACGCGCAACGGAGAAAACGTCCCGAGTCCCACGTGAAGCGTGACGAACGCGGTCTCGACGCCGCGCGAGGCCAGACGGGCCAGAAGCTCCGGAGTGAAGTGAAGCCCCGCGGTGGGCGCGGCGACGGCGCCCGGCACGCGCGCGTAAACCGTCTGATAGCGATTGCGATCGAGAGCGGCCCGCGGGTCCCCATCCTCGCGGCGGATGTAGGGGGGGAGCGGCATCTCCCCCGCCGACTCGATAGCGGCCACGGGGTCGCCCGGCGCGATCACCAGCTTGACGCGCCAGATATCGTCCTCCCGCACGAGCGGGACGACTCCAAACCCCGGGGCCACCGCGATCTCGATGCCGGGGCGGATGGACTTCGAGCCGGACACGAGCGCTCGCCAGACCGGCGCGCCGCTCTCCTCGCCCGCGGGTTCGAGGAGCAAGACCTCGACCCGGCCCCCCGTCGGCTTCGTCCCGCGCAGGCGCACCGGAAGGACCTTCGTGTCGTTCAGCACGAGAAGGTCCCCCGGGCCGAGTTCGTCGGGTAGGTCCGTGAACCGGCGATGCGTGACGGCGCCGCTCGCGCGATCGAGCACCATCAAGCGCGACCCGTCGCGCCTGGCCGCCGGCTCCTGGGCGATCCGCTCGGGGGGAAGCTCGAAGTCGAACTCCGCGACCCTCATCGCGGCAGGACCGATCGCAACACGCTGAGGTTGACCCGGTCCTCCTCGAGGTCCTCACCTTTCTCCGTCTCGAGGACCATGGGGATGTCGCGGAGACGGGAGTCCGCGAGGATCAGCCGAAAGGCTTCGAGTCCCACCTTCCCCTTGCCGATGTGCTCGTGTCGATCCCGCCTGCATCCGAGGTCGCCTTTCGAGTCGTTGAGATGAACGCCGAGCAGCCGGTCGAGGCCCACGGCCCGATCGAGGGCCGTCATCGTCTCGGCGTACGCGGGAGCCGATCGGAATTCGTAGCCCGCCGCGAGCACGTGACAGGTGTCGAAGCAGATCCCGACGCGTTCGGGGTGGTTGGCTGCCTTCAGGATCTCGCCAAGTTCCTCGAAGCGCGCGCCGAGCGTCGAGCCTTGACCCGCCGTCGTTTCGAGGAGAACGCCGGCGCCTTGCCCCGTTTGAGGCAGCGTACGGTGAAGCGCCTCGGCAACCCGCTCGATTCCGCTCGGGACGCCGGACCCGACGTGGGCGCCGGGGTGCACGACCAGCCAGGGGATGCCGAGCGCATCGCATCGATCGAGCTCGACGCGAATTGCGGCGATCGATTTTTCCCACAGCGCGTCGTCCGGCGATGCGAGATTGATGAGGTACGACGCGTGGGCCAGTGTGTGCCGATCCAGTCCGGCGTCGCGGGACGCCTCGCGATAGGCTTCCACTTCGCCGGGCGCGAACGGTCTCGCAGCCCACTGGTTCGACGATTTAACGAAAACCTGAAGTGCGGTGGCCTCGACGGCTCGCGCGCGCACGATGGCCTGAGGCAGGCCGCCCGCGATCGACATGTGAGCCCCGAGCCGCGGTCCGTTCATCGACTCGTCAGGGCCGAACGGACGACGCGGGCGGTCAGGCGGCCTCCCTGCGCGTCCAGGAGCCCGAGGATGCCCAAACGCGAGAGGGCGAAGTCGAACCGAATGGGATCCGCCGGATCGAGAGCGCGCAATCGTGCCGTGGCTTCGAGCGCCATCGGCCAGCCGGGGCTCTTCCGTCGCGTCCACCCGAGCGCCTGGACGACCCGAAGGAGATGCGTGTCGAGCGGAAGCACGAGGCGCGACGGGGAGACCCGGGGCCACACGCCGCAATCGACCCCGTCGTCCGGCCTGACCATCCAGCGCAGGAACAAACACGACCGCTTGCACGCCGAGCCGCCGGCCGGGAGCGGCAGGAGCCAGCGCGCGCCGTCACGACGCGGAACGACCCCGTCGCGCACGAATGGACGCGCGTCGAGCGCGAACAGACGCGCGCCGAAAGAATCGAGCGCCGGTCCCAAGGTCGGGGTCTTGGGATCGAGGTCGCCCTCAACGAAGAACGACTCGAGCGACCCTGCGCGCTCCCGGACCTGGCGCACCAGATGAAGAAGCAACGCAATGTCCCGCCCCCGGGTGAAGCGGTGGACAAACCCGTCGAAGAGGGCGGCGTCGCGGGCAGGGTCGAATGAAGCGACGAATCGACTCGGGCGGGGGCCGAGCCGACCGAGAAGATTCTGAAGGCTTCCTCGAATCGAGGCGACGCGACCGTAGGCGAGTCCTGCGGCGATCAGTCCGACGATCTCCCGATCCTTCGGATCGTCGAATCGGCGAACGATTCCGACGGGATCGCTGTCGAGGAAGCGCCGGTCATACCGGCGGCTCAGCTCCTCGAGGGCATGAAGGAGGGCGGACGGTTTCGACTCAGCGCGCGGCACCTCGCAAGGATACCAACGACGTGCGCCTCAGCGGACCAGCCAGGTGAGAAAAGCCATTAGGGCCGCGGCCGCAACGACGACTCCGACGATGATCGGCGCGCTCAACCCGCCCGGCCTCTTCTCGAGCAGCGCCGTCGCGCCCCACGGTAGAGGTTGGGGCGCGTCGAGTTCGGTCTTCACGAGATGGGCAACCCAATCGGCCGGCGTCAGCGCTCTTCGAAACACCTCGCGGTTGACCCGGGGCACATCCGTCGTCGGCCCCACGCGCAGGCTGAGCGCTCGCTCGATCCGGCGTCGGCGGTCGAACGGGGCCGGGTGGGCGACCTCGGTCTCTGCGACGGCGTCGTCACCCCGCGCAATCGCTTCGTGGAGCCGCTGCAAATAGCGGCCGACCGACTGAGGTTCGTACTCGAGCTCCAGCATCGCTCGGAGCGCGCACGCGTCTGCATCGCACTCGCGTCGGCGGCCGTAACCGAGCCGCACGAGGTCGACGGCGGCATCGCTCCAACACAGCCCGTCTGAGGCAGCGGACTCCCTGGCTGTGGCTTGGAAACCCAGCCTGACGAGCCGGACGGCCGCCTCGCCCGAGGCGGAGTGCGCGATTTCGTGGCCGAGGACGAAGGCGAGTTCGGCCTCGTCCTCCAGGAACGCCAGAAGTCCGGTGCTCACGAGCAGCGTTCCCGAGGGAAGCGCCAAGGTGCGATGTTCCGGCGTCTCGACGAGTACGACGCGCGGAGACGCCGGCGCGTCGGCGACGCACAAGGAAATCTGCCTCGCGATGCGATCGAGATACGGCTGCGCGGTGGACGAGGTCACAAAGCGCCAGCGCGTTGCGAGCGCGGCGCGGACTTCGTTCTCCGCGGCGGCCGCAACGCCTTGGTCGGGGAGCTCGGGCGGAACGTGCCCCGAAAGGCATGGGGCACAAAGCTGTTCGCCCTGCGGGAGGATCGCGTCGGCGAGGAACGGAAGTCCGCACGTCTCACAGGTGAACACGAGGTGTGGCAGGGGGGTTCCGTCGGCGACCCGAGTGCCGCACCGGCTGCAGCGGCGCAGGGCTCGCCCGCCGAACGACGGCGCCGTGACGACCGGCCCCTTGCACCACGGCTCGGCGCAGCGAGGGCAGGCGTCGGCCCCTTCGGGCCCTGGCCGGGCGAGACCGACGGTTACCTCTGCGACGTCCATCGCAGCCACACCCATCCGGCGACGGCCCCGAACGCCGCGCCTGCGGCCATCCCGGTGATCGTCGTGCCGCCCATCGTCCAACTCGCCCCCGTGCCTGCGATCGCTCCCGAAACCAACCAGAGCGCAAACGTCGCGGCACCGCCGCCCTCGGGCGACGACCCCTCGGGTGCCGGGTCCGTCAGGGCCTCCTCGTGGAGGCCAGCGTTCGAGTCCTCTCGGCGGACATCGTCGTCCTGCACCGGCCTTACGGATGGCGGGTAGGCTCCCCTCAGCGTCATCTCGGGAATCTGCGGCAGCGGGTCTTCGTTCTCCCAGATTTTAGGGGACTGAACGGACAGCACCACCGGGACGGGCGGTCCCTCGGCGTTCGCGGTGTTGCGCGCGACGTTTTCGGCGATCGTGATTGCGAGCGCCGGGTGATCCAGACCGATCGGAAGGTGGCTCGCAGCACGCCGGGCCTGCTCGGCGGTGGGCGCCGCGGCCGACACAATGCGGTACGGACTCAGGCGCCCGAGATCCAGCGAGGCATCGCACCGGCCGCAACGGGCGCGGACCCTTACCTTGGGCGGCTCGTGTTTGTAGTGCGTTCCGCAGCCCGGACAATTGGCAATCACGACGAGGTTCCCCCGCTGACGATGTCGGACCGATCGGAAACGTAGTCCCTCCAAGGGGACGGGTCAAGGAAAGCGTGGGAACGGGGCCGGAATCAGCTCATTTTCGGCTCAGCGTGCTATCCTGCCCCCTTTCGTTTCGGGGGTTGTGCATGAAGGTCTACGACGCGCCGGACATTCGAAACGTCGCTCTCATCGGACATGGCGACTGCGGGAAAACCTCTCTCGCGTCCGCCTTGTTGTTCGTGGCGGGGGCGGTCAACCGCCTTGGGCGTGTTGAAGACGGCACCGCGACCACGGACTTCGACGACGAGGAGATCGACCGCAAGATTTCGCTGCAGACCTCGCTCGCGCACCTGGAATGGCGCGGCACCAAGATCAACCTCATCGACACGCCGGGTTACGCGGCCTTCGTGGCTGACGCCAAGGCCGGGCTGGCGGTCGCCGACGCGGCGCTGCTCCTCGTCGAGGCGGTTGCCGGGGTCCAGGTCATCTCGGAGCGCGTCTTCTCTTATTGCCAGGAATACCAGGTCCCGCGCGTGTTCGTCATCAACAAACTCGATCGTGAGAACGCGTCATTCGAGCGGACGATGCAGTCGATCCTCGAACGGTTCGACCGGCGCGCGGTTCCGATTCAGATCCCCATCGGCGCGGAGGGCGGCTTCGAGGGGGTCGTCGACCTGATCACGATGAAGGCCCACCGCTACGCGAAAGACGCCTCCGGCCAGATCGAAACGGGAGACGTCCCCGCCGACCTTCTCGACATGGCGAAGGAGTACCACGCCAAGCTGGTCGAGATGGTCGCCGAGAGCGACGACGCGCTGATGGAAATCTTCTTCGCGAGCGGCGAGATCCCCCACGACAAGATGGTGGCGGGCCTGCACAAGGCGTTTCTCGAAAGGAAGATCTTCCCCGTCGTGCTCGCCTCCGCGACCAAAGCGATCGGCATGCGCAGCATCCTGGACGCCGCGGTCGATCTGATGCCGTCTTCGGCCGAACATGGGCCGCGCGCCGGGGTCGTGCCCGGCAGCAACACCGATGCCTCCCGCCGCCCCGCCGTCGACGCTCCGGCGTCCGCATTCGTTTTCAAGACGATCGCGGACCCCTACGCGGGTCGCCTTTCGATCTTCCGCGTCATTTCCGGAACCCTCCGCGGGGACACGACCCTGCAAAACGTCGGCCGGGAAATCTCGGAGAGGCTTGGAACGGTGAGCCTGCTCCAAGGCAAGCAGCTCATTCCCGTTCCCGAACTCCACGCCGGAGATCTCGGCGTCGTCGCCAAGCTCAAGGAAACGAGAACGTCCGATACGTTGGCAGACCCGGCGCACCCCATCCAATACGCGCCGATCACCTTTCCCGAGCCGGCAATTTCGTTCGCGATCGAGCCGAAGACGAAGGGCGACGAGGACAAGATCTCGACCGCGCTCGCGCGCCTCATGGAAGAGGATCCGGTGCTTCGGGTCAACCGCGACCCCCGAACGCACGAATTGCTCGTCAGCGGTAACGGGCAGGTTCACGTCGAAGTCGCGATCGCGAAAATGAAGAGGAAGTTCGGCGTCGAAGCCATCCTGAAACAGCCCAAAGTCCCCTATCTCGAGACGATCAAGCGGAAAGTTACGGCCGTCCAGGGGCGTCACAAAAAGCAGACCGGAGGGCGCGGACAGTTCGGCGATTGCTGGATCGAATTGGAGCCGCTGCCGCGCGGCGGCGGGTTTGAGTTCGTCGACAAGATCTTCGGCGGGTCGATTCCTCAGAACTACCGCCCGGCCGTCGAGAAGGGTATCCGGGAATCCGCCGAGCGAGGCTGGCTCTCCGGAAACCCGGTCGTGGATTTCAGAGTCACGCTGACCGACGGCTCCTATCACGACGTCGATTCATCGGAAATGGCTTTCAAGATCGCAGGATCGCTGGCGTTCAAGGCGGCCATGGAGCAGGCGCGCCCGACGGTCCTCGAACCGATCTACGCGGTCGAGATCACGGCCCCCCAGGAGTACATGGGCGAGATCATGGGCGACCTCTCGTCGCGGCGCGGCCGGCCCCAGGGCATGGAAACCCAGGGAAACTCCCAGGTCATCAAGGCTATCGTGCCGCTCTCCGAGCTGCTCACGTACGCATCGACTTTGAAATCGATCACGTCGGACCGTGGCACCTACCACATGGAATTCGACCACTACGACGAGCTCCCGGCGCAGGTGCAGGAAAAAATCGTCGCCGAATACGCCCGCCACCGGCAACACGAGGCGGAGAAGTAGGTCCAGGGTGACACGGGACTGGGTCTACGTCGGCGAACTCGGCGAACACGTTGGGGAATCCGTCCTGCTCAAGGGATGGGTGTACCAGAAGCGTTCCTCGGGAAAGATCCGCTTTCTGGTCCTGCGCGACGGGACGGGCGTCCTGCAGTGCGTAGCAGGCGCCAAGGATGTCCCGCCCGAGGCCTTCGACGCGATGGACAGGGTGACCGCCGAATCGTCGGTCGCCATCCGCGGGACGGTCCGCAAGGACGACCGCGCCCCGGGCGGATTCGAACTCGGCGTGACCGATTTCACCGTCATTCACCTGGCCGCGGAGTATCCGATCCAACCGAAAGACCACGGCGTCGAGTTTCTTTTCGACAACCGGCACCTCTATCTGCGCTCACGCACGCCGCACGCCGCGCTGTCCGTGAGGAACGAGGTCGTGCAGTCGTGCCGAGATTTTTTCTACCAGCGCGACTTCGTACTGATCGACTCGCCGATCCTGACCCCCAACGCGTGTGAAGGAACGTCGACCCTCTTCGAGACGCCGTATTTCGACGACAAGGCGTATCTCACGCAGTCCGGACAGCTCTACCTCGAGCCCGCGTGCATGGCCTTCGGTCGCGTCTACTGTTTCGGGCCGACGTTTCGCGCCGAGAAATCTAAGACGCGCCGCCACCTCACCGAGTTCTGGATGATCGAACCCGAGGTCGCATTCCTCGAACTCCCCGGGTTGCTGGAGCTGGCCGAGGAGTTCGTCACGTATGTCGTCGGCCGGGCGCTCGATCGCTGCAAGGAGAGCCTCAAGGTCCTGGAACGCGACACAACGCAGCTCGAAAAGGTCGTAGCGCCATTCCCGAGGATCACCTACGACGACGCGTCGAAAATTCTGTCGACCGCCGAAGCGCAGGCCAAGATGACGCAGGCGGGAGCTCCCGCATTCACTCACGGGAGCGACTTCGGAAGCTACGACGAGACCCTGCTGACCCAGGAGTTCGACCGCCCCGTGATGATCACGCATTGGCCTGCGGACATCAAGGCGTTCTACATGCAGCCCGATCCGAATGATCCCGGCAAGGCCCTCTGCGTCGATGTGCTGGCGCCCGAGGGGTATGGCGAGATTATCGGCGGCTCCCAGCGTATCCACGACCATGACCTGCTCTTGAAGCGAATCGAAGAACACGGCCTTCCGGTGTCCGCGTTCCAGTGGTATCTGGACATCCGGAAGTACGGCACCGTGCCGCACGCGGGGTTCGGCATGGGTATCGAGCGCTGCGTCACATGGATTACAGGGCTGCCGCACCTTCGGGAGGCGGTCCCCTACCCGCGCCAGATCAACCGCCTTTACCCGTGAGCAACACCAAAGTCGGCGTCATCAGCCTCGGATGCTCCAAGAACCTCGTGGACACGGAGGTCATGCTCGGACATCTCGACCGCGCCGGGTGCGTGTTCGTTCAGGACGCCGCCGAGGCCGACGTGCTCATCGTCAACACGTGCGGGTTCATCGACGCGGCGCGCGAGGAGTCCGTGCGGGCGATCCTGGATGCGGCGGGCCTCAAGAAGACCGGGCGCCTGAAGCGACTGGTCGTCGCCGGGTGCATGGTGCAACGCTACCGCGACGAACTGACGCGAGAGCTCGAAGGCGACGTCGACGCGTTCGTCGGGTTGGACGAACTGGACGCGATCGTCGAGGCGACGCAGGCCACGCGCAAGAGGGTGGGCGCCGCGCCGCGCAGCGATCTGCCGATTTTCGTTCCTGCGAAAAGCGGGGCCTCGCAAGCGGGCAACCCGCTGTCACGTTATCTGTACGACGCGAACACCCCACGCAAGCTGGCGACGCCTCCGTGGACCGCCTTTGTCAAGATCGCCGAGGGGTGCGACCACACCTGTTCGTTCTGCGCCATCCCTAATTTTCGCGGCGCGTTCCGATCGCGTCCCGCGGACGACGTGATCGCCGAGGCCGAAGCGCTGGCGCGCCGCGGCGTGAAAGAGATCAACCTCATCGCGCAGGATTCGAGTCACTTCGGGCGCGACCGCGGCGACACCGCGGGCCTGGCGGGTCTCTTGACGCGTCTCGACTCGGTCACCGGCTTGCGCTGGATACGCGTTCATTATCTCTACCCGAACACGGTCACCGACCGGCTCATCGAAGCGATGGCCGTCAACCCTCGCGTGGTGAAGTACGTCGATATGCCCCTCCAGCACGCCCATCCTGAAATGTTGAAGCGCATGCGCCGCGGAGGTTCCGGCGAAAGTCACCTGGAGCTTCTTGGCCGGTTCCGGAGCGCGATGCCGGACGCCGCCCTGCGCAGCACGTTCATCGTGGGGTTTCCCGGCGAAACCGAGCGGGAATTCGAAGACCTCGTCGCGTTCGTCGAAGCGGCTCGGTTCGATCATCTCGGCGTGTTCACCTATTCGCACGAGGACAAAACGTCCGCGCACAGCCTCACCGATGACGTTCCCGATCGTTTGAAAAGAGAACGGCGCGACCGGCTCATGGAGGTCCAGCAGCGGATCGCCTTCGAAAAAAACGAGGCGCGCCTCGGCGAGACCGTCGAAGTGCTCGTCGAGGGGGCTCATCCCGAAACGGAGCACCTGCTCGTAGGCCGCGCGTCGACGCAGGCGCCGGACGTCGATGGTCAAATTCTGTTGAACGACGGCCAGGCGGACCCCGGGACCTTCGCCCGCGTCCTGCTGACGGAAACCGCGGGGTACGACCTCGTGGGACGGATCCTCGGTGCGGCCTAGCTCCACCTCGGCCGCGTCGCCCGCCGACCGCGTTGCGATGATCCTCGCGACGGGTTTCGGGACTGGGTATGGGCCGATCGCGCCCGGGACGTGGGGGTCCCTTCCCGGCCTGGCGTTCGCGTTCGGACTCGATCGATGGGCGGGTGGCTGGGCCGTTCTCGGGGGGGCGTTGTTTTTCGCGGTCGCCGGAGTGTGGGCGGCCAGCCGGGCCGAAGTGTTGCTCGGCGAGAAAGATCCGGGCCGCGTCGTCGTGGACGAGATCGCCGGCCAGATGGTCGCGCTCTTGTTCCTTCCGATGACGGTGCCGATCCTCGTCATCGCGTTTTTCGTGTTTCGTGTCCTCGACGTTTTCAAACCCTGGCCGGCACGGCGTCTCGAAGATCTCCCCGGCGGGTCGGGTATCATGGCTGATGACCTCATGGTTGGGCTTTACGCGAACCTGATTCTCCACGGGCTCGTACTCTGGCGCCCCGTATGGCTGGGCCTGGCATGAACGTCTGGAATGCTCTCGACGCCTTCCCCACGGGACGCGAGCCGATCTGCGCGACGATCGGGAATTTCGACGGCGTCCATTTGGGGCATCAGGCGATCCTGGCGAGCGTGATAAGCGCGGCGAAGAAGCGTTCGGCGCCGTCCCTGCTGATCACCTTCGACCCGCATCCACTCGCGGTGGTCGCTCCGTCGCGTGGGCCAAAGCTCCTCCAAACCCGGCGCCAGAAACTGGAGACCCTCGAGGCCACGGGGCTCGATGGGATTCTGATGCTTCCGTTCGACCGCGTGTTGGCCGCGCTCACGGGCGAGGAGTTCTTTGGGAGTTATCTTTCGGCGCGCCTTCGATTCGCCACGGTTCACGTGGGAAGCAACTTCCGCTTCGGGCGAACTCGGGGGGGCGATATCCGGCTCCTCCGGACGATCGGGGCCGAACTCTCCTTCTCCGTCGTTGCCGTTCCCCCGGTCACCGTCGACGGGGAAACAGTTTCCTCCTCGGCCATCCGTACCGCGATCGAAGAGGGAGACGTCACCAGAGCCCGAGCGCTCTTGGGCCGTCCGTTCGCAGTGACCGGCGAGGTCGTGCGCGGAGAAGGACGAGGTCGGCTGCTCGATTTCCCCACGGCCAACGTTGCGGTCGACAACGAGACCATCCCCCGCCGCGGCGTCTACGTCACCGAGACGATGGCGTTCGGCTCCCGTTTCCCTTCGATCACAAATGTCGGTGTCCGGCCGACGTTTGGCGGCACCACGCTGGCCGTCGAATCTCACCTGATCGACGTCGATGAAGACCTCTACGGCGAGCGGGTCGAGGTTCGATTTCTCGCGCGCCTCAGGGACGAAGTGAAGTTCGCCGGCCCCGCGGAACTGGCCGATCAAATCGCCAGGGACCAGGCCGCCGCGACCTCCTACTTCTCCGGACTCACTTTGGCGCGATACTGAGTTGAAGCCGTGAGCGCTCACGACGGAGTCCTCGAGCCCGACGACACCCCCGAGGGGTCCGGTACGTCCCACGCCGGAGAACCGATCGAGCCGAGCTTGCAATCGGCGGCGCACGTGGACCCGCGCTTGCTCGCGTCGGAGCGCCGCCACGGGTGTTTCGTCACGTTCGAAGGGATCGAAGGCTCCGGAAAATCGACGCAGATCGCCCGCCTAGCCGAGCGGCTCGACGGGGCCGGCGAACCGACCGTCGTCACACGCGAGCCCGGCGGATCACCCCTGGGACGGCGCCTCCGCGGTCTCCTCCTGGGTGGAGAGATCGCGCGGATCGATCCGCTGGCCGAGCTCTGCTTGTATGTCGCCGACCGGGCTCAACACCTGCGGGAGTTCGTGGAGCCCCACCTCGCCTCCGGGATGCACGTCCTGTGCGACCGCTATTTCGACGCGACCTTGGCCTACCAGGGTTTCGCCCGCGGAGGAGACCTCGACTACATCCGGCTGCTCCACCAGAAACCGCCTCTCGACAGGCGTCCTCACAGGACGATCCTGCTCGACCTGGATGCGGAGCTCGGACTCGACCGCGCGCGACGGAGAAACGACGCGTTGGGCCTTGAAACGACGGAAGGCCGTTACGAGCGGGAGGCGATCGCCTTCCATCGCCGCGTGCGCGAGGGCTACCTCGCCCTCGCCGAGGCCGAGCCGTTCCGCTTTCGCATCGTCGCCGCGGAAGGGACGGCGGAAGAAATCGAGGCGCGCGTCGCCGACCTCTTGTCGGATCTATTTCCCTCGTTGGACGACGAGGACGCAACGTGATCTTCCCGGACGTTTTGGGGCATGAGCGCGCCCGTACCGTCCTGGCGCGCCTGCTCGCGTCGGACCGGGTCCCCCACGCTTTTCTCTTCCACGGGCCGGAGGGCGTCGGCAAGGGTCTCGTCGCCCGACTCTTCGCCGTTTCGCTCGTCTGCACGCAACCGGGACAAGACGGCGCCGGGTGTGGATCGTGCGTGGCCTGCCGCAAGGCGGCCCACGGGAACCACCCCGATGTCCTCGTTGTGACCCGTCTTCCCAAGAAGGACAAGCGGGGCGACGCAAGCCCCGAGGACGACGATGGCGAAGACGACGCCCCGACGATGAAGGGGGGCGAACTGCGTCCGTTCATCGTCATCCAGCAGATTCGCGAGCTGAACCATCACGCGGCGTACGCGCCGCGCGAGGGGCGCCGGCGCGTGTTCCTCGTGGACCCCGCGGACCGCATGAACGCCGAATCGCAAAACGCCTTGCTCAAGACACTCGAGGAGCCGGGTAGCCAGACCATCATCGTCCTCGTCGCCTCGCGCCCGCACATGTTGCTCCCGACCGTCCGCTCGCGCTGCTTCCAGGTCGGTTTCGCCGCGATGCCTCCCGACGAGCTCGCAGCGGGGCTCGTCACGCGGGGTATGGGCCCGCAGGAAGCACGCGCCCGCGCGGCACTTGCCGAAGGGCGTCCCGGACGAGCCCTCGGTCTCGATCTCGCCGCCTTGGCGGTCCGCCGCGACCGGCTCCTGACCGCGCTCGAAGCGCTCGCCGCGTCCTCGCTGGCCGCTTCGGAGCTTGGCGAGTACGCCGAACAGATCGCCGGAGAGGATGAGACGGAACTTCTCCTTGGGCTCGATCTCGTCCAAGCGTTGCTGCGCGACGCGGCCCGCGCCGCGTCGGGTTGCGGGGCGATCCTCCACGCCGATGTGGCGCCCCGCATCGACAAGCTCGGCCGCGCTCTCGGGGCCGAACGCGCGACGGAACTCGTCGCGCTCGCCGATCGCCTACGTGGCGACCTGCGTTTCAACCTCAACAAAACGCTTGTGTGCGAGACGCTTTTGGCCGCAGTTGCTGGCGGGCGGCTTCCGGCGTTTTCCTAGGGACGGCGGGAGAGCCAGGCCACGGCCTCGACATGGGCGGTTTGTGGGAAGAGGTCGAATGGCGTGATGCGCTCGATCGCGTAGCCGCGCGCCGCCAGGACCGCGAGATCACGCGCCAGCGTCGCGGGGTCGCAGGAGACCATCGCGATCCTGGCGGCTCGGAGCGCCGCAAGCCGCTCCGCGACGCCCCGTCCCAACCCGGTGCGAGGCGGATCGACGATCACGAGGTCCGGCGGGATGGCGTCGGGTCCGATTCGCAAGAAGGCAAAAACGTCGGAGTGCACGAAGTCAGCCGAGGTGAGGCCTTGCAAACGCGCCGCTTCGGTTCCGCAGGCGATTGCCGCTGCGTCCGCATCGACGATCGTCGCTCGCGCACCGCGTCGCGCGAGCGCCAAACCCAGGGCCCCGATGCCCCCGTACAGCTCGACGACGCGGCGCGGCGAGCCCGCACCTTCGAGCACGTGTCCCCCGAGTTGCTCTGCCGCTGAGGCGTGAACCTGGAGAAAGGTTCCCGCCGGGACGCGAAACGCGAGCCCGTGCATCTCGTCCGCGATCCAGTCCCGCCCCGCGATCATCTCGACCGCCGCGCCGCCGCGGCGCCCGCGGGAGGCGACAAGGCGCACGACCCCGACGAGCCCCGGATCGGCGTCGGCGGCCGCGCGGGCGAAATCCGCGGCCGTGGCGAACGGCCCGGCAAGGCCGCGCAGCGCGACGAGCCGCTCGTTTCCGGTGTGCGAGCAACGGAGCACGAGCCGCACCGGCTCCCTTGCGTCCTTTAGAGCCGGCTCGGAGGCGCCGGGTCCTTCCAGGAAGAACGCTCGCGCCGCCGCGAGGAGGGGCCGAAGCCGGTGGTCGGCAATGGCGCAGTCTTTCACGTCGACGAGTTCGGACGGCCGGCCCGTCCGGTAAAATCCCAGGACGGAGCGACCGGCCTGGTCCCGACCGAAGCTCAGTTCGATCTTGTTCCGATACGCAAGTTCGGTCGGGGCCGCGACGACCTCGTCGACCTGGAGATTCGGGGGCAAACGGCCGATGCGCTGGAGCGCGTCGACGAGGAATTGTCTCTTCGCACCTCGCTGGGAAGCCTCATCGACCACCATCAGCGGGCAGCCGCCGCACTCGCTCTGAATCAGGCAGGGCGTCGCCCGCCGGGAGCGGGATGGCCGCTCAAGCGAGTGAGCGACCGCCTCAACGAAGCGCCCATGGTCTTTCATGACCCGGGCGTTGACCGCGTCGCCGGGGACCGCTCCCGCGACCATCCAAACCCGTCCTTCCACCCGGCCGAGGCCCCGGCCCCCAGCGGCCCAGGTTTGGATCTCGACTCGAGTTACCCCATCAGGTGGGGGCCTATTCATGGAGGGACTCGACATCTTGTATTTTCCTGTTGACATGGGTCCGCACACCGGGGTAGGGTCTGCTTGCGTTCGGCACGGCTGTCTTGAATGGGGTTTTCGATGAAAGCGTCTTCGGGCGTTGCTCGCTCTCCCCGGCGGAGGGTCATCCCCAATCGACTCAACCCGCCAACATCCACTTTCCGGCCCGTCTTCAAACTGCGCCGGGAGGTCGGTCAATGTGTACCCACCCTGGTATCTCGACCCGTGCCTGGGAATCCCGATACCGGGGAGAGCGAACAGCGTCCGACGGAGTCTACACCCACAGTCCCACGATTCAGCCCCGGAAAAGTTGTCGTGAGTCCTCTTGATGACCTTTACGATCGCGCCGACTGAGCGTACATAGTGGCCGGTCCCTGGGTTCTAGGGGGAGGCCAGGCGACCTCTTGGGGCCGCGAGGTGTCGGCGAACCGGGGGGTTAATCGTCGACATCGCGCGGCTCCGTTCTTCGCCCCCATCCCACCTGTCAGTACTCGCCAAGACTCCGGACGAAGGCGTACAGGTTTGTCCGCGTCTCCCGCAACGAGTCACCACCGAACTTCTCGAGCATCGCGTCCGCAAGAACGAGCGCGGCCATGGCCTCGCCGACGACGCCCGCAGCCACGATAGGCACCGTGTCCGTACGCTCGACGCCGGCCACCGACGGTTCCTTCGTGACGAGATCAACCGACGGAAGCGGCTCGGGGAGCGTCGCGAGCGGCTTGAGGTAGGCACGCAGGCGGACGACCTCGCCGTTGGTCATCCCCCCCTCGATGCCGCCGGCGCGGTTCGTGGGACGCGTGAACCGCCGTGCGGACTTGTCGTAACCGATCGGGTCATGGGCCTCACGGCCACCGCCCGCGGCAACGTCAACCCCGTCACCGATCGCCACTCCCTTCACCGCCTGGATCGATAGCATCGCCGCACCGAGCCGTGCGTCGAGTCTCTTGTCCCAGTGCACGTGGCTCCCGACCCCCGGGGGCATCCCGCGCGCAATCACTTCAAAACTGCCCCCGACCGAGTCCGCGCGACGCCGGGCCTCATCCACGGCCGCGATCATCGCGGCAACGGTCGCCGCGCCGGGAGACCGCATCGGCGCATCGTCGGGGAGCGCCAACAGAGCCTCGATGTCGTCACCTTCGTCATTCGGGGCCACGACCCCGCCCACCGCGACCGTGCGACTGGTCACCACGACGCCCAGCTCCGAAAGAAACGACTTTGCGAGCGCCCCTGCGGCGGTTCGCGCGGCCGTCTCCCGAGCGCTTGCGCGCTCGAGGATGTCGCGCGCATCGTGCGTCCCGAACTTCAGGGCGCCGGCGAGATCCGCGTGCCCCGGACGAGGTCGCGTCACGGCGCGTGCGGCGTCTTCGACCGGGCGCGAACCCTGGGGGTCCATCGCCTCTTTCCAGTTGGCAAAGTCGCGGTTCCGGATCAGCAGCGCGACCGGCGAACCGAGCGTCAGCCCGAACCGGACGCCGCCCAGGATCTCGACCTCGTCGGATTCGATCCTCATGCGACCGCCGCGGCCGTGGCCGCCCATGCGCCGCCTCAATTCGCGGTCGATCGTCGCTTTGACGACCGGCACACCTGCGGGGAGCCCCTCGACGATCGTCGTCAACGCGGGTCCGTGTGACTCGCCAGCCGTGAGGAAACGGAGGGCCATGGGACCGCGAAGGTAGCAGAAGACCGGCCGTCGTCCTATCGTCCCGTCGTCATGGAGATCCTGACGGCCGAAAAAATGAGGCGGGTCGATGCCCGGGCGATCGGGGAACACGGGATCCCCGGTCTCGTCCTGATGGAATCGGCCGGACGCGGTGTCGCGGAGGCGCTCGCCGAAGAGATTCCGGACCTGGTGTCCCGGCAGGTCGTTGTTTTCTGCGGCAAGGGGAACAACGGCGGCGACGGGCTGGTCGCCTCCCGGTATCTGAGGCGTCTGGGCGCTTCGGTGCGTGTCCTCCTGCTGGCACGAGGCGCCGACCTCGTGGGGGATGCGGCGGCCAGCCTGGCCCGCGCCCGAGAGGAAGGGCTCGGGGTCGAGGAGTTTGGAGGCGAAGGGGCCTGGCCACCAACCCCTCTCGACCTCGACCGGGAGACGATCGTGGTCGATGCCCTTCTCGGCACCGGTGTCACCGGCGGGGCTCGCGGACTCATCGCACGGGCGATCGATACGATCAACGCCTCCCCTGCCACCATCGTCGCGATCGATCTACCCTCGGGGGCCGATGCAGATTCCGGGAGGCTCGCCGGTCCCACCGTACGCGCCCATCGGACGTTGACTCTCTGCCGCCCCAAGCCCTGCCTCGTTCTGGAGCCGGCCGCGTCTCACGCGGGACCTTGGCGCGTCCTCGACATCGGCATTCCCGAAGAGGCGGTCGCCACGGAGGGCGCCGACCTCGATTGGCTCGACGCCGACGCCGCGACGCGCCTCATGCCGCTCCGCCCACGCGACGCGCACAAGGGGACGATGGGGCACCTGCTCGCTGTGGCGGGGTCGCGCGGGAAGTCCGGCGCCGCCGTGATCCTCGCGCGCGCCGCGCTCCGGTCCGGGGTCGGCCTCGTCACCGTTGCAACGCCCCGCGGCATCCAGCCGATCGTCGCCGCCGCGCAATCCGAGATCATGACGGAGCCCCTCGTGGAGACCCGAACCGGCGGGCTGGGCCTCGCCGCCGCGGTCACCGCGCTCGATCTGCTCGCAACGCGCGACGCGCTGGCGCTCGGCCCTGGGCTGGGGACCGAGAGCGGAACGCGGGCTGTTGTGATCGCGGTGCTCGGGAGGCGAGCCGTCCCCGCGGTGCTGGATGCCGACGGTCTCAACGCGTTTGGCGCCGATCGGCGTCCCCATGTCGGCCTGCGCGCAGGACACCAACCGTTGGTGCTCACCCCGCACCCCGGCGAAGCCGCTCGCCTTCTCGGGACGAGCGTTGCCGCCGTCCAATCCGACCGCCTGCATAGCGCACGGAGCTTGGCGCGAGAAACCGCGTCGGTCGTCGTGCTCAAGGGGCGATACAGCGTCGTCGCCCAAACCGACGGCCACGCATCGTTCAACGCCAGCGGCAACGCCGGGATGGCGAGCGGCGGGATGGGCGACGCCTTGACCGGAATCGTGGGGGCGCTTCTGGCGAGGGGACTTTCGGGGTTCGACGCGGCGCGTTTGGGGACGTACGTTCATGGTGCCGCGGGGGACCTCGTGGCGGCGCGCTCCGGGGAAGACGGCCTGATCGCCGGCGACCTGATCGATGCGCTGCCTGACGCGTGGCGGGCGTTGGTGGAGCTTCGGGGAGGGGCGCGACGGTGGACACACGGGGCATAAAGGTCAAGGCCAACAGTGCGGCAACGCCGGGTGCGGCGGCCTCCCCTGGCCCGCGGACGGTCTTTTCGTTGAGTGAAGAGGAAACGGTCGACCTCGGCCGCGGGCTCGGCCGTGCGCTCAAAGGCGGGGAACTTCTTCTGCTCCAAGGCGACCTCGGATACGGAAAGACGGTGTTTGTTCGCGGGGTCGCCTCGGCGCTGGGCATTCTCCCGGAGGAGGTTTCCTCCCCCTCGTACACCCTCGTACACGAGTACAAGGGCGGGCGCGTTCCCCTCTTCCACCTCGATTTGTATCGGCTCGACACCCCGGAGGAGGAGGTCGGGGCGCTCGGCATCGAGGACATTCTTTCAGCGGGAGGAGTGGTTCTCGTCGAGTGGGGTGAGAAGCTACCGCCGTTTCTCCGACGCGGGGCAACGACCATCCGATTTCACGACGTCGGGGAGGGCTCGCGGCGAATCGAGATTCTCGCGGAGTCGGCGACTCCGGCCAAGCCGCGCGGAGACGCCTAGCCCCAAACGTGGTCGGCGAGCGCTTCAGTCCAGTCGGTAGTTCGGGGCTTCTTTCGTGATGATCACGTCGTGCGCATGAGACTCGCGCAGTCCCGCCGCCGTAATTCGAACGAACCGGGCGTCGCGCCGCAGGGACTCGACATCGCGGCACCCGGTATACCCCATTCCCGCACGCAGGCCGCCGACCAACTGGCCGATGAGGGCGGACAGGGGCCCCTTGTAGGGCACGCGCCCCTCGATGCCCTCGGGGACGAGCTTCCGTTCGTCGAATTCGTCTTGGAAATACCGGTCCGACGAGCCGCGTTTCATCGCGCCCAGACTTCCCATCCCACGGTATTCCTTGAACGTCCGACCTTGATAAAGAACAGTCTCGCCGGGCGACTCCTCGGTTCCGGCAAAGAGGCTTCCGATCATCACCGCGTTGGCTCCCGCGGCCAGGGCTTTGACGACGTCCCCCGAGAACTTGATCCCACCGTCGGCGATCAAGGGCACGCCGGCGGCATCGCACAGCGGAGCGGCCGCCCCGATCGCGGTAATTTGCGGCACCCCCGCCCCCGTGACGATTCGCGTGGTGCAGATGCTGCCGGGGCCGACACCGACCTTCACGGCATCGACACCGCGCTCGATGAGGGCCTTCGCCCCCGCCTCGGTCGCGACGTTGCCCCCGACAAGCTGGAGATCGGGGTACTTCTCGCGCAGCGCGCCGATGATCTGGAGCACGCCTTCGCTGTGTCCGTGCGCGGTGTCGACGACCAGGAGGTCGACACGCGCGTCCACGAGAGCCGCCGCCCTTTCGAGCGTGTCCTTCGCGATGCCGAGCGCGGCACCGACACGGAGGCGTCCCAGCTCGTCCTTGCAGGCGAACGGGTATTTGATCTGCTTTTGGATGTCTTTGACCGTGATGAGTCCGACCACGCGGAACTGGGCGTCGACGACGGGGAGCTTCTCGATACGGTGCTTGTGCAACAGTTCCTTCGCCTGCTCGAGCGTCGTCCCCTTCGGCACCGTGACCAGGTTCTCGGAAGTCATCAGCTCGCGAATCGGGAGATCTTCTTGGGTGCAAAAACGGAGGTCGCGGTTGGTCAGGATGCCGACGAGTTTGCCCGCCTTGTCGACGACAGGTAGCCCCGAAATCCGATACCGGTTCATCGCCTCTAGGGCCTCGTAGACCTTCTGATCCGGTGTCATCGTGACCGGGTCCACGATCATCCCGGACTCGGAGCGCTTGACCTTGTCGATCTCGCCGGCCTGTTCGGCGATGGGTAGGTTCTTGTGGATGATCCCGATCCCGCCTTCTTGCGCGAGCGCCACGGCAAGCCGCGACTCGGTGACGGTGTCCATCGCCGAGGAGACGAGAGGAATGTTGAGCGTGATCTTCCGCGTCAGGCGGGTCTTGGTATCGACGTGGGCCGGGAGAATGCGCGAGTGCGCTGGAACGAGCAGGACATCGTCAAAGGTGAGGGCCTCGGGGACCGGGAATTCCAGCATCGAACCTCCGCGTTCCCGGGCCATTCTAGCAGGGCGCCAAAACGCGGAGGCGATCAGGCTCGCTTCGCCCCGCAACCGGGGCAGAATTTGGCGCCTTCCGGAACCTTGCCGCCACAGTTCGTGCAAAACGTGCCGGTCCCGCCTGCCGCCGCCCCTCCCGAAGCGGGCGCCATCGAATCCTTGATCATCCCGGCGACGGTCATGCCGATACCCGCGCCCACGCCGAGGCCGATTCCGGCGGAGGCACCGCCGTCGCCCGAGGGATTTTTCGCCGCATCCCCCATGGCCTGCGCAGCCTTGAACTTGAGATACGTGTTCTGATCGCCAACGGCCGCCATTCCGCTGCGCTCGTCGATGACTTTCTGGACCTCTTCCGGCGGGGTGATCGCTCCCACGAAGAAATCGGTCATCTCGAGACCGTACTTGGAGAAATCCCCGGCGACGCGGCCTTTCAGAGCCTCTGCCATCTCGTCATAGTGCTGCGGCAGATCGAAGATCGTCTTGAGCGTCGTGCCGAGCACGTCGTTGAGCCGGGCGACGATCACATCCCTGAGATAACCCTCAATGGCGTCGGTCGTGTATCGCCCCTGGCTGCCGACGATCTGATTCACGAAAAGTTGCGGCTCGGTGACGCGGACCGCGAAGTTGCCGTTGGCGCGAAGGCGAACCATCGCCAGTTCGGCATCCCGGAACACGACGGGTTCGCGCGTTCCCCACTTCATCCCCGTGAAGACCTTCTTCGCGACGTAGTAGACATCGGCGCGGAACGGCGAGCTCCCGCCGAACGGGAGACCGATGAGGCGTGTGAGGAGCGGGATGTTCCCCGTCGTGAGGGTGTGGCGTCCCGCGGCGAACGTATCCAGTGCCTTGCCGTCGCGAAAGAACACCGCCCACTGATTCTCGGAAACGACGAGTTGCGCGCCGAGCTTGATCTCTCCGCCGGCGGAAAAACGCCACACCATTTCTCGTCCGGAATCGTCCTTCCACTCGATGACTTCGATGGCCATGGGTCGTCCTCCCGAGGGTCGATTTAGGTCGTGGGCTTTTCAAGGATCTCGCGTCGGCGCGCGATCCTGAGGTCGAGTTGCTCCGCGGTATTCGTAAGAGCAACGAGCGTGGAACCGCCCGGGGCCGCCTCCGAGATCGAGCGAAGGGCGTCGGACAAAGCGACGACGTCCGTCACGAGGGCGGCATCGTAGTCGCAGATTTGATCGAGTTCGGCCTCTCGGATCTTTAGTTGATCGAACACCCCGCTGAATCCGTAGTCCGCGTAACGAAGCGACGACGTTGACTTCTGGAGGATGCGGTCGAGGCGCCCGATCGCGTCGAGCGTGTTGAGCTGTCCGGCATCGGTCGCCGTGTTTCTTAAGGCCGTCAAGCCCGCCCGCCCCTCGTCGAGCCGCCCCGCGAGGAACTCCCGAATGCGGCGGTCGGTCTCACGCCGCCCCTCGCGCTCTCGGTAACCGGCGACGCCCGGAATGTAGCTCGCAATCTTTTCGAGGAAGTTCTTCTCGGACACCGGCACCGTCATCACGTCCCCTTCCCGGCCGCGGTGGCCTCACGCTGGAGTACGCACGCCGCTCAGGCTTCGTTCTCCCCGTGGCATTTCTTGTACTTCTTTCCGGAACCGCACGGGCAGATGTCGTTCCGTCCCACTTTGGGCACCTTCCGGGCCACCGTGGCGACCCCCCCACGCGCGGTCACACCCGCCGCCGACTGCGAGGCGGCGCGAAACACCTGCTCTTGCTCGCGCCGACGCTTGTCTTCCTCGCGCTGGCGGTCTTCGTCGGTCATGGGATCCAGGAGGAACAAGAAGCGGACCGCGTCGTTTTCGATTTGCTCGCGCATCATGCCGAACATATCGAACGACTCGCGCTTGTATTCGACTAGAGGGTCCTTCTGACCGTACGCGCGGAGACCGATCCCGTCTTTCAGATGGTCCATCGCGAGAAGGTGGTCCTTCCAGGCGTGATCGATGATCTGAAGGAGGATGTGCCGCTCGTATTGGCGCATCAGGTCCGCGCCGACCTTTTTTTCCTTCTCGTCGTACTTCTCCTCGAGACGCGCCCAGATCGTCTCGTTGACATCCTCGACGCTCAACGCCTGGATCTGGATGCCGTTCTTCTCGGGGTCGTAGCCGAAGAAGTACTGAAGCTGCTGTCGGAAGGGATCGATCTCCCATTCCTTGACGTCTTTCTTGCTGCCGATGTAATCGTCCATCAGGACCGCGAAGATCTCGCGGGCCTTGTCGATCATGTATTCCTTCTGGTTCTTGCCCTCGAGGAGTTCGAGGCGCAATCCGTAGATTTCCTGGCGCTGCTTGTTGTTGACGTCGTCGTACTCCAGGAGGTGTTTCCGGGTCTCGTAGTTGCGCTGCTCGACCTGCTTTTGCGCACGCTCGATCGCCCGAGAGACCATGCCGGACTCGATCGGCACGTTTTCCTCCATGCCGAGCTTCTGCATCGCATTCTTCAAACGATCGCCGCCGAAAATCCGCATGAGGTCGTCGTCGAGACAGAGGAAAAACCGCGATGATCCCGGGTCGCCCTGGCGACCGGCGCGACCGCGCAACTGGTTGTCGATACGCCGCGACTCGTGCCTCTCCGTTCCCAGAATGTGAAGGCCGCCGACTCCGGTGACTTCGTCGTGCTCCTTCCGGCACTGCGCACGCATCTCGACGACGGCGGCTTCGTAGGCCGTGGTCCACTCCTCGATCGGCGTCTCCGAGGGTTTCATCCCGCGCAGGCTGAGCTGCTGCCTCGCGAGGAACTCCGGGTTCCCGCCGAGAAGAATATCGGTGCCGCGGCCGGCCATGTTGGTCGCAATTGTGACCGCGCCCACGCGGCCCGCCTGCGCGACGAACTCGGCCTCCATCTCATGGTACTTGGCGTTCAGAACGACGTGCTTGATGCCCTTGCGCTTCAGGAGGGTCGAGAGCGTTTCTGACTTCTCGATCGAGATCGTCCCGACGAGCGCAGGCTGAAGGCGCTTCTGGCAGTCGGCGATTTCCTCGACGACGCCGTGCCACTTCTCTTCCTCGGTCCGGTAGACGACGTCCTGGTTGTCGATCCGCACCATCGGACGATTCGTGGGGACGACCACGACCTCGAGCCCGTAGATCTTGTCGAACTCGACCGCTTCGGTGTCGGCTGTGCCGGTCATACCCGAGAGCCTGCCGTACATGCGGAAGTAGTTCTGGAAAGTGATCGTCGCGAGCGTCTGGTTCTCGCGCTCGATCTTGACGCCCTCTTTCGCCTCGACGGCCTGGTGGAGGCCGTCGCTCCAGCGCCGGCCGGGCATCAGGCGGCCGGTGAACTCGTCGACGATGACGACCTGGCCGTCTTTGATCATGTAATCCACGTCGCGCTTGAACAGCACGCGCGCCTTCAGCGCCTGGTTGACGTGGTGAAGCGTCTCCATGTGGGCGGGGTCGTACAGATTGTCGATTCCGAGCAAACTCTGGCAATGTTCGACGCCGCGATCCGTCAAGGAGACCGTCCGCGCCTTCTCGTCGACGACGTAGTCGCCGACATCGTCGTGCTCGTAGTCTTTCCCGCCCTGGATGACGGCTCCCTTTTCGAGTTTCGGGATGATCTTGTCGACGCGGGCGTAGAGGTCGTTCGACTCCTCCGCCGGACCGGAGATGATCAGCGGCGTCCGCGCCTCGTCGATCAGGATCGAGTCCACCTCGTCGACGACCGCGAAGTTGTGACCGCGCTGAACCATCGCCGCCAGCGAGAACTTCATGTTGTCTCGCAGGTAATCGAAACCGAACTCGTTGTTCGTCCCGTAGGTGATGTCGGCGCCGTAGGCCTCTTGCCGTTCCTGATCGGACATGTCGTGCTGAATGCAGCCGACCGTCATTCCGAGAAAACGGTGGAGCCGTCCCATCCACTCGGAGTCGCGCCGGGCCAAGTAGTCGTTGACGGTCACGACGTGGACGCCCCTTCCGGACAGGGCGTTCAGATACGCCGGGAGGGTCGAAACGAGGGTCTTGCCTTCGCCGGTGCGCATCTCGGCGATCTTCCCCTCGTGCAGAACCATCCCTCCGATGAGCTGGACGTCGAAATGCCGCATCCCCAAAACGCGCTTGCCGGCCTCGCGGACAACCGCAAACGCCTCGGGGAGAATGTCGTCGAGTGTGGCCCCCTGCTCGAGCCGGCCGAGGAACTCTTCTTTTTTGGCGCGGAGAGCCTCGTCGGAGAGCGCCGCGACCTGCGGCTCGAACGCGTTGATCGTCTCCACGATCGGCCGAAGCCGCTTCAACGTCCGCTCGTTTCTGGAACCGACGATCTTCGTCAACAGGGCGCTAATCATGTGAACTTACTCTATCAGACGGCCTCATCCGGCCCGAAGACGGCCGGACGGACGATCCGTCGATGAAAAAGGGGAAACGCGAGAGGCACCGACAGGCGAAGCACGAGAAGATCGATCTTCGCAACCAGGCGGCCCAGCCCGGCTTTCCGCGCGGCGACGCCGGCCGCCGCCCAGAACAGGTCGTGCCACGCCAGGAACTGCGCGTACGTTCGCGCCGGACGGGGCTCGAGCGAACGCCAGACCCCGCGGCGCCGTAACGCCGTGACACGCGCGAGGACATCCCCGTGGGCGAGAAGCGGATCCAGGGTGTTGCTTCCGTCGCCGCGCGTGCGCAGGCCGGCCCGCCCGTCGCGCGAGACCGCTCGTCCCAGGCAACGATGAACGACCCAGTAATCGCTCTGCCGGTAGAGGAGAAGATCACCCCGCCCCGGTGCCGTCGCCAAAGGAACCGCGAGGACCGCGTCCCCGCCTCGCAGGTGCGGGACCATGCTCGTGTCACCTTGTGTGACGACGACGATCGCCGACCCGTGGGTGGACAGCACCAGGTGGAGGGCTTGGTCGCGCAACACGCCACTTGGCTGGGATGGAACAACCGGCATGTCGAGGTGGGTCTAGTAAAAACTTGACCTCTCCCGGGCCTGCGGGGGGGGCGTTTCCATCAGGCCCGGAAGAGGTCTAACACTGACCAGGAGGAGGTCATGTGACACGAAGTATGTAAAGCAACCGGGATGCCAATCGGCGCTACGGAGAGAATCGCCCCGCTTTTCGTGACTTTCCCGAAACGCCTCGGCGAAACGACGCTCGGGAGGCCGTTTCACGGACGTCAGGCTGACGTGGGATGACCATCGGGGCGCCGGAATGGCACCACGCGTCACGTCGGGGTTCAATCTTGGCCGCTCGCGGCCTCGCGCAGGATGCTCCGCGCGATGACCAGGCGCTGGATCTGGTTCGTCCCCTCGTAGATTTGTGTGATCTTCGCGTCGCGCATGTACTTCTCGATCGGGTAGTCCTTGCAGTAACCGTACCCGCCGAACAGTTGGACCGCGTTTGTGGTCACCATCATCGCAACGTCGGTCGCGAAGAGCTTGCACATCGCCGAGAGCTTCGAGATGTTCTTCGCCTTGGCATCGGCCGCCCGCGCCGCCGTGTGAACGAGCGTTCGGGCGGCTTCGAGCTGCGTGCCCATGTCCGCGAGCATCCACTGGATGCCCTGGAACGCGTTGATCGACTGGCCGAACTGCTTCCGTTTCCCCGTGTACTCGACCGCCAGTTCGAAAGCCCCCTGGGCGAGCCCCAGCGCCTGGGCCGCCACCCCGGGACGGGCGAGATCGAGGGTCATCATCGCGTGGCGGAACCCCTGACCCTCGGCGCCGAGCATCTGGTCCTTCGACACGCGGCAGTTCTCGAGGTGAATCTCGTTCACGGGTACGCAGCGGATCCCCATCTTGTCTTCGTGCTTGCCGACCCTGTACCCCGGCGTGCCCGCCTCGACCACGAACGCGGAAATGCCGCGCGCGCCCCGTCCCGGCTGGGTGACGGCGAAGATCGTATTGTACGAGGCGACCGCGCCGCCGGTGTTCCACTTTTTCTCGCCGTTGATGACGAAATGGTCGCCGTCTTTTTCGGCCTTGGTGACCATCGAGCCGGCGTCCGAGCCCGCGTCTTTTTCGGAAAGCCCGAAGGAGATCAGCTTGTCGCCCGAGGCGATGCCGGGGAGCCAACGCCTTTTCTGCTCCTCGCTGCCTCCGAGCAGGATCGGAAACGAGCCCAGGGCGTTGACGGCGTACGCAACGCCCATCCCGCCGCACGCTCGCGAGAACTGCTCGACGACGAGGCAGAGGTCCAGCACGGTGCCGCCCGCGCCCCCGAACTCCTTCGGGATCCACACGCCCGACAGCCCGGCTTCTTTGATGGCTTTTTGAACCGACCACGGGTACGTCTGCTCGACGTCGTGCTGCGCCGCGACGGGGCGGATGTGTTTTTCCGCTACCTCCCGCGCGCGCTCCATGAAATCGATATTCTGCTTGCTCAGGAGCTCGCGAATCATGGGCTCTCCCCCGTGAGAATATGGAGCCGCACTCTACCACGCGGGGGAGGGGCGCTTCCCGTTTGATACCATGCTTTGCCGATCCGGATTCCCCTATGGACTACAAGAACCTCTTCCGCAAGATCGAGCGCAACCTCCGTACGATCGAAAGATCGAACGATCTCTTGGCGACTCTGGCCGAGATTCTCCGGCGTCTGGTCGACGATTTCCAGGACGACCTCGGCTTGGTCGGCGGACGGATCTACGACAAGAAGGGTTCGAGCTATCACCTGGTGCGCGAGTATCCGAAGCCGCGCGCGCCCAAGGACTACAAGATCCCCGCGACCTATCCGCCCATCCACGAGTTGGTCGAGAAGGGCTACGTCTACAGCCGGCTTGGCGACGCCGGGGTAGATTCACGGATCGAGGCCACGCTCGGCGTGAAACGGTTCGCGGCGATCGGAATCGGTGAAGCGTGCCGACAGATCGTGGCTTTCACGCTGAGGGAAAGCAGCGACCCCGAACAGGTCGGCCACACGCTGAATACGATCCGGCACGCGATCAACTTGAAGCTTCGCAGCGAAAAGTTCGCGGATCGTTTCGCCCAGGCGCGCGCGATCCAACTCTCGTTGCTGCCCCCGCCGTCACCGGTTTTCGGAGACTACGACATCTTCGCCGCCTCCATTCCCGCGGAGGAAGTCGGCGGCGACCTGTACGACTTCATCCGCGTGTCCGACAGGAGTCTCGGCATCGCCGTCGCGGACGCCTCCGGCCACGGTTTGCCGGCCGCTTTGCAGGCACGCGATGCGATCATCGGCCTGCGCATGGGGGTCGAAGAGAACCTGCGTATTTCAGCAACCCTCGAGAAGCTCAATCGCGTGGTCAACCGCTCCGCTCTCGCCTCGAAGTTCATCTCGCTCTTCTACTGCGAGCTCGAATCCGCGGGAACGATCGTGTACTGCAACGCGGGCCACAATCCACCACTTCTGTGGGACGGCGTGGCCTTTCGAGAGCTCGCTCGCGGAGGGATGATCCTCGGTCCTAGCCCGAGATCGCAGTACGAGCGGGGCTACGAGACGCTCGCCCTGGGCTCGATCCTCCTTGCGTACACGGATGGCATCGTCGAGGCGGTCGATGCGTCCGACGAAGCGTTTGGAATGGAGAGGCTGCGGGCGGTCATCCGCGATCGCGCCTGGACGTCGGCGTGCGATCTCGTAGACGCGGTTTTCGAGGAGGTGCGCCGGCACGTCGGAAGCGATACGCGCGACGACGACCAGACGGTCGTTGCCGTGCTTCGGAAGGCCAAGGGAACCCGTGGCCGGGCGAAGACGCCTTAGCGTTCGATCAGCAGGAACACCCCGCCGCAAAGGGCGATGAGGATCCCGCTCGCCGTTTCCATGTGGCGGGCGACGGCCGGCACCGGGAGGCGCCGGGTCCCGGTGACGCCGGCGACCGATAGCCCCACCATCAACGCAATCGTCGTGACCGAATAGGCCAGGGTCACGAGCGCGACGGCGCCGGGTCCTTCCTCCGCCGTCGCCACCATGATCGGAAGCAGCAGCACGCAGGGGTTGAGGCCGACGATCATCGCGAGCGAAACCGCCCCCTTCCCGGCGTCCGTGCGTATCCAGGCGTCGTCCGCGTGGTAGTGAAGGTGCTCGCTCTCGACGGATCCCTCGTGTCCGTCGCAGCGGTCGCGCTCGTTTCGGGCGTGAAGCAGGGCGCCCCCGGGGTGAAAGTGGCCGCCCTTCCTCCAGGCCCACAGGGCATAGGCCACACCAAAGGCGACGAGCAGCATCCCGCTCGCACGCTCGAGCCGCTCGCCGACGGCGCGGGCGGCGGCCTGCCCGAGGCCCAATGCGAGCAGGCCCAACGCGATGGACAACAGCGTGTGGACGAAGGCCGAAAAACCGGCCACCGCCGCGGTGGTCCGCGCCGACCAACCCCGCGCCCGGCCCACGAGGACGAAAGGAAGCCAATGATCGGGGATGAGCGTGTGCAACGTCGCCGTCGCCGCGGCCGTCAGGAGCAAAAGAGAGGGAACGGTATCCGGCACTACCGCGCGACTTCCTGCGCTCGGATCTCGCGAATGACGGTCACCTTGATCTTGCCCGGGTAATCCATTTCGGTCTCGATTCTGCGGGCGAGGTCGGAGGCCAGAAGATCGATTCGTGCGTCGTCGACGAGGTCCGTATTCGCGATCACGCGTATCTCCCGTCCGGCCTGAAGCGCGTAGGACTGCTCGACGCCCTCCATGCCGTTGGCGAGCCCTTCGAGCTGTTCGATGCGCCGGACGTATTCGGCGGCGCTCTTGCGTCGCGCCCCGGGGCGCGCGCCGGAGAGCGCGTCGGCGGTTGCGACCAAGATCGTGATCGGTGTCGTGACCTCGATGTCTTCGTGGTGGGCGGCCACGGCATTGATGACTTCCCAGTCTTCACCGCAGCGGGTCGCGACTTCGGCGCCGATTTCCGGGTGCGTCCCCTCACGTTCGTAGTCGACCGCCTTGCCGATGTCGTGGAACAACCCCGCGCGACGGGCGATCTTCTCGTTGAGGCCGAGTTCGGCGGCCATGATCCCCGTGAGGTAGGCCACTTCCTTCGAGTGCATGAGCACGTTTTGGCCGTAGGATGTTCGAAAGAGCAGTCGGCCGAGCAACTTCACCATCTCCGGCTGGACGTCCTTGATCCCCATTTCCTTGAGCGTTTGCTCGCCGGCCTTCTTCATTTCGTCGTCGAGCCTTCGCTGATGGCGGCGCGTCAATTCCTCGATCCGGCGCGGGTGGATGTTCCCGTCCTTCAGCAGCATCTCGAGGACACGCCTCGCGATTTCGCGCTTCACCGGGTTGAATCCCGAAAGCTGCAAGGACTCCCCCGATTCGTCGAGGAGGATCTGGATTCCGGTCAGCTGCTCGAACGCCTTGATGTTCTTTCCCTCGTGCCCGATGATGCGGCCGCGCATCTGCCCACCCGAAGGCAGGGCGAAGCGGGTCACCGTCCGCTCCGCGGAAAGGTCCGACGCGATGCGCTCCATCGCGAGTGCGACGATTTTCTGGGCCTCGGCTTCGGCACCGCGCTGAGCCTCGTCCTTGATCTCTTTGACGAGGCCGGCGGCCTCGAAGCGAGCCTCGGCCTTCAGGTTCGCCAGCAGTTGCCGCCGCGCCTCGTCGCGCGTCAGACCCGAGGCGTACTCGAGGCGGGCGTTTTCTTCTTGGACGAGCTTCTCCAGAACCTCCCGATCGCGAGAAAGCGCAGCTTCGCGCTCGCCAACATCTTTTTCGGTTTCGAGCAAGGCTTCGCGTTGTCGCTGGTTTTCGGCCTCACTCTCGGCGAGGCCGTCCTGCAGTTGCTTCAGGTCGCGCTCGCGCTTGGCCACTTGCCCCTTGCGCGAGCGGAGGTCCGAATCCGCCTTGGACTTCTCGGCGAGTATCTGATCCCTCGCCTCTACGATTTGCTGGCGCTTGAGATTTTCCGCCTCGCGCAAGGCGGCTCTTTGGAAATCCTCCGCCTTCTGTCGTGCCGCGACGAGGCTTCTCGCGCCCAGCCTGTTGTTCAGAAACCAGCCGAGGGCGGCGCCAAGCACGCCGGTGACGCCACCGATGACGAGGAAGGTCAAGGAACTCATCGCGCGATCCCCAGTGCCGCGTCGCCGACGAACGGATTCGTCCGGCGCTCGCGACCGATCGTGGTCTCCCCCTCGTGCCCTGGAAGGCATCGCACGTCGTCGGGGAGGATGAAGAGTTTTTCGCGGATCGACGCCACCAAGGCGTCCCAGTCGCCTCCGGGAAGATCGGTCCGCCCCACAGAGCCTGCAAAGAGGGTGTCGCCGACGAGCATCTGGCCGCCGTGGCGTAGGCACACACCGCCGGGCGTATGACCCGGCGTGTGGATCACATCGAACGTCACGCCGTCGAACTCGAGGGCCGTCCCTTCGACCAGATCGAGATCGGCGGGCGGCGAGTCCTCGACGGACAGACCGAACATCGCCCCCTGCTGGCTGACGTTGCTCAGGAACGGCAGGTCGGCGCGGTGGATCGCGATCGGAGCGCCGGTTTCCCGCTTGAAGAAGGCGTTGCAGGCGACGTGATCGAGGTGACCGTGCGTGTTGAGGATCAGTCCGACCGAGAGCCCGCGATCGCGGACCACGTCCCAGACCGGCTCGCTGTCGATTCCGGGGTCGACGATCATCGCACGCCGCCCGGACGGGCCCACCACGACGTAGGTGTTTTCCGCGAACGGACCGTACGTGAAGCGGAGGATCTCGAGGGGCTGCATCTCGCCGCTCCGTCCCGAAAAGGGGTTACGGAGATGCAAAATAACACACGGTCAGGACTTGCGGCCGCGGCGCGCCATCGCAAGGACCTTTTTGCGAAGGCGAAACGCCTTCGGCGTCACCTCGACGAGTTCGTCGTCCTTGATGAACTCCAACGCCTGCTCGAGGCTCATCGTGTGGGGCGGAACCAAACGTACCGCGTCGTCGGAACCGGACGCGCGCATGTTCGTGAGCTTCTTTTCTTTGGTGACATTGACGTCGAGATCGTTCGAGCGGGCGTTCTCGCCGACGATCATGCCCTCGTAGACCTGGTCGCCCGCCCCGATGAACATGGTCCCGCGCTCTTGGACGTGCTCGATGGCGTTCGCGGTCGTGCGTCCCGGTCGATCGGAAACCAGAGCGCCGGTCGCGCGCGAGGGGATGTCGCCCTGCCACGGGACGAAGCCGTCGAACAGGTGGTTCATGATCCCCGTGCCCCGCGTCTCCGAGAGGAACTCGGTGCGAAAGCCCAGCAATCCGCGCGAGGGGATCCGGAAATCCAAACGGACCCGCCCCGTGCCGTGGTTCACCATCCGGGTCATGCGTCCCTTTCGCGACCCGACTTTCTGCGTCACGACTCCGACGAAGTTCTCGGGGCAATCGACGATCAACTCCTCTTGGGGCTCATGGATCTTGCCGTCGATCTCCTTCGTGACGATCGTGGGCTTCCCGACAGACATCTCGTAGCCCTCTCGGCGCATCATCTCGATGAGAATCGCCAACTGCAGTTCGCCGCGCCCTGAAACCCTGAACGCATCGGCCGAGCCGGTCTCCTCGACGCGAATCGAGACGTTCGTCAAGATCTCCTTCCAAAGGCGTTCCCGCAGCTTTCGCGAGGTGACGAACTGGCCCTCGAGACCGGCGACCGGTGAGTCGTTCGTCGAGATGATCATGGAGATGGTCGGCTCGTCGACCGTGATCGGCGGGAGCGCGATCGGTGTTTCTGCATCGGAAATCGTCTCGCCGATCGTCACCGAGAGAAGTCCGGCCACAGCCACGATATCGCCCGGCCCGGCCTCGTCGATCTCGACGCGCTTCAGGCCGTCGTAGCCGTACAGTGCGGTGACGCGGATCTTCACGACGGTGCCGTCGAGGCGGCAGTGTCCGTAGTCCTTCCCCTTGACGATCCGGCCGTTGAAGACGCGGCCGATCGCCAAACGCCCGACGTAGTCGTTGTAATCGAGCGTCGTGATCAGGAGCTGCAGCGGCATCAGGTCGTCGTACTTCGGTGCCGGGACGTTTTTGAGAATCTCCTCGAACAACGGCGTCAGGGGCTCATCGGGGCCATCGGGGGTCCTCCGCACGATTCCGCGACGGGCGTTCGCGTACAGGACGGGGAATTCCAGCTGTTCCTCGGCGGCATCGAGATCGATGAACAGGTCGTAGACCTCGTTCAGGACTTCCTTCGTGCGCGCGTCCTGGCGATCGATCTTGTTGATCACGACGATCGGAGCCAAGCCCGCCTCCAGCGCCTTGCGCAGCACGAACCGCGTCTGCGGAAGCGGTCCCTCGGAGGCGTCGACCAGGAGCATCACGCCGTCCACCATCTTGAGCGTGCGCTCGACTTCTCCTCCGAAATCGGCGTGGCCGGGCGTGTCGACGATATTGATGCGCGTGCCGCGATACATGATGGACGTGTTCTTGGCCATGATCGTGATGCCCTTCTCACGCTCCAGGTCGATCGAGTCCATGACGCGGTCGGCCACGTACTCGTTGTCCCTGAAGATCCCGCTCTGCCAGAGCAGGGCGTCGACCAGGGTGGTCTTGCCGTGGTCGACGTGAGCGATGATGGCGAGGTTACGGACGTCGTCTCGGGTTTTCTGTGGCATCGTCTTCGCATGGTAGCATGCGCCGAACCTATGACCGCGAAGCGCCCCGAGGACGACGACCGGCTCGTCGAGGAAATTTACGACGCGCTCGACGCAGGAGCGCCCGATCGCGCGCTCGCCTCGGCGCGCATCGCGCTCCACGACGCGCCCGACGATCCGGTACTTCATTTTCTGGCGGGAGTTGCACTCGGTGAACTCGACCTGCCGGGGGAAGCGGTCCTCGAATTCAGCCGCGCCATTGCCCTGGACCCCGACGACCCTGAATTCCGCGCCGCGCGGGCCCAGGCGTTGTTCGCGACGTGTCGATTTACGGAGGCGAGAGCCGACGCGGAGACTGCGTTGGCGAGCGAAAAGGCACACGCCGACGCCCTTTGGGTCCTCGGTCTCGTCATGGAGCGGGAGGGCAGTTTCGACGACGCGGACGACAGGTTCCTCGCGGCCGCGCGCATCGATCCCGAGCGATTCCAGATGCCTATCCGGCTCTCGCACGATGCGATGGCGGGGGTGGTCGCCCGCGCCGGGGCGATGCTCCCCGAAGAATTCCGGAGTTGCCTCGACGACGTGCCGGTCGTGGTCGAGGACCTCCCCTCCGAGTTGATCCTGACCGACGAATCGCCGCCGCTCGATCCCGAGTTGCTCGGCCTATTCGTCGGAACCGCGCGGACGGAGCGCTCGTTCGCGGCCTCCGGCTTTGAGCCGCCGCCCAGCATTCTCCTCTTCCAGCGCAACCTGGAGCGCTTCGCGCGCGATGAGTCCGAGCTCAAGCGAGAGATCGCTCGAACGCTGCACCACGAGTTGGCGCACTACCTCGGCTTTGCCGAAGAGGATATGGCCGACCTCGACCTGGACTAAAAGGGGTCAGGTCTCCCATTGAGTCATTCGACCCAGACCGCTCCATCGTCAAAATGTTCGCGCTTCCAGATGGGAACGCTCACCTTGAGCGTGTCGATGACGAAACGGCACGCATCCATGGCCGGGGCACGATGGGGTGCCGCAACCGCGATGACGACTGAGGCTTCGCCGATCTCGACGCGGCCGACGCGGTGGATGATCGCCACCTTCGTCACCCCGAATCGGGCGACCGCCTCCGTTGCGATACGCTCCATCTCGCGCTCCGCCATACGGTCATACGCCTCGTACTCGAGAAAGAGCACGCGTCGCCCGACGTTGACATTTCGGACAGTCCCGAGGAACAAGGAAACGGCGCCGTCGCCGTCGCCGCCCGCATCCGCCGCGACGACGGCCGCATCGATCGGGTCCGCCTGCAGGCGAATCATGCCTATCCCCCGCTGACCGGGGGTAGGAACGCGACCTCCTGGACCCCTCCAACGGAACGATCCCACGCCGCGTAGGTCATGTCGCACGCGGCGAGCGGGCGTGTCGTCACCTCGCGAAGGCGCGGATGCCGCTCTTGCGCCAAGGCCCACAGCGCGGCGACATCGCAGGATTCCGGGACCTCGAAAGTCTCCTCGGAGGCGCCCGCGCGGTCCTTCAATGAGGCGAAATAGAGGATGCGGACGATCACCGGCCGTCCGCGGCGAGCGTCACCGCGCGCGCGGTTACCTTGCCGACGATTTCCTCGAAGCGTCCCGGCATCACGATCCCCGACGCGTTGCGGTGCCCGCCGCCGCCGAACTCCGCGGCCATCTGGGAGACATCGAGATCGCCTTTGGACCGGAGCGAGACCTTGACCCTGCCGCCGGGCAATTCGCGGAAGAGGATCGACACGCGCACCCCATCGATGGCGAGAAGCGGTGTACTGAACTCCGACGTGTCCACGCCCGCGGCGCCGCAGGCTTCGACCATTCCCATCGTGATCCCCGCACTCGCGACGGTGCCGCCTTCGCCCAAGAACACAGACGCCAGCGCACGTCCCAGAAGGCGGGTGTAGGCCAGCGTGTTGCGCTCGTAGACCTCGCGGTAACAGCGGGTCGGATCCGCGCCGGCCTCCAACAGTTCGGCCGCGACGCGAAAGGCACGAGGTGAAGTCGAGTTGAAGCGGAAAAAACCGGTGTCGGTCGCGAGCCCCGCGTAGAGGGCTTCCGCCGCCGCGCGGTCGGGCGTTCCGCCTCGTTCTCGCACCAGTTCGTAGATGAGCACCGCCGTCGCGCTCGCGGACGTATCGATCACGTTGCGCGCCCACGGCGTCCCGCGCGTGGGGTGATGGTCGATGCACAACGTCTTCGCCGTGCGTGCGCGAACCGGCGCCTCCATGCGGCCGAGGCGGTCCGGCGCGGAGTTGTCGACGAGGACGATCGCATCGGCCGCATCCAAGAGGCCGTCGTGACGACTCGCGTCGTAGCTTTCCGCGAACGGACCGTCGAATTCCAGGAAGCGGAGATCGTGCGGCGTCTCGTCCTGGTTGACGATGCGGACTTCGAAGCCCATCGACAGCAGGTAGCGGCCCAATCCCACCTGAGACCCGATCGCGTCGCCGTCGGGGTTCACGTGGGTCACCAACACGTAGAGTTTCGCCCGCTCGATCACCGATCGAAACGCCGCGAAATCCTGCGGTGTGATCATGCTCCGCTCCGATACCGCGCCGCGAGGCGAAGATAACTCTCCACACCGTCCCTGAAGCGCTGCCGCAGTTCCGCGCTCACTTCGCCGCGGATCACCGCGGGGACGCCGGCGGCGATCGCCCCGGATGGCACCTCGAATCCCTCGCGCAGGACCGCGCCCGCGGCCACGAGCGCGCCGCCGCCGACGCGGCTTCCGGACAGGAGCACGGCGCCCATCCCGATCACGGCGTCATCCTCGACGGTACAGCCGTGGATGACGGCGCGGTGCCCGATCGTGACGCGGTTCCCGACGAGAACGGGGAAACCCTTGTCCACGTGAACGACCGTGAGATCCTGGACGTTGGTTTCGTCACCGATCGTGATCGGCTCGAGATCGCCGCGCAACACGCACCCGAACCAGACCGAAGCGTAGGCACCGAGGCTCACCCGTCCCGTCAGCGTGGCATTCGGGGCGACCCAGGCCTCGCGGTCGAGTTCCACTCTCGTGGCGTACATCACAGGTTCGTCGGACTGGCTCCCCGACGTCATCGAGGCTCTCTCCGGGCGGTGGTGAAGAAGCCGGTCAGCCTAAGCTGCAGCTTCCGCGGTGTCAAGATCTCCGGTCGAGGAGTTCCTTGAGGATGAGCGCCTGATACCGCGCGTCGTAATCCGCTCGATGGATTTGCGCCGGATCCTGCGGGGGGAGCGCCAGAAGCGTTTCGAGATTCTCCTTGGAGGTGTCGCGCCAGGAGATCCCGAGGCGCCCCATCGCGAGGCTCTTGGTGTCCAGCCCTTTGTAACCAAACGGGTTCGCCATGCCGAAGTGCGCGTAGTAGTAGGCGATGTGAGACCAGTCGAATACGGCGTTGTGACCGACGAAACAGGGGTTGTCGGGGGAGCCTTCGTTCTGCTCCCGGACGAAACGCGCCAGGCGTTCCAGCGCTTCGCGCGGCTCGGTCCCCTCCCGGCGCAGGCGTTCCGCATCGAGACCGCAAACAGCCATGGCGCCCGGGTCGAAACCTGGAAAGATCGGCTTGAGCTCGACGTAAAACGACTCGCCGAGAACGTGACGGTCGTCCCTCTGGCGCACGACGGTGACGCCTATGGACAGCAGATTGAACAGAGGGGGTACGGGCCCAGACGCTTCGCAGTCCAAACAGAAGTAGGTCAAGTTTCACTCTCCAGGCGCATTGTACCTGGTCGGGGACATCCTGGAGGCAGTCGCCTCGCTGCTACGATGGCCCCCATTCGGAGTACACGATGAGTCGCGTCCGCACCGGCCTCGAGACGTTCCTGGATCCCGCTTCCGACGCAGCGGGCCTCCCGAGGGGCGCGAGGCTGGGCGTTGTCGCGCATCCGGCGTCGATCGACGCCGGAGGACGACATCTCGTCGACCGGCTCGCTCAAGACGGCCGCTTCAGGGTCACGCGCTTGTTCGGGCCGGAGCACGGGGTGCGTGGCGAAGCCCAGGACATGGAGGTCGTGGCGGAGCCCGCCGATCGCGCGACCGGGCTGCCCATCGTCAGCTTGTATGGGGAGACTGAGAGCTCGCTGCGGCCCAAACCCGAGCAGTTGTCGGGGCTCGACGCGATCGTGTACGACCTGCAGGACGTGGGAACTCGGTTCTACACGTTCGTCTACACGCTCTCCTACGTGATGGAAGCCGCGCGCGAGGCCGACCTTCCCGTCGTCGTCCTCGATCGACCGAATCCGATCGGGGGCCTCGCGGTCGAAGGCCCCGTGCTCGACCCGGCCATGGCCTCGTTCGTCGGCCGCTTTCCGCTGCCGGTCCGGCACGGGATGACCACGGGAGAGTTGGCGCGACTCTTCAGAGACGCGTTTTCCATCGGAGGGGATCTGCGCGTCGTGCCGATGTCGGGCTGGACGCGCGACATGCACTACGAGGACACCGGACTGCCTTGGGTCCTGCCGTCGCCGAACATGCCGACCCCCGAGACCGCGCGCGTCTATCCCGGCGGCTGCCTCGTCGAGGGCACCAACCTGTCGGAGGGACGCGGGACCACGCGTCCCTTCGAGTTCGTGGGGGCCCCGTGGATCGACGCCACCGCGTTCGCCGACGCGCTCGCCCATGCGGGGGACGCGGAAGGATTGGACGGCGTTTTGTTCCGGGCGGCCTGGTTCCGTCCGACGTTTCAGAAGCACGCCGGCCGCAGTTGCGGGGGCGTGCAGGTTCACGTGGTCGATCGCGGAACCGCCCGGCCGTTCGCGACGTTCCTCGTGCTCCTTAGGGAGGCGCGACGGCTCGCTCCCGATCTGTTCGACTGGCGGCGCGAGCGGTACGAATTCGTGGACGACCGGCTGGCGATCGACCTCTTGCTCGGACGGTCCGATCTGCGTCCCATGCTCGAGGCCGGTGCCTCGCTCGCCGAGATGGAGGCCGCGTGGACCCCGGGACTGGCTCGTTTCCTGATCGACCGCGAGCGCGCGCTGTTGTATCCGGCCTAGAGTCCCGCGCTCTCAGTTTCCCGCGCGCACCGGCGGCATCGTGAGGACGCCCGGCGCGTGGTACACCAATCCCAGGTCCTGGAGCATGACGAGGGCCGGCCGCAACTCAGTCGAAAGCTCGACGGCGACCTTTGCCCAGGCCTCTCGCTCGCTGTTGTCGGGCAACCTCTGGGTCAACGATTCGAAGAAGCTCTTCTTCCGCGGGAAGACGACCAGATTCACGTCATCGCCGGCGGGGATCTTCGCGGACTCCTTCGCCAGCTTCAACGCGACGTCAAATCCGCCCAACGCATCGACGAGTCCGAGTCCAAGGGCATCCTCGCCCGTCCAGATGCGGCCCTTGGCGATCTCCAGGACCCTCGACTTCTCGAGGTTCCGTCCCGACGCGACCTTGGAGGTGAAGTCGGTGTAGACACGGTCGAGCCACTGCTGGAACTTGTCCCACTCCTTGGGTGTGTAATCCTGTGCCCCGGTGAACATCGTTCCGTTGTCGCTCGTATGGACCTCGTCGTAGGTGACACCGATCTTGTCCCAGAATCCCTCGGTGAGCAGCTTCCCGCCGAGCACGCCGATCGACGCTGTGATCGTGCCGGGCTGCGCGACGATCTTGTCCGCCCCCATCGCGACGAAATAGCCACCGGATCCGGCGAGGTTCCCCATCGTGACGATGACGGGCTTCCCCGCCTCTCGTGCCAATTGCGTCTCGCGCCAGATCGTGTCGGAAGCCACGTACGATCCACCCGGGCTGTCGACGCGGAAGACGATCGCCTTGACGTCCTCGTCCTCACGCGCGGCGCGAAACGCTCCCGCCACGGTGTCCGACCCCATCGCCGTGCCGGAAATCGGACTGAACCCGCCGGCGCCGCGCTGCACGGCGCCCACCCCGTAGATCAGCGCCACCTTCTCGCCCTTGTCGTGGGGACGGCCGGCGCGCTCGAGGTACTTCTGAAGGTAGAGCAACTCGGCGTCGTCGCCGGCCTTCTCGCGCGCCTTGGCGTAGACCTCGTCGCGGTAGAGCAGTCCATCGACGAGCTTCACGTCGACCGCCTGCTGCCCGAGATACGGTCCATCGTTGAACGTGGCTCGGACTTGATCTTCGGGCAGTCCGCGACCCTTCGCAATCCCAGCAACGATCTGACCGAACTGCGAGTCCATGAGCTTCTTCATGGCCTCGCGGTGCGCGTCGGTGAACTTGTCCTCGGTGTAGAAGTTCATCGCGTTTTTGTATTCGTAGCGATGGTCCATGCGAGGAACGACGTCCAACTTGCCGAAGAGCCCCTTGATGAAGGGCGACTCGTAGATGAGGCCGGTGAGTCCCACGTCCCCCGAGGGCTGCAGATAGACTCGGTCGAAGGCCGTCGCCAGGTAATAGGATCCGTTGCCGGGGCCGAATTCTCCGAACGTCTCCGCCCAAGCGATCGCGGGCTTTCCGGAGGCTCGGAACCGACCGACCGCGTCCCTGATCTCCTGGATCTGCGCCATTCCCATCCGAACGGCGCCGAGTCGGGCGACGAGTCCAACGACGCGATCATCGCTCGCCGCCCGGTCCAGGGAGTCGATGACATCGCGCGTCGTCGGATCTTCGCCCCCGAAAGCCTTCGTGATCGGCTGGTCGGGCATGTACTCCTCGATGGGCCGCTCGAAGTCGGCCTCGAGGAGGATCGTTCCGGGGAGGCTCCCCTTCGGATACGCGCCGAAAAACGAGAGCGCGACGCCGGCGCAAATGGCCAGGAATCCGAGGGCGGCCAGGATCGCGAGAAAGGCGACGAGTCTCTTGTTCATCCGAATCCTCCCGAGGCGCGTGTCCGCACCCGGTATACGCCGTGACGCCGCCAGGAGTTCTGTCGCGGGAGCGCGACGGACGGAACCGTTCCGTCAGAGGATGGTGGAGCTGAAGGGGATCGAACCCTCGACCTCATGACTGCCAGTCATGCGCTCTCCCAGCTGAGCTACAGCCCCGACACAACCGGCGCATTCTTACATTCGGCGTCGGGAGCGTCAAGAAACGCGCCAGAGTGACGGGCGACGTTGACTCCGTTCGGCGGGCGACGATAGTGTACGGCGTCGCCGTCGCGCAATCCGCGCGGGGGCGGCCGACGACATCGAACGGAAGCGCATGGGGCCCGGTGGCCCTCCCGGTCTTCAAAACCGCGTGTCGGGCGGCTAAGCCGTCCGAGGTGGGTTCGACTCCCACACGCTTCCGCCATGGGGATGCCTTGACCTTCGCTCTCGCGATCCATGGTGGTGCCTGGAACATCTCCGACGACGCGGTGGACGCGCATCGCCGCGGACTCATCAAACCGTTGACCGAAGGCTTCGATGCGCTGCGCAAGGGCGCATCGGCTCTCGACGTCGTGGAGTTCGCGGTGCGGTTGCTCGAAAACGACCCCGCCTTCAACGCGGGGCGCGGCGCCCACCTCAACAGCGCGGGCGAACTGGAAATGGACGCCTCGATCATGGAGGGAACGACGCGACGCGCCGGCGCCGTCGCGGCCATCAACTGCGTTCGCCATCCGATCTCGGTCGCCCGCAGGGTGATGGAGGAATCGCCCCACGTCCTCCTCGTCGGCCCCGGGGCCAAGCGCTTCGCCAAAAGCGCCGGCGCCGAGATGTGCACGACCCGCTCGCTTCTCGTCGGGCGGGAGCTCGAACGATGGACACGAATTCGCGCGGGCGAACGGGGTCTCGTCACGACGGAGTTCTCGCCCCACGCAAAACCGCATGGAACGGTCGGCGCGGTAGCGCTCGATCGTCGAGGGAGGGTCGCGGCAGCCACGTCGACCGGCGGAACCCAAGACAAGGCGCCCGGTCGCGTCGGCGACAGCGCGATCATCGGGAGCGGCACCTACGCGGACGACCGCCTCGGGGCGGCATCCTGCACGGGTTGGGGAGAGCCCATCCTCCGCGCCGTGCTGGCCAAAACGGCCGTCGATGCCCTCGCATCCGGCCGCGGTCCCGACGCGGCGACACGCGCTGCGCTTCGAGAGTTGGCCCGCCTTTCCGGCTTCGGCGGCGTCATTCTCGTCGACCGGAGTGGACGCGCGGGCGCCTCGTTCAACACACCGCGCATGGCGCGGGCCTTGGCGGACTCCCGGGGCCTCGCGGTCATGGTTGAGCGCAAGGAGCGGTGGCGTTGAGGATCCCGCGGGCGCTCGCCTGGTTGCTCATTGCCATGGCGATGTTCACCGCCGGGCTGTTGCGGCAATTCCACGACCTCACGCCGACATCGCCGTTTCTGGCTCCGGCGGTCGGCAGTCTCCTGTTCGCGTGCGTGCTGTTCCTCGTTCTCGTCGCCACGCGCGAGCGACAGATCGGTGCGGCTCCCGGCCCCGGCATCCGTCTCGGGAGCCTGACCCCCGTCCTCTTGCTGCTGCTCGTCGAGAAGTGGATTTCGTCCGGGTTCTACCTGCCGCTATTCGCGCTAGCCGCGCCCGCGGACTTGTCGGACGACGCCGCCGACGCCTGGTTTCGTTTGATGTGCGGGGCCGGGCTGCTTGGAATCGTCTTGCTGACGTCTCGATTCTCGCGCCCGGCCGCAGCCTGGGTGAGGTCCCGCCTTTTCGGAGTCAAGGCCGTCCTCGGAATCGGGACCGCCGCGATCGCAATCGCCGGTGCTGGTGGGATCCTGGCGGTCTTCGCGACGGCGGCGGGATCCACCCTCAGCGTGCTGCCTCCCCGAACCCTGGGCCCTCTTGCCGTCATCCTTCTGGGGCAAGCGGCGATCGCTCTGGGCGAAGAGACCTACTACCGAGGCCTCCTGCTCGGCGAACTGCTGCGTCTGGGCCCGCGGCTCGGGCTGCATGCGCCCGCCGCTCGCCGATGGGTCGCCCTCTCGCTTTCGTCGCTGCTGTTCGGGATGGAGCACGTCGGCAATTCGTCGGGGTGGAGCGACGGTGCGCGCCAGCTGATCTTCGCGCTCGCCCTCGGCACCTTGTTGGGAATGATCGTGCTCGTGACCGAGAATCTCTGGTTCGCGGCGTCTTTGCACGCCTGGATCAATTGGCTGCTTCTGGGTGCGGCGCCGCGGCTGGCCTACGGACCCGCGGAGGCGGCCCTGACGCCCGGAGCCGCGATCAGCCTTACCCTAATCGCGGCCTTTCTGGTGGCGTTCGTCCTGCAAAGACGGGTCGCCCCGCGTTGAGTGGCCCTCACGAACGAATCGCCGTTTGGACGTCGTCGTAGATTTCGAAGATCCGGTCCAACTGGATAAGTTCGAGGACCGAGCGTACGCCGGGCGACAGGCCGCAGAATCGCGCGCGGCCTCCATGCAGGCGCGAGTTCTTGAACAAACCCACAAGCACGCCGACGCCGGCGGAGTCCAGAAACTCCACGCCCGAAAGGTCCACCACGACGTCGGGCGCGTCGCCGAGAAGCCTCAACGCCTCAGCTTTCACCTTGGCTGCGTTCGCGTTGTCGATCGCGTCGCAGCCGCTCACGGTGAGCCGGACCACTCTCCCTTCACGAACGGCCTGGAGCTTCATTGCCGTTTCTCCATCGCGGGCGTCGCCACACTCATGTCGAGCAATTCGTCGACCGCGTCCTGGCGTCCGTCCCTGACGACCTGAGCCAGTTCGCGGATCAAGTCGGCGATGCGAATCGAGGCGTCTTCGATGACCGCCGCCGCCTTGGCGATGTTCGGATCGTCGGACTTCCGCGCTTGGAGGATCTGTGCGCGCCCGAGGAGGGCCGTCAACGGGTTGTTGATCTTGTGGCTCAAGACGGAAAGCGTCCTGAGCACTTCCGCCAGCTTCTCGAGCCGAACGCGCTCCTCGACAGCACGATTGCGCTGGGTCACGTCGGTGACCAAGACGACTTCGCTTTCCGGGTCCCCGGGCATCGCACGCCGCGCGACGAGGAGTGTGCGGCGGGTACCGCCCGACGTCGGAAGGTCGATCTCCGCCTCGCTCTCGCGTGGAACGCCGTGGGCGATGAGCCTGGCGAGCGCGGTGTCGTCCTTGGCGCCGGCCAGGTCGCGAGCCGCGGCGTTTGCGGTGAGGAACGCTCCGTCCGCTCCGAGGATCATGATGCCGGACGACAACGCCGCCAGCACACCGTCCAGGCGGGCACGCGATCTTTCCGCTTCTTCGAGAGCGGCGACCAGTCGCGCATTGGCCTCCTCGAGTGCCGCCGCGCGCCGCTTCAACTCAGACGCGACGACCGCCTTTTCCTTCAGGGCCGCCGCCTGCGACGCGAACATGACGAGCCCGCGGAGCTTGCGCGCGCTTTCGGGACGAGGGCCTCCGCTGCGTGCGTCCAGCGCGTCGGACGGAAGCGCGGCAAGCCGCGCCTCGTACTCGTCGAGCACTTGGTCGAGCAGTTCGTCGACGTCGTGGCTCCGGCCGATCAGGTCGAGACCGATCTCATGGATCCGGCACAACTCGACGAGATCCGGGAGAGCCTCTCCCGTTCCGCCCACCGCCGTTCGATTCCGTTCGTTGTCCGACATGGCCACCCCTTGTCCTTCGTCTGGATGCGAACTTCCGCGTTGCTCTTCCGCTTGACCAGCACAACCCGCCCCCCCGAACCGGTGTCTTCGAGGGTCCGTTCGTCTTCAATCGCGACCTTGAGCTCGACGCGCCCGTCGCGGGCCGGCTCACGCACTGCGCGCCTCTTTCGCGATCGGCGACACCGCGGCTTCCGCGGGGATCGAGACCCGGAACTCGCTCCCGCCCCCGGGGCGCGGACGATAGACGACCGTTCCACCGTGGCGTCGTGCAATCGCGCGCGCTTCGTAGAGGCCCAGCCCGACGCCGGCCGGTTTGCCGGTCAACGGATCGCCGCCTTGCTCGAAGGGTGCGAAAGCCCGCTCGGCGTCTCCTTCGGCGAGTCCCGGGCCTCGATCGAGTACCGCAAAGGCCACGCCGGCAACCGCTCCCCCCGGACGTCCCAGCAGGCAAGGCGAGACGTGAAGCTCGAAGGGCTCCGCGGCGGAGCCGAACTTCTGCGCGTTGTCCAAAAGGTTCGCGAGGGCCCGGGCCAGACGCGAGGGAACCGCGGGGAAGGGAGCGAGGCCGGGATCGAGCACCACACGCGCCTTCCCCAGAGCTCCGGCGACGCTCAACGCCTCCGCGACGATATCCGCCGGCGCCACGTCCTCGAGTGAGTCCTCTTCGCCGGCATCGAGGCGTGCGACGCGCAGCAGGCCGTCGACCAACCCATCGAGCGCCTGTGACGCACTCAGAATGCCTGCCGCCATCTCCGCTCGCTCCGACGGATCGCCTCCGTAGTCCCGCAGAAACGTCGCGGCGCTGATGATCACGGTGAGGGGCGAGCGCATCTCGTGCGAAACGTTGGCGAGAAACCGGTCCTTCATGGCGTCGACCGACTTGAGTTCGTCGTAGGCTTTGCGAAGCGAGCGCGTCCGGGCGCTGACGACCTCTTCGAGCCGGTCGCGATGGGCCCGGAGCTCCTCATAGATCCGCACCTTCTCGAGCCCGATCGCAAGATGGCCCGCCAGCGTCGCCAGGAACCGCACATCGACGTCCGCGAACGCGCCTTCGGGGGCGGGCATCGCCACGACGAGCGAAGCGCGTTCTTGAGGTTCCACCGGGATGACCGCCAGAGCGCGCAGTCCCGACGTGACTCCCGCCGCCTCGGGAACCTCGAGCTCTAGGTCGTCAGCGACCGACGGGCCGGGGGCCATGAACATCCGCGCGAGCAGCGACGCCACGCCCTCGTCCTGCGCAATCGGCTCGAGGTTCCGGCCTGCGGAGCGCTCGAGCCGCACGCGGCCGCACGCGTCCGACGTGCCAAACGCCGCGCCGGCCGCGCCGAGGGTTGCCACGACCGCACTCAAGGCCGCGTCCAAGACCGCATCCCGCTCGAAACTAGCCCCGGTCGAACGGAGGGCATCGGAGAGGCTGCGCAGCGATTCGGCCTCGCGACTCAACCGGGAGGCTCGTCCGTGGGCGTCCGCGAGTTGCGTGCCCAGGGCGACGCTCGACGCCACGGCATTTTCCAACAGATCGGCCGACTCGAGAACGATCGGCGCCGACCCGGCTTGCGACGCGGCCCCGGCGCCCCCGGTTTCGACGCGGCGTGCCGCGTAGGGCGCGAACGAAGCGTGAAGCTGCGCCGCAAGATCGCCGGCATTGAGTGTCCGCCGTGTTTGGGGCTCCGCGATCGCCACAAGCCGCTCGAGCATCAGCCGAGAGGCGGCGAGAAACGTCTCGAGCACTCCGGTGCCTTCACAGGCAATCGCCGGAACGCCTAGCCCCGGGGCGAGACCGAACCACGATTCCATCGCTTCTTTCGAGACGGCGCCGGGGAGGTCGCGCTTGTTGAACTGGACGAGGATCGGAACGGCAGCGGGATCGAGTCGTGTCGCATGCATGCTCTTCAGCAAGTTGTCCCAGGCCTGACGATTGTCGCGCTCGCGGGAGGGATCGGAATCGGCCACAAAAACGACGGCGTCCGCTCCCGCCAAGACGACGCGGCGGGTCGCGTCGTAGCGGACTTGACCGGGAACGGTGTAGAGCTTGAGCGCAACTTTGTACCCGAGCACGCTTCCGAGGTCGAAGGGAAGGAGATCGAAAAAGAGCGTGCGATCGTCCGCGGTGTTGACCGAAACGAGCCGTTCCCGTTCGTTGGGGTCCGTCACGTGGTGAAGGACGCGCAGGTTGGTAGTTTTCCCGCCGAGGGCGGGCCCGTAGTACACGAGCTTCGCGTACAGCATCCGGTCGGTGCGGTTCCACTGCGCCACGGCTCGCCCTCCGTCAGCCGCGGCCGAGAAGCTCACGGACCCGCCGTTTGAGCTCGTGCGGCGAGTAGGGCTTCGTGAGAAAGTCCGCGGCGCCCAGGGCTAGGGCACGTTCACGGTCACGCTCCTGCCCGCGTGCGGAAAGCAGAACGATCGGGATACCGGCGTAGCGCGGATCGCTCTTCAGCTCGGCGCACCACGTCAATCCGTCCTTGCCGGGCATCATCACGTCGAGAAAGATAAGGTCCGGCGGACAGGACTCGATCGCGCGCAACCCCTCGTCGGCGTCGGCCGCGGTCGCGGGTAGATAGCCCTCCTCCCGGAGGATGAACTCGAGGGGACGCCGTATGAACGCGTCGTCGTCCACGATGAGGATCCGCTTCGGCGGCGTCACGATCCCTCCTCGATCGCAACGCCGCGCACGACGACTAACGTCACGTCGTCCGCGAAGGGCTTTGCGCCGACATGGAGGGAGAGCGCATTCAATACGTTCTCTCGAATCTTGGCGGCCGTTCCGGCGGGACGCCGCGCCGCCTCGATGCACCGCTCTACTCCGAACTGTCGCTTCGCGCCGTCACGGGCCTCGATCAAGCCGTCCGTGTACAGAAGGAGCACGTCGCCGGGCGCAAAACGTTGATCGACGTCGCGCCATCGCGCCCCCGCGACGATGCCGAGAGCCGGGCCGCACGGCTTGAGCGCCTCGACGTCGCCATTCCGGCGCAGGAGGAGAGGCGGATTGTGTCCGGCATTGGACCAGACGATCCGCCGACCATCCGGAAGGAAACGGGCGAACACGAGCGTCGCGAACATGTCGGAGGCTGAGAAATCCGACGCGAGCACCTCGTTGACCCGTCCCAAAACATCTCCGGCGGAGAGAATGTCCCGGGCCTCGGACTGCAAGGCCCCTTTGGCGATCGCCATGTAGAGCGCGGCCCCAACCCCATGCCCCGAGACATCGGCGATGGCCATGCCGAGGCTACCGTCGGCCATCGCCACGTACCCGTAATAGTCCCCTCCGACTCCGTCGGCCGCCCGGAACCCACCCGATATGTCAAGACCGGCGAACAACGGGTCGTGGCGGGGCAGGAGCCCGCGGTGGATCTCCCGGGCGATCTCTCCCTCGCGGAGCCGTGCCTCGGCGCCGCGAGCCGTCTCGGCCAGGCGCTCGTTGCGGATGAATGCCGCGGCCAGAGCTGCGATCGTCGTCATCAGTTTGATCTCGCCGGTCATGTATCCGCGGCCTTCGGGCCGTCCCGTGAGAACCAGCGCGCCGAGGGAAGACCCCTGGCGCTCCGGAAGGGCCACGACCGCCGACGCCGCCGCGCCCAAGGAGGCCTCCCGCACCGAGGGGCGCCCCGTCGCGACGGTCTCTTGAACGGCGAGCGCGGGCGTGGTCGCAGGCGAGTCCGGATGAGACGCGGCGAGAACGAGGCTCGCGCCGCTTCTGAGCCACAGTTGCCCCGAGCCGGCACCGAGCACACTCATCGCTTCCCGCACGACGAGCCCAGCGATGGCGCGTTCTCCAAGGACCGAGCCGATCCGCTCGCTGAGCCGATAGACGAAGGTCGCTTCTTCGTACCGCTCGAGGACTTCAGCGCAGAGGCTTTCGATCTCCGATTCTTGACGGGCGAGGCGCGCGATCAGATCATTCTCGGCCGGGTCCGCGGTCGCGGATGGGCGAAGGGGACCCCCGCCGACAAAATCGCTCTTGGCCGGTTGCACCGCGAGAACTCCCCACCAGAAAACAGGGCTGACGCTTCCGTTGGGGAATATAACTACCGAACTCTGAATATCAAATTTCCACGGAAAACACGGTAATCCCAGGTTCCGGCCACGCCCTGTTGCGCTGTGATCGTCCAATCCGTCTACTGGGGCGTATTACCCGGCTATGGCGATGGGAGAGTGTGCAGCCGTGATCGCTCCGACCGACGAAGACCTACTTCTCGCGCTCAGGGGCGGGCATGCCGCCTCGCTGGGCATCCTGGTGGCGCGTTGGGAAGGCCCGCTGTACCGATTCGTTTCGCGGCTGGTCGATCGGCCGGACGACGCGCGGGACGTTTGCCAGGAGACCTTTCTTCGAATCCTGGACAAGGCCGACGCCTTCCGCGACGGCGCTCGCTTTTCAACCTGGATGTACCAGATCGCTCTCAATCTCTGCCGCGATCAGTCACGAAAGAAGCGCCGCTGGGGCCGATTGGTGATCGCCGAGCCCCCCTCCGGCATCGAGACACCGCGCGAACACGCGGCACCCGAGTCGGTCGCGACGAACCCCGGCGCCGCCTACGAACACACCGAGCGGAAAGGGGCGGTTCGCCGGGCCTTGTCCGCGCTTCCGCGCGAGCAGCGCGAGGTCCTGCTGCTCAAGGAATACGAAGGTCTGAAGTTTCGGGAGATCGCCGACGTCCTTGGCGTCGCCGAGAGCACGGTGAAATCCCGGATGTACGCGGGCTTGGACGCGATGCGGATGTCCTTGGCCAGCCTCGGCATCCAGTAGGAGTTGGCGATGACTTGCACAACGTGGCACGACAGCCTTACCGAACGGTTGTACGGCGAAATCGGGGCCGAAGAAAACCAGGCGCTCACCGCGCATCTCGAATCCTGCGCGACCTGCAGGAAGACGCTCGACGACTTCCAGAAGGTGCGCGACCTGCTCCGTGAAGATGAGCGGGACGTGCCCCGCGTCCCTCGAGTCGTCGTCCTCGAGCAGCGATCCCGATTCAGGCCAGCCCTCCTGGCCGCATCGCTCCTGGGCGCGGCCGTTCTGGCGGGCGCGGGGGCCGGCGCCGGGTATGCTTTGGGTTTGGGCCGCTCCCCCGCCCCTGCGGCAGATTTGGCTGCGACCCCCGTCACGTCCCAGGTTCCAACGGAAGAACTGGTGCGGCGCGAGGTCGACCGCCGCATGGCGGCACTTCAAGAGACTCGTTCGATCGCGGCCGCCGAGCCGTCCGGAGAGCGCCCCGTCAAGGCGTCCGACGTTCGCGCCGAACTCGCGAAATTCGAGCGCCGGTTGAACACCGCGCGCGCGACCGAACTCGACTACGTTCTCGATCAGATCGCCGCCTCGGAGTTCCGCATCGGCACACGGCTCGGCAAGACGAATCAGGCCTTGCGAACCGTCGCGCTCGCGAACAACCCCTACGTGAGCGAGCAGTAGGCCTCAGCGCGGCGCGACCCCGAGGTCGGCGAGCCTGTCGATCGCGGCGGCGGCGAGCGCGGGATCACCGCCGAGTAGCCCTTCGGATCTCGCCTGGCCGAACGCTTCGATCGCCTCGACGCGTTTTCCGTCCGCTTGGAGTCCGGCGCCGAGCGCATAGGCCGCCCGGGCCGCCAGGGCGCCGCCACCGATCGCCTGGGCGCGGCGCCAGGCCTCGAGCGCGGTCGCCTCCCGCCCCGAACCCTCGAGCAGGATCGCGAGGTTCGCAAGCGCCTGCACGGCGCCCGGCCCGCCCGCGGCGGCGTTTACGAGCGCCCATGCCGCGCGTACGACCCGACTCGGATCCTCCCCGGGAAGCGGCGCCAGGAGCGGTTTCGAAGCCGTCACACATTCCACCTTGCGCGCGGGTCCCGAAGGCGGCGCAATGTCGAGAATCAGAGCCTCGCCGATTCCCGACGCGGCGATCGCCTCGCCGGCGGAAGCCGCAGTCGCGACCGGGCGGCTCGCGATGGCGACGATCCGATCTCCGGGAAGAAGTCCCGCCCGCGCGGCGGGACCCTTTGGAGACGTCGCCGCCAGAATGACGGCACCGTCTCGTGAGTCGACGAGTACGGCCCCGAGCGTCGCCACGACCCAGAGAGGAGGTGACGGACTCGGCGGCGACGTCCGATCCTCGACCTCGTGAAGCGTGGGGCTGTAGAGCACGATGCGCTCGACGCCCGCAACGCCAACACGCGTGACATCAGCGACGGCCAGATCGATTTCGGGTGAGACGGACACCGCCTCCCACCCCTCGCGCGTCGTGAGATCCGCGCCCTCGGGTGGGTCGAGTCGGCCGCGAAGACTCCACGCGTCGGTTGTTGCGGGCCACGACTTGGGCCAGGCGGCTCCGACGAGGACCGCGCTCGGCCGGGGCGCGAGATTGAGAGTGATGTCGGACTCCTCGGCGGCGAGGTCATCCGACCAGACCACGCGGCCGGACGCGACGACCTCGACCGCTCGCTGGCCGGGACACATCGCGAAGGAGGTGAGGGGCAACAACGCCACCCGCTCGTGATCGACGCGCAGTTCGCCTTCGTAGTCCGCCCCCGTCACGGTGACCCTCGTCCGGGCCGGACGCATCTCAACGACTCGCAAGAGTTTGGGGGACCGGTCGGCCAGGTCGACGCTCACGTTCTCGTGGAAGCTCACCGTCGCGAAACAGGGTTTCGCGAAACGAAGTTCGTGCTCACCGATCGCCGCGTCCTCGATCACGAGTACCGCGGGCGCGTTCTCGTCGGACAGGGACTCGCCGACCCGCGCGGTGAACCCGGAGTCGATCCCGTCCAACGCGACCGCCACCCCGTCGACGTCCGTGCGTACCACGAGATCCCGCGCGTTCGGGATCAGACGAATACTGACGAGCATTTCCTTGCCCGCTACCGCCTGGACGTCCACGTCTTGCGCATCGAAGCCCTTGCGCGCGACGCGCAGCCTCCGTTCCCCGGACACCGCCGGGAAGATGCCGTCCGGCGGCAACGTGATCGCGCGACCGTCGACGGTGAGCGACGCATCCTTGGGGTCGAGTTCGAGGCGAACCGTCCCGATCATCGAAGCCTGAATCTTGAGAAAACGACCCATGGCCTTCTTCGACGTCACCTTGGAATCCGGAGCGTAGCCCGCGCTCAGTTCCAGAAGGCTGCGGTAGTCCTTCTCGGCCGCGTCGAGGTCATCACTGGCGACGTGAGCTTGGGCCAGCAAATCCAGCGCCGCAACGCGCGTCGCCTCCGGGAGCTCGGACCGTTCGAGAATCGCGTTCAGGGCAACTTGCGCCCTTTCGATTTCCAAGGCGACGAGCTGATCCCGAATCACGGCGAGCTCCTGTTCCTCCGGCCCCGCGTCGCCGGGGGCCGGCGGAGGATCGGCCGCCCGCGCGACCGAAAGAGCCAGGAAGACGGCGAGGCCGAATGCGAAACGGCGGATCACGGCGCCACCGCAACCGCGCCGGTCGATCCGTCGAGGATCCGCAAGGCGCCATCCGGAGTGACCGAGAGCGCGAGTGGTCGCGATACGCCGCTCGCGCCAAGCGGGAGCGTATCGCTCACCTCCCCCGAAGGTGTGAGCCGCGTCACGGTTTCCGCCTTCTCGTCGAGTACCGAGATCCGCCCTGCCGCATCGACGGCTAACGCCACCGGACGTCGAAACGTGACCGACCCGAATCCGGCGTCGGATCCCGGGCCCGCGAGGATGACGACCCTCCCCGTCTTCGCTTCGGCGGCGATGACCCGCCCCCCTGCGACCGCAAGTGCGGCGACGCCAGCCCCCTTGCTCTCGCGAACGACGACCGGGGCCGGCGTTCCGGGAACCCAGCGCTCCACGCGGTCACCCTTCCGGTCGGCGATCCAGACGACCCCCGAGGCCTCGACGGCGATCGCCGCGGGCGCGGAGAGTCGCCCCAGGGCCAAAACGACCGTGACCCCGGCGCCGTCCCAGCGAAGCAGCGTTTCCTTCGTCGCCACGAAGACGCGCCCGTACGGGTCCGTCGCGAGCGCCGTGACATCGGCAACCGGCACGGGGGGCGCGCCGATCCCCTCGGCATCGAACGCCTGAAGCGTGTCGCTCTTGCGATCGAACACGAGGATCCCGCCGTCGGCCAGCGACGCGAGGAGGCTCGCCCCTCGCGTCGTCGGCATGACGGCGAGCGACGAAGCGGTCGCGCTCCACCGGCGCCCCGGAACTCTCTCGCTAAGCACCTCGCGAATCGCAAGCTCGCGCAGGGCCTCTGCCCGAACGCCGGCGGGGGCACCGGTTGAAATCGCGTCCTGGAACCACCCCGCGGCGAGGCCGAACTTCCCCTCGACGAGCAGGGCCCGCCCGAATCCGGCTCGCGCGCGCGGCGCGGCGTCGCTGCTCGGCCGCTCCACGACGATCCGGGCAAAAGCGCCGCTCGCGCGCTCCGTTGCGCCCGCCTGTTCGTCGAGGACGCCCAACGCGTAACGCGCCGCGATGACCCAGCGCTCCCGCGACGGGTTTGCGGCGAGTGTGATCAGGTCCTGCCGTGCGCGAGCCGCATCGCGCCCAGGTATCGGCGCCATACGGATCAGAGCGAGCCGGTAGCGCGCTTCGAGCGCACGATCGCCGCTGCCGTAGGAGGTGACGACCTTCTCGAGAGGGACCACCGCCGCGGCCGCTCGTCCGCCGTCGAGAACGGCGACATCCTCGGGCCAGTCGGGCAATCCCGAAAGACACGCCAGATCGACGAGCGCATCGTCGGCAAAGGGCCCTCCCGGAGCGAGCGCCACGACCTCGGCAAACGCCGCGGCGGCGGCCGGCGATCGGTCTGCCCCGAGACGCTGAGCGAGACGGTACTGTCGCTCGGCTGCGGCGGGATCGGGGACGCCCTGCGCAACGGCGGCGGAAACCAACGCGAGCGCCGCGACGAACCCTGCGACGCGGTGCACGATGCCTCTCACCGTCTGGACCGGCCGAACGAAACGCGAATCGGGGCGTTCGTTCCCGGAGCCAAGTTGATGTCCTGTTCGCGGGACTCGCCCGAGTCCCTCGCATCGACGCGAAGGACGTAGCGACCGGCCGCCAGCTCGTAACGGAGAGGCGACTCGCCGATCTGCCGCCACGCGGATCCTTTGCGCTTCAACGCGACGCGGCAGTTCGGCGGAAACGTCTGCACCACCAACCACGCGAGGGGCGGGATGACGATTGCGGGCGTTGCGGTGCCGCCCGCCGGCACATCCAATGTGACCGAGACGTCGACGAATCGTTCCTCGTTGGTGGCCCGGATCTCATGTGGCCCGGCCGGGAGATCGAGGCCCTCGCTCGTGCGCGCCGCGGGTTGGCCATCGACGAAAAAGAGGGTGGGCACGCGCGTCGCGGGGAAGAGAAGCCGGCCCGTCGGGATCGCCTCGAGTTTGAGCGCGCTCGAGGCGCTGCGGGCATCGAGAGGCGTCACCTTGGCCGGGATCGTGGCGCTCGAAGCACGGTACCCTTCGGCCTGAACCTCGACCGTGTTGTCGCGACACAGATCCAGCTCGACGGTCGCCGGGGCGGCTCCCGCGTCCTGACCGTTGACGGTGACACGTGCTCCGGGAACACCCGGATCGACCACGACCGTCGCTGTCGCGGGATCGAGGACCAGCACGATCTCAACCCCCGCGTCGGCCGCGTCCACGCGGTGCTTCGCCTCGCGGCAGCCGTAAGAAGCCGTCAAGACCTCGAACGGTCCCCCGGCCGGAAACCGGATCACATCGCCCGCGAGGGGCGTCCCGTTGACTTGAACGGGAAGACCCTCCGGTTCCGTGCGGACGCGCGCCGTCAGCATCGCGACCTTCGCGGGCGCGAACGGCCCCAGGCGTAGGAGGAACGCTGCTCCGATCCCTAAGAGGGCGAGGGCGATGACGACGATCCACGGAGCGAGAGATCGCCGGGCGGGCGCAAGCAGGGTGTGCGGAGGCGCTGGAGCGGAAGGACGCGCGGCCGGCGCGCTCGCGGGCACCGTTGCAATACGGGCAGCGGCGCCCGCCCGCCGCAGCGCTCCCGCAAACTCCGTTCCGTCCCGAAACCTGGCGTCGGGGTCCTTCGCGAGCGCGCGCTCGAGAAACGTCGCAAGCGTCGGGGGGATGCGCTCGAGCCGAAGCGGGACGTCCTTCGGGGGCTCGTGCACGATGCGGTAGAGGACCGAGGAGATCGAGTCTCCTCCGAACGGCTTGACCCCCGTCAGCATCTCGTAGCAGACGACGCCCAGGGAGAAGAGGTCCGTCCGTCCATCGAGCGGTTCGCCTCTCACCTGCTCCGGGGACATGTAGTTCGGCGTGCCGAAAAGCGCGCCGTCGTGGGTCATCGAGGTTGCCGGGCTCTTCGCAAGCCCGAAATCCATGATCTTCACCGCGCAATCGCCCACACGCATGAGATTCGCCGGCTTGATGTCGCGGTGAACGATCCCGCGCTCGTGGGCGAAGCCTAGGGCTTCGGCCGCGGCAGCCACCAGCTCGACGACATCGGGAACGGGGAGGAGCGCCTCTTCCCGGCAGGCGTCGTCCAACGTCTCGCCTTCGACGAACTCCATAGCGAGATAGGGCACGCCATCGGCTTCGCCGACGTCGAAGATCGTCACGATCCCCGGGTGCAGGAGCTTTCCGGCCGACCTCGCCTCGCGGAGGAAACGTTCGCGTGCATGGGCGCGCTCCGCCTCCGGGAGCGCGGCGAAGATTTGAATCGTCTTGATCGCGACGCGCCGCTCGATCGTGGGATCGAAGGCCAGGAATACGCGGCCCAACGCACCGCGCCCCAACTCTTTCTCGATGCGGTAACGTCCGAGGCTATCGACCTGCATCGGCGAGAGGCACCTTGGCGTCGTGGTTGAGCAACCGCCCTAACTTAGTTCGGCCACCCCGGCGAAGTCAATTCCGGAGGAGCAGCGGCAATAGATCCACCGTTGGATCGACCGGAACGGTCGGGTCGTCTCCGGCGGGCATGCGTCCGATCCTTTCGGGAAGCGCGCAACGCACGATCCCTGCCCTGGTCTTCTTGTCGCGACTCATCGCTCGAACCAGGCGCTTCCTATCGATCCCGGCGGGCGGCCGCACCGGGAGTCCGAAGGCGGCAACGAGTGCTTCGATCCGATCCGCGTGCGCTCGCGGCAAGCCCGTGACGCGCTCGGCCAGCCGAGCCTCGGCAACGACACCGATTGCGACCGCCTCGCCGTGCGAAATGCGATAGTCCGTCGCCGCTTCGATCGCGTGCGCGACGGTGTGCCCGAAGTTCAAGACGGCGCGGCGACCGGTGTCACGCTCGTCGGAAACGACCACGCGCCCTTTCAGGAGGAGACAACGTGAGACGATCCGCGCGATGGAACGGGGATCCCGTAGCACGAGCCGCGTAACGTCCGCCTCGAGCCCGCGGAACAGGGCTGCATCGAGCGCAGCTGCGGTTTTTACCGCCTCGGCAAGCCCCTCGCGGTAGTTGCGGGTCGGGAGCGTGCGCAACACGCTCACGTCGGCCCAAAGCGAAACCGGCTGGTGAAACGCTCCCACGAGGTTCTTCCCGCCGGGAAGATCGACGGCCGTCTTGCCGCCGAGCGCGGCATCCACCATCGCGAGCAAACTCGTGGGGATCGCAACGAAAGGAACGCCGCGATGCCACGTCGCGGCCAGGAACCCGGCAAGATCTCCGGTCACGCCGCCGCCGAGCGCGACGACGACCGTATCCCGTCCAGCGCCCCGCTTGAGCAGGCGGTCCTCGAGCAATGCTTTCGTCTCTCGCGTCTTGAAGCGTTCTCCGGCCGGAAAAGTGAGGATCACGGCCTCGACGCCCAGGGCCGCAAGCCGTTGGACGAAACGCCGGCCATGGAGCCGAGCCACGCGGGCGTCCGACACGACGACCTGGAGGCAGCCCGGAAACGCGCGAGAGAGATGGGTCGCGGCGAGCGCGAGCGCGCCGGAGGCCACGACGACTGACGTCGACCACGAAGGAGTCGTCCGCGCGTCGACGCGGAAGCGAATCGCCCGCTCGCCGGATGGAATCAGTTCGGCGGCGTTTCCGAGCCCGAGCTCAGGCGCTCGAGGTCGGCCAGATAGTCCTCGACGAGCCGACGCTGGGTGGCATCGTCGAGGTTTCTTCCCATGAGCTTGCCGGCCGCCTGAATTGCCAGGTCGGCCGCCTCGCCCTTGAGTGCCGCACGTGCCTGCCGGAGTCCCGCGTCGATTTGCGCTTCGGCCTGTTTGAGCAACAGCTCGCGCTGCTTTCGGGCTTCGTCGAGGATCTCGGACTTGAGCCGTTCCGCATCGCGGCGACCCGCTTCAACCGCCTCGGCCCGTTCTTTACGAGCCTGGTTGAGGAGGCCGCGGTGCTCCTCGAGAAGACGCTGAGCGCCCTCTCGCTCCAACCGCGCGGTGTCCAGGTCGCTCTTGATCCCGTCTTCGCGGGCGTTCATCGCCTTGAGGATCGGCCCCCAGGCGTACTTCGCGAGAAGGAACAGGAGGACCAGGAACGTCACGAGCGTCCAGAAAATCAGCCCGATTTCAGGCGTGATCAGGGCGTTCGCTCCCTGGCTTCCGCCCTCGGCGCCCTCGTTCGCGTAGAGCGGAACCGCCCACGCGAACACGAAGGCCGAGCGCGCCACTAGCCTTCCGGCCATGAGAACTCCCCTCACTTCGCGGAGAGGAGGAAACAGATCACCAGTGCGAAAAGCGCGGCACCTTCAATGAGCCCCGCCGCGATCAACATGGCCGTTTGGATCGTACCGGCCGACTGCGGCTGCCGGGCGATGCCGTCCATGGCGGAAGCCGCCAGGCGGCCGATCCCGATGCCCGCACCGATTAAAGCCAACCCGGCGCCAAGACCGGCACCCAGAAACGCAAGACCCCTGGGATCCATGAAACTCCTCCTTATTCCTCTTCCGAGAAACGAAACGGCCCCCGGCGTCAGTGCGACGGGTGCACCGACATACCGATGAACGTTGAAACGAGAGTCGTGAAGATGAAAGCCTGGATGAAGCAGACCAAAAGTTCCAAGACGAAGATGAAGAGCGTAAACGGCACGGACACCGCCGCGACCCACGCCGTCTTCAGGATGAAGATCAGCGAGATCAGACCGATGATGACGACATGTCCTGAGGTCATGTTCGCAAACAGACGGATGCAAAGGGCGAACGGCTTGGTGAATAGGCCGAGGATCTCGACGGGGATCATGATGGGGTACAGCCACAGTGGCAAGCCGCCGGGCACGATGTTCTTGAGGTGGCCAAAAACGCCGAACTTGAACATCCCAGCCACCTGGATGACGACGAACGCGATGCACGCAAGGGCCGCGGTGACGGCGATGTTGCTCGTCGGTGTGGATAGGCTCGGGACGAGCCCCAGCATGTTGCAGGTCCAGATGAAAAAGAAGCAAGTCAAGAGGTAGGAAAGGTACTTGTCGCCGTCGTGTCCGATCGTCTTCCGGACGATCTCGTCGCGCAGGTACTTGATCAGGATCTCGAACCCGTTGCGCCAGCCGCTAGGAACCGGATCGCTCGCGCTGCGCGCGGCCCACCTCGCGAGACCGAAGAGAACGGCACACGCGATCCACATCATCACGACGTGCTTCGTGATCGAGATATCGAGGCTGCCGAGATGAATCCTCGGCAGGGGTATCGCGTAGTGGGTAAACGGGATCTCGATCTCGTGAGAGTTCGTGATGTGATGCATGATCAGGTCGGAAACGTTGAACGCCTCGCCGGCTCCCGGAGCCTGGGCGGAGGCATCCGCTGCGACCGTGGCTGCGACCTGGCTCATCCGCGCGGCTCCGTTCCGAGACCTTGCGCGCCGCGCGCGCGCAAGAACCAGATCATTTCGAATGCCGTCAGTGGCACGAACCCGGCGGCAAGGCCAGCGATCAACGCCGCCCCGGCATCCACCTTCGCCGCAAAAAACGCGGCAAGGGCGGCGAGGACCAGGCGGATAATGAAACCCGTCGCGAGCGCAATCAGGAATCGCGACGCTGAGCGCCCATGCTCGCGTGCGAGCCAGGAACCGCAGGTAATCCCGGGTACTGCCATGGCCAAGAAACCCTTCGCGGCCCAAGCTGAGGCCATGCGATCGCTTCCCCAAAACCCGGCGATCAACGCAGCCGCGCCGACGGCGGCCACCGCCGACGCCGAGAGCGCAAAGCCGATCACCGATCTGGACGTCACGACGTTCCCCCGCGTCCCGTTCCCTTCGGAGGAACGATCCGTCGGTACAAGCTCAAAAAGCCCGAAATCGCTCCCACGATCACTCCGGCGAGGAGCAGCCACGGTGCGGTTCCGAAGCGACGGTCGAGCCACTGGCCCCCGAAAAGCCCCGCGAGCAACGGCACCACGAGTTCGAACCCGAGCCCCACGAACTGGAAGGGCGACGATCCGTCGGGGCGCCGTTTGTCTTCGTTCTTATGGTTCAAATCCCCAACACAGAGTCGCTCACTCTAGCAGAGCGGTCAAAATTCATCATGGCAACGGGGGGCGTGCCGAAGCCTCTTGAGCCGCGGCGGCCGGCAACGCCGGACGCGGCGGCAACCCGGCGACGCCACGCGGATATTCGTACGTCTTTTCGACTTGATGAACGAGCCGGCTCACGGGCTCATCGAGAATTCGGAAGAACGGCGCGGGACGAATCCCGATCCAAAACGACAGCACGACGAGCGGAACGAGATACGCGAATTCGCGAAGGCTGAGATCGGCAAGCTTGCGGTTTTCTTCGTTGTCGAGTTTGCCGAACATCGTGCGCTGATAGAGCCAGAGCATGTAAGTCGCGCCGAGGACGAGTCCTGTCGCCCCCAGGACCGCCCAGACCTTGGTTTTGAGACCGAACACGCCGACGAGGATCGTCCACTCTCCCGTGAATCCGTTGCCTGGGATGAGGGGCATGCCGATCGAGGACAGGGTCATGATCATGAAGATCACGGCAAACCACGGCATCACCTTCGCCAGGCCCCCGTACTCCGTCAATTCACGCGTATGGCGGCGCTCGTAGACGACGCCGATCAAGAGAAACAGCGCCCCGGTCGACAGGCCGTGGTTGATCATCTGGAGCACACCGCCGGTCAGCCCCTGGAAGTTCAACGCGAAGACCCCGAGCATGCATAAACCGAGGTGGCTGATCGACGAATACGCGACGAGCTTCTTCCAGTCCTTCTGCACGAGCGCCACCGCGGCACCGTAGATGATACCGATGACGCACAACGCGAGGACGTAGGGCGCGAATCGTCGCGTGGCGTCGGGGAGCATCGGCAGAGAGAACCGCAGGAAGCCGTAGATCCCCATCTTGAGAAGCACGCCGGCGAGGATGACGGATCCCGCCGTCGGCGCCTCGACGTGCGCGTCCGGGAGCCACGTATGGAACGGGAACATCGGCACCTTGATCGCAAATCCGAGGAAGAACGCCAGCCAGACCCAAACCTGTAGCGCCGTCCAGTCGGGCCACGTACCCATGGCCTGCAGGATGCGAATGTCGAAGGTGGAAACGCCGGTCAGCGCCGCATGGTGGACGTAGAGGGCGATGATCCCGATGAGCATCAGCACGGAGCCCAGGAGCGTGAAGAGGAAGAACTTGACGGAGGCGTAGATCCGGCGCGGGCCGCCCCAGATCCCGATCAGGAAATACATCGGAATCAGCATGACCTCCCAAAAGACGTAGAACAGGAACGTGTCGAGACTGACGAACACGCCAATCATTCCCGTCTGGAGGATCAGCAGGTACGCGTAGTACTGGTTCTCGCGCTGATGAACGGCGGACCACGAAGAAAGAATCGCGAGAAAGCCGAGCACCGTGGTCAAGAGAACGAGCAGCATCGAAATCCCGTCGACCCCGACGATGTAACGAACACCGAGCGACGCGATCCAAGGCACGTCGACAACGAATCGGAAGCCGTAGGGGTCCGAGGGAGCCGCCGCCCAAGAGAACCAGAGCGGCAGACTGGCCAGCAGGTCGAGCCCGGCGACGAGCGTGGCGGTCTTGGCGACGAGTCCCGGTCGGTTGTTCGGAAGGAGCAAACAGATGATCGCGCCGGCGAGCGGAACGTAGGCGACCACGTTGAGAAGCTGACTGCCGAACGGGTTCATCCCGTTTCCTACTCCACTGCGAAAACGCAGCTTGCGCTCGAAGCGAGTGAAGTTACCACAGCGTCCGTCTCTCGGTAAAGACGGGTGGAGGACTACGCGATGACCTTCCCTCTAAGGGCGGACAACACGTCCCAGACTCGATCGCTGTAGGCGAGAGGAATGCGGCTATTCACGTAGAGCCGGGACTCGACCAAGGTCGGACCCGAGCAGTAGGCGGCCAGTGCGGCGTCTTGATCGCCGAATCGATCCATCAAGCGGCGAAGGTAGGCGCAGCCCAGAAGCACGTTGAGATCGGGGTCGAGCAAGAGATCGTCTCCGGTCCACTCCAGACCCAGGTCCATCGCAAGGTCGCGGGCGGTCGGCCCTTGAAGTTGCATGAGACCGATCGCTCCCTGCGGCGAGACGGCGGTCGGCTCGAAACGGCTCTCGACCTGGATGACGGCGAGCACCAACAGCGGATCCAGATGGAAACGTCGCGCGTAGCGGTCGACGATCGGGACGACGGTTATCGCCTGCTGCAGGCTGGCCCCGGGGAAAACGCCCTGCGAGGCGGCGAGCACTTGGCGGGACCAGTCGAGCGGGAGGCTCTTCGTGGTCACGGGGGTTTCCCGCATCCGAGGGGCCAGCGTTTCCGAGGAGGCGACCGGGCGGGCGAACAACCCCGCCGCGACGATCCAGCTCACGACGGAGAGCACCGCCACGGTTCTAATGATCCAGCGCACGCCGGGAGGGTACGAGCTAGCTTCGCCAAGAGTCAACCAACGAAGACTGAGAATTTCTAAATTACTTCTATTTTCGAACGGGAGTGCCGTGCGGGGCCTGTCCTTTTTTCTTCTCGGCGGGACCCATTCTTGAGTCGATTGCCGGGGTGAGGACCTGGAAGACGACCCCGACCCCTGTCCGTTCGATCCGGTAGACCCGGTCGACACGGCGCAGCACCTGGCCGCCTCGCGGCGGATCTCCGACGAGGCTCTCGCCCGGAAAGCGTGCGCTCAGGCATCGCTCCAGCCCGTAGGAGAAGTCGGCCGCATCCTCGTCGGTCGCCCAACGCGTCACCCAGATCGTCGCCCCCTCGCCTGCTTTGGTCGTGGATCCTGTGCCCGGCTCGAAGCGCCAGAGCGCATCGGCCACCCAGCCATCCCCCGCGATGAGCCCGAGATTGTCCTTTCCGGTAAGAAGGGAAATCAGCGAGATGACCCCCTGCTCTCCGAGGGAATCCGTATCGACCGGCGACAACGCCAGAGAGGGCGGTAGCGCGGGCTCTAGGATCTCTCCCGGCGGCGCCGGCGGGCGATCGAGATGAAGGACATCTCGAGTGGTGCGGCGGGTCCGTCGCTCTTGCGTCAGGCGGCCGAACCCACCCTTCCTCGCGAGCGCGGCGGCTTGAGCGAAGCCGTCCAAATAGATGAACTGGAGAAAAGGGGAGACGACGGGACTCCCGGAGCGCATCGTTCCGGGGACCAGATCCCCGCCCAACACTTCTTCCGGGCGCAAGGCACCGGACAGGGCTTCCGATTCGAGGCCCACGCCTTCGAAGAGGAGAACAAAGGCGGCAAGGTTGGCCGACCCCTCCGCCATGGCTTTCCAGGCGAGAAGGGCGTCTGTGGTGACGGGACCATCGAGGCCAGGGCCATCCAGGAGAGCGTGAGCCAAGTAGTGCCCGGCGAGGGGCTCATCGGGGGCAACCCCCGTCGCAAGCAGGACCGCGGCGTCGGGATCTGTGTCGGGATCGCCGCGGCCCACATCGGGAAGCAGGCGCTTCGGATCGACGAGCAGGCGCGCGTGCGGTGCGTCGAAGGCCATCCCGGGCACATCACGTTCGATCGCAACGACGAGATCCATGGGGTCGGTTCCCGATCCGAAGCCGAGATCGCGCCACGCACGTCCGCGCGCTGCCGCGCGCGCCGTGGGCAGAAGACGCTGCGCTCTCGCTTGGGATTCAGCGTCCCTCGCCGCCTCGTCGGCGCGGACCGCCGTGATGCTCGGTGCCCGATCACGGCGGACGATGACGGCGATACGCTCGGCCACCGCGCGAACCGATTGCATCAGGTAGGCGTCCCCGCCGCTCCTCGGCGGTGCCGCGTCGGCTTCGGGGTCGTTCCGCGCGGAATCTTGTGCAGCAACGCACGTGACCGCCAGCGCGGCGGAAGCGAACACCCGGCCCCACCTCATCGCAGAGGGGGATCCGAAAGGACGACGATCGTCTCGCCGTGCTTCAAGGACTCCGCGGCGACGGTGCCCGCAGCGAATTCGACCACGAATCGTGCGGGCACGGGCGGCAGAATCGAGGGGCAATCGCCAGTCGCGGGGCATGGAGGGCGGTCGACCGCAGTAAAAACCACGCGCCCGTTGGCGTCCAGCCACACCAGGTCGAGGGCGACCTTGCAGTCTTTCATCCAGAACGAGTGCCGGCTGTCGTCGTCGAAAACGAAGATCATCCCCTCGCGAGGCCCGATCTTCTCCCGACCCATATATCCACGCTGTCGCGCCACGTCGTCCGCAGCGACCTCGAGAGCGAATTCGTGCCCGGACGGCAGGACGGCAACGGCCCACCCCGGCGCCCGAGCAGCGGCGGCTATGCATCCCGCGGCGAGAACGGAACCAGCGACCCGAAGCGCCGTGTTCACGGCGTCACCGACTGGAACTCGCCATTGACGACAACAAGACCATCCGAAGCGGCGGCGCCGCCCGGCATGCCTTTCGCGCCCGGGCACGTCAGGCGATAGCCGCGTGCCGTCGCCTGATAGAGGAAAGCTCGGTCCCAGGGGTCTTTGGGGACATTCGCCATCTTCGCGGGGACGAGTTCGTCGAGCGTGACGGGGACGCGCCCTCTCTCGCGCCGAAAGCTCTCGATCGCTCGCGCGATTTGCACCATGAGTTCGCGAGCGCGTCGTGCCGGATAGTTTTCAACTGCGGTCGCGAGTCCTCGATAAACGACGATCTGAGCTCGCGCCTTCTCCGCGGCGCGGGAGTCGGGAAACGTGTCGATGAGCGTCTGAAGACGATCCACCGCGCCCTGCGTATCACCTTTTTCCACGCGTTCGATCGCTTGATCCCACAGACGCCGCGCGCGCCGCTCGTTAACGCCGCACGACGACGCCGTTATCACGAGAAGCGCCGTGAGCACGACGATGAAAAACAACCTCGCGCGGACGGTTCGCGTGTTGACTTCGCTGTGGCCTCGTTTCATAATTCGCGCGCTTTCGAGCACGGGTGGTCCTCGGCACTAACGATTCTCACGTCCGGACATCGCGAGTCGGCGTCCGACCGGTGGGTTCACTCTAGATGACGCTTAGGCCCAGGGCAACCGAGGTTCCCGAACTCGTGAGGCGACTCGGGAGTCGTCAGCCAAAACAGGTTGACCGCGCGCGCGCACGACTTTCGATCATCGGCTCCCACTCCGTCGTCGGTCTCGTCGAGGCGCTCGAAGGCGACAACAATCGCGTTCGTTGTCACGCGATGCCGCTCCTGGCGCTCATTCAAGATCCTCGAGGCCGAGAGCCGCTCGTCGCCATGCTGCTCGATCGCGATCCGCGCATGAGAGAGATCGCCGCGCGTTGTCTGGCACGCTTCCCCTCCCTCGATGCCGTCGCCGCGCTCGAGAGACTTCTCAAGCGCGAGAAGATCCGCGAAGTGCGCGTTTCCGCGGTGCACGGCCTGCTCGAACTCTACGAGGCGGGACAGGACACGGCGATCCGGCGCATCCTCGAGGTGCTTCTCGACGCGAAGGAAGACCCCAAGATCCGGGCGGCGAGCATGGCGCTCCTGCCCCTCCTTCGACCGACGGCACGGCGCGGCCTGCTGCGCCGTCTCCGCCAGGACGGGGTCGAAGAAATCGCGCGACGCGCCGCCGAAATCACAGAAGAAGACGAGACACCCGCGCCGAGAGACCGATCCGGAATCGAGACTCTGGTGCGAGAGCTCGCGGCCGACGACTACGCGGTGTGGAACGAGGCCCTCCACCGGCTTGCCGCCGCGGGACCGGCCGTGTCCGAGGCGATCGTGGCCGAGATGCGCCGCCGCTCCGGCGACCCCGAGTACTGCACGCGAGCCGGGATGGCCCTCAAGGCGCTCGGTCCACGCCGTGTCCGGGGACTCGCGGACGCGCTCGACGTCGTGGACGAGCCGCTCCCGCTCCAGATCCTCGTCGAAGTCGCGGGCACGATCGGCGAGAAACCGCTCATCTATCGCCTGAAGAGCGTCATCGAAAGGGTGGCACCGCGACCGGAGACCGCGGGCACGTCTCGATTTGACACGATGCAGCGGGTGCGGGCGAAGGCGCACTTCGAGCTCGCCCGCATCGGAAGCCGGGTCGCCATTCAAGATCTCCAGTCGATCCTGACGGACGCCGACCGCCGCGTTCCCCTCGAAGCGCTGGCCGCCGTCGAGCAGATCGGAAAGAAGGACGAGATTCCCCTCTTGCTTCGCGCCTATCTCCGGGAAGACCCGTTCACACGCGGTCGCATCGCGGGCGTGGTGCGCACCATTCTGAAGCGGGAGCGCATTCGCCGGAACAGCGTCGCGTTGCGGTCCCTGTCGGCCGAGTTGAGGCGCGCACTCGAAGGCATCCTCGCGCGTTCCACTCGACGCGCCTCGCGCGGCAAACGATCCAGGTGACTCCCTCTCGGAGGAAACCCATGCCCAAGAAACTCAGCGTGCGCGATGTTCACGAACTCATGGGGAAACGCGTCTTCTGTCGCGTCGACTTCAACGTTCCGATCGAATCCGGCCGTGTCAAGGACGACTCGCGCATCACCGCGTCTCTTCCGACCATCAATTTCCTCTGCGAAAGTGGGGCACGGGTCGTTCTCGCCTCGCACCTCGGGCGTCCCAAGGGCAGGCCGCGACCCGAATTCTCGCTCGCACCGGTCGGAAGCCATCTCGCGGCGATTCTCGGGCGGCCGGTGGCGTTCGCGGCCGACTGCGTCGGCGAGCCCGCAGAACACGCCGTGGCCCGACTCGCCCCCGGCGAGGTTCTCCTCCTCGAAAACCTCCGATTCCACCCGGAAGAAGAGGCCAACGACACCGGGTTTTCGGACGCGCTGGCCCGCCTGGGCGACCTCTACGTCAACGACGCGTTCGGGAGCGCGCATCGCGCGCACGCATCGACGGTCGGCGTTCCGACCCGACTGAAGCCGGCGGCGGCCGGCCTCCTGATGCAGGCGGAACTCGCCCATCTCGGGCGCCTCCTCGAAGCTCCTCTTCATCCTTTCCTCGCGATTCTCGGGGGCGCCAAGGTCTCGGACAAAATCGAGATGATCGAGAACCTGTTACCCCACGTCGACGGCTTCATGGTCGGCGGCGCGATGGCCTACACGTTTCTCAAGGCGCAGGGCCACCCGATCGGGCGTTCCCTCGTCGAGGCCGACAAACTCGATCTCGCAGCGGCTCTCCTCGCGCGCGTGGAGTCCGCCGGAAAGCGATTCCTCCTACCGGTCGACCACGTGGCGGCCGTCGGCGGCGACGATAGCAACATCCGCACGACGGTCGGCGTCGCCTTGGCCTCCGATGAGGCCGGAATGGACATCGGCCCGAGCACGGCGGCGGCGTTTGCGACGGAGATCGGCCGCGCGGGAACGGTTTTGTGGAACGGCCCGTTGGGACGGTTCGAGGTCGAGGCGTTCTCGATGGGAAGCCGGCGCATTGCCGAGGCGATTGCCTCCTCGAAAGCCGTATCGGTCGTCGGCGGCGGCGACACCGGCGCTGCGGTGCATCGCTTCGGCCTCACCGCGAAGATGACTCATGTTTCCACCGGAGGAGGCGCGTCGCTCGAATTCCTTTCGGGCCTGCCGCTGCCAGGCGTCGCCGCTCTGGACGACGCGCCGTGACGGCCCACCGACCGCGTTCCCTCATCGTTGGAAATTGGAAGATGAACCTCGGCGAGAACGACGCCAGAAGAATCGTCGGCGACTTGCTGGCGACTCTTCCATTCGATCGAGTCGATGCCGTCGTCGCCCCCTCCTTCCCCTGCCTGCGCGCCGTGCTAGACGCCGTCGCCGGTACTCCGCTCGCCGTCTCCGCGCAAAACATGCACTGGGAGGCGAAGGGGGCGTTCACCGGAGAAGTCTCGCCGTCCGTGCTGTTCGAGATGGGGGTCCGCTTCGTGATCGTCGGCCACTCCGAGCGCAGGGCGCTTTTCGGCGAAAACGACGCCACCGTCTCGCGAAAAGTCGTCGCCGCCAGACGCCATGGCCTGGCGCCGATCGTTTGTGTCGGAGAGAACGAAGCCCAGCGCGACGCCGGCAAGACGTGCGACGTGGTCGTCGCGCAGGTCCGGGCGGCGCTCACGGACTTTGTGTTGGAATCCCCCGACGACCTCGTCGTGGCGTACGAACCCGTCTGGGCGATCGGAACCGGGCGAACGCCCGAACCGGACGAGGTCATCGGCGCCCACGCTGCGATACGCGCGGCCCTCACGGAACGCTTCGGCGCACCGGGCATCGAGGTACGCGTGCTCTACGGGGGCTCGGTTACGCCGGCGAACGCGCCCGTGCTCCTACGGGCTCCGGAGGTGGGCGGCGCCCTCGTGGGCGGCGCTTCGCTCGACCCGGGCTCCTTCGCGCTGATTGCCGCCGCCGCGGCGGCGTGCTAGCCTCTCTCGGATTTTCACGTCCGAATCGAAGGGAATGGCGATGGTGATCTTGCTGACGATCCTCCACGTGATCGTTGCGGTATTTCTGATCCTCGTGGTCCTCCTGCAAACCGGGAAGCGCGCGGACCTCGCCGGCGCGTTTGGTGGAGGAGGGTCTCAGACGGCCTTCGGCGCGCGCGGTGCGGCGACACTGTTGTCACGCCTGACGGCCTGGTCGGCGGGGATCTTCATGGCGACGTCGCTCATGCTCGCGCTGATGTCTTCGAGCGGCACGGGCGGCGGCTCCGTTCTCGATTCCGCACCCGCGAACGCTCCGATTTCGGCACCTGCGCCCGCGACGCCTCCGCCCACGGATCCGACGCCTGCTCCGGCGCCCACGAAGTGAGCGCGTTTCTATCCAGGCGTTTCACGATGTTTGTTATGATCGCGCGTCGTCACGACGTCCCCCGCGCCGAAGTGGTGGAACTGGCAGACACACCATCTTGAGGGGGTGGCGCTCGCAAGGGCGTGGGGGTTCGAATCCCCCCTTCGGCACCAATCTTTCAGACGTCTCGTGACGAGTGATCACCAGTCCTTGTAGTACGTACCGTCCAGGGCCTTCCCCTCAAAGAGGCAGTAGACGTCCCAGACGTTTTCGCCCCCCCATGATGTCGCGTCCCAATCGTCCTGATACGAACGCTTCCCCCACTCCGCCTCTTCCGTGAACGGGTCGACCGGAATGAACTGCAGGTAGCGCACCTCGTGGGACAGCCCCGTGAGCGGATCGGCGACGTCGACCCCTTCCACCAGTTCGTCGAGGTCGAGCGGGAATCCACGTTGATCGACGTCCGTCTGCTTGATCTTGCCCTCTTCGACAGCCTTTTTGTACTGGTCGATCGCCTCGCGCATCATGCGCAGGTCCATGCGCAGCTCATTTTCACGGCGACGCTTGTCGTCCCACCTCTTGAGCGGAATCGCCATCGACAACAGCGCCATCATGATGCCGAGCGCGGCGAGGAGTTCGACCGTCGTCAGACCGGACTGCCCGTGACGTCTCAATGGGAAACCCTCACTGCCATTGTAGGTACGGCAAACGTTTCGGCGCCGTCTAGACTAGACTCGACTCGACCGTCGTGATCAGGAGGGAACACCCATGCCCGACCCGAAAACCCATAAGGCCTCGCCCCCGGCAGGAGGAGAGCTCGAGGGCCTTCTCGAGGAGACGCGCCAGTTCGATCCCGGTGAGGCCTTTCGCGATGGAGCGTGGGTGGTCGACCCCGACGTCTACGGGCGAGCCGGGAAGGATCCTCTGGCGTTCTGGGAGTCGTTTGCGCGGGAACTCGAGTGGCAGAAGCCCTGGGACGCGGTGCTTCAAGGGCGCGGACCGGATGCCCGCTGGTTCGTCGGTGGGAAGATCAACGCCTCGACCAACTGCCTCGACCGGCACGTGCGGGGGCCGCGGCGGAACAAGGCGGCGCTGATTTGGGAGGGCGAGCCCGGCGACCGGCGAACCTGGACCTATTTCGACCTGTGGCGCGAGGTCAACAAGTTCGGAAACGTCCTGCGAGGTCTCGGCGTGACGAAGGGCGACCGCGTTGCGATTTACATGCCCCTGATTCCTGAGGCCGTCGTCGCGATGCTCGCCTGCGCGCGCATCGGTGCCATCCACAGTGTCGTATTCGGAGGGTTCTCCGCGGAGTCGCTGCGTGATCGCATCCTCGATGCGCAGGCCAAGGTCCTCGTCACGGCAGACGGCGGTTTTCGACGGGGAGGCCTGCTCCCCCTCAAGCATGACGCCGACTACGCGCTTCGCGAGACCCCCTGCATCCAGCATGTCGTGGTGGTGAAGCGCGGCGATTTCCCCCTGCGCGTGAAAGAGGGGCGCGACCACTGGTATCACCGGCTGATGCAGGACGCGTCCGCTTGGTGCGAGCCCGAGTCGATGGATGCCAACGACCCGCTCTACATCCTCTACACCTCGGGGACGACGGGGAAACCCAAGGGGATCACGCACGGAACGGGCGGCTACCTGACGGGGGTCTACGGTTCGACGAAATGGGTCTTCGACCTGAAGGACGAAGACGTCTTCTGGTGCACGGCGGACATCGGCTGGGTAACCGGGCACTCGTATGTCGTTTACGGCCCGCTGGCGGCGGGCGCGACGGTCGTCCTGTACGAGGGCGCGCCCGACTGGCCCGATCGGGATCGCTTCTGGGAGATCTGCGAACGCTACGGCGTCACCGTCTTCTACACGGCTCCGACCGCGATCCGGGCGTTCATGAAGTGGGGAGACGAGTGGCCGCGCAAACACGACTTGTCGCGTTTGCGCCTTCTCGGATCGGTGGGAGAACCAATCAATCCCGAGGCATGGATGTGGTACCGCGAAGTGATCGGCGAAGGGCGCTGCCCGATCGTGGACACGTGGTGGCAGACCGAGACCGGTCAGATCCTGATCACGCCGCTGCCCGGACTCACGTCGACCAAGCCTGGCTCCGCGAGCTTCGCGTTCCCTGGCGTCCGCGCCGAGATCCTCAACGAGCAGGGCGACGTCGTTCCCGTCGGGGGGGGCTATCTCGCGATCACCGAGCCCTGGCCCGCGATGACCCTTGGGATCTGGGGCGATCGCGAGCGGTTCCTTGCGACCTACTGGAGTCGCTGGGATGACGCCACCTACTTCACCGGGGACGGCGCGAAACGGGATGCCGACGGTCACTTCTGGCTTCTGGGTCGTGTGGACGATGTGATGAACGTCGCAGGGCACCGCATCGGCACGATGGAGGTCGAGTCGGCTCTCGTCGATCACCACGCCGTCGCCGAGGCGGCCGTGGTCGGCGTCCCGCACGATCTGAAGGGAACGGCCATCGTCGCCTTCGTTTCGGTGCGCGATGGACGCGAACCGGGGCTGGCGCTCGCCGCCGAACTGAAGGACCACGTCGCGGCGAAAATCGGGGCACTGGCTCGCCCGGAACAGGTCTTGTTCTCCGCCGATCTCCCCAAGACCCGGTCAGGAAAGATCATGCGCCGCTTGTTGCGCGACATCGCCGAAGGAAAAACGCTCGGTGACACCACGACCCTGGCGGACCCTTCGGTAGTCGAGGCCTTGAAGAAAAAATACGAAGACAAAGAGGGCTAGTTTGGGGACCCCTCGCGCGGCTGGCGGAACAGCTTGTTCCACCATCGCTTGAACGCGCTCTGGTGCAACGAGCAGGGGCCCGGCTCTGTCCCCGCTGCGAAGACCTCCTCGGCGCGCTTTGGACATCCCGCCACCGCCAGTTCGCCACTTTCCGGATCGACCTCGACGCGAAGCACGCCGGGCGGCTCCGGGAAGGTCGATCCGGCCCAGCGATGCTGCGCGTGCATCATGAGATCGACCCAGATCGGCAAAGCCCCAGAGGCACCGGTCAAGCCGGTCTTCGTGTTGTCGTCGTATCCCACCCAAACGAGCGCCAGGATCTCCGGAGTGAAGCCGACGAACCACGCATCGCGCGTATCGTCGGTTGTTCCTGTCTTCCCCGCGGCGTCCCCTCGGAATCCCAAGGCGGAGGCCGACGCCGCAGTGCCCCGGATCAGAACTCCGCGCAGAACATCATCAACGAGATAGGCCGCAACCGGAACTACGGCTTCACGGGCTTCCCGAACTCGCTTCTCCAGTTTTCGCCCGTCGCGGACCTCGACGTCCTCGAGGATGCGCGCGGGAACGTTGATTCCGAACGTCGCGAGCGTCCCGTACGCGGTTGCGAGCTCGAGGGGCGTGACCTCCTGGGCGCCGAGCGCGAGCGACGGCAACGGCGCGAAGTTCTCGGTGAAGCCACACGCCTTCGCCGTCGCGATGACGCTGTTGAGTCCCACGGACAGGGCGGCGCGCGCCGTGGGTACGTTGCGCGACTCTTCGAGCGCCGCCCGAGCCGGTAGAGGCCCAAGGAACATCCCGTCGTAGTTTGAGGGGCGCCACGTCCGGCCGCCGCTGACGAGCTCGAACGGGCTGTCGTCGAGGATCGATGCCGGGGTCAACCCGCCGTCCTTTCCGGCCATCGCCGCCTGGAAGGCCGCGAGGTACACGAACGGCTTGAAGCACGAGCCCGGCTGCCGGCGGGCCTGAGTCGCGCGGTTGAACTGGCTGTCCTGGTAGTCGCGGCCTCCCACGAGCGCGAGGATCGCGCCGGAGCGCGGGTCGGTCACGATGACGGACCCCTGCAGCCGGCGGCGCGCTTTCTGCCGGCGGATGATGGGAACGTCCGCCTCGAGTCGGGCGAGTCCACGCGCGAGCGCTTCCTCGGCGCTCGCCTGGACGAGCGTATCGATGGTCGTGTAGATCTCGAGCCCGTTCTCAGCGAGGACCTGATCGGAGTACAACTCCGCGATCTGCGCGCGTACGAAGTCGACAACGTACGGCGCCTGCGCGAATCCCGCCCCCCCGCTGGCGACCCGCAGGGACTCCGCCTTCGCCCGAGCGACCTCCGCCTTGTCCGCAACGCCAAGATCGAGCATCGCATCCAGCACGGCATTGCGCCGCTCCACGGCACGGTCGGCGTGCGTGAACGGGTTGTAGCCCCCGGGATTGCGGATCATTCCGGCGAGCGTCGCCGCTTCGGCGAGCGACAAGTCGGCGACGTTTCGCCCGAAGAAATAACGCGATGCCGCCTGAACGCCACAGATCGAAACTGACCCGCGCTGTCCGAGATAGACCGCGTTCAAGTAGACCTCGAGGATGCGGTCTTTCGAGTAGCGCGAATCGAGAATCACCGACATCGACGCTTCGCGGATCTTGCGCCACCAGGTTCGCTCCTGGCTGAAGTAGAGGTTCTTCACCGTCTGCTGCGTGATCGTGCTCCCGCCTTGAACGATTCGCCCGCTCTTCACGTTGGTGACCGCCGCGCGCAGCACGGCGAGGGGGTCGATACCCGCGTGCCGGTAGAAGCGTGCGTCCTCCGCGGCGAGCACGGCGTCGACGAGGACCTTCGGTACGTCGGCGAGCGGAACGATCATCCGCTCTTGCTGCTGCCGGCCAAAAACCAGCGATAGCAGTTCGGGCTCGAGTTCGATCGAGGCGACGGGGCGCCCTCGCTCGTCGCTGATCGACGCGATCGACTCGCGATCGAAGTTCAGCACGACACGTCGCGCCACCACGGGGCGCTTGCCGCCGCTGAATCCTCGAACGAACAGGTCGACGGCCGAAGGACGCCGCCGGTACTGGCCGGGAGAGGACGGCGACGACTCGACACGCGCATATCCGCATCGCGCAAGACGCGAAACGAGCGCGCCGGCATCGACCGCCCGACCTGGTGAGAGACGAAGTGGTGCCGAGTAAACACGCGCGGGAAGGGTCCAGAGCCGACCCTCGAAGCTGAGCGTGATCTGGGTGTAGACCGCCAGAACGAGGATCAACCCCGCAACCACGAGCGGAACACCCAGTCCGAACACCCACGGGCGCCACCGTCCGCGTGCTCGCGCACGCCGACCGGCTGCAGCCCTCCTGGGCGCGGACCCATCCCTGCGCACTGCGGTCATGAGTATTCGCGCGATCGCCCGCGGGAGTGCGCGGACTTCAGCCCTTCAGAGTTTCCTTCAGGGGCTTTCCGGCCTTGAACGCCGGGGCTCGCGTCGCGGGAATATCGAGCGTCTCCCCCGTGTGGGGATTACGACCCGCGCGGGCCTTGCGCCCCCTGGCTTCAAAAGTCCCGAAGCCGCTGATCGCGATCTTCTCGCCCGCGACCAGCGATGCGGCGATCAGCCCAATCGCAGGGTCGGGATCGAAGATGGCATCGATCGCCGCCCGGGCGTCGCGCGCGGAAAGTCCTGTTCGTTCGATCAACTTGTCGGTGAGTTCGGCCTTGTTCAACACGTCCTCCTTGCCGCTCTCATGGCACGAAGCGTAGCTCTTTCAGTCCATTGCGAACGACGAAAATCTTCACATTGTTGTCCCGCTCGTCTGAGGGGACGAAAAAAAACCCGGGAGACGAAGGGTCATCCTCGGTCACCGAGCCCCACATCGTTTCATCATCGCCGAACGTCAGGATCGCTCGCCGACCCTCCGTGGCGCGGTCGGAATCGAAATCGCGGCGGGCGATGAAATCGCGATTCCCGAGGTAGTCCTTGACCCAGAATATCGCCTTCATGTCTTCCAGTTTGACGCGGATCGGCACGCCGCCGCCCTCCCCGGGAAGGACGTGAAAGGCCTCCTGCTTCGGCGAAAAATCGTGGGTGACGCCCTTGTGCACGATTCCGCTTCGCATGTTGACGACGATTTTCTGCTCCATGCCGGTCTCCGTCGGGCGGGGTGGGATCTCCCGCCACCGGCGAATCCTAACAGGTCGCCGTGAGTATGCGAAAGGGGCCAAACCAACCGGGGCCCGGTCTTGACCCCCCACGACGCCGGCCCCTATGTTCTGGGTGGAGGCCTCGCCTTGCTCGAACCAGGAGCGGACAAGCCGGCAGCCGTCGGGCAGACTCGCGGGGGCGGACCCTTCGGTTGGCGTCGCCGCCAATTCGTGGTGGACGCACGTTACCAACTCCGGGCGGGCGTGCTCGTCGGGCTCGTGGCGATCGTACTCCTCGTCCTGCTCAACGCCTCGCTCATGTTCCCGCATCGGCCCCCATCGGCAGCGGCATCGATGGCGGCGACGCCCATGCGGTCCCCGTATGTGGCCTCAGATCGTTCGTCGTTCGCGCTCCTGCTCCTGGGATCAGCCGTCTTCCTCGGTGGTGTGGTCGTCGTAGGACTCATGGAATCGCACCGGACCGCCGGCGCCGCCTTTGCCATCCGGCGGGCCGTCGATGGGCTTCGCGACGGGCAGTCGCAGGTCCGTGTTCGACTTCGGCGGGGCGACCAACTGCAGGATCTCGCGCGCTCGATCAACCAGCTCGCCGAGACGATCGACACGGAGCGCCTACGGCGCGGTTGATCGTCGACTCATCGATCAGGCGTTCTATCCTCGACACCGGCCTCACGGAAGCCGCGCGCGCGGAGCTGGCAGGCATCGCAGGCGCCGCACGGCGCCCCCGAGGACCCGGGATCGTAGCAGGAGATCGTCGACGCGTACGGCACCCCCCACGCCACGGCGCGGCGGACGATTTCGGCTTTCGAGAGTTCCAGGAGGGGGGCGTGGATGCGCCACGCATCCCCGTCGGCTCCGGCCTTGGTCGCATGCCCGGCGAGCGCTTCGAAAGCGCGCAGGAAGGCCGGACGACAGTCGGGATAGCCGCTGTAGTCGACCGCGTTGACGCCGATCACCAGGTCGCGTGCCCCGAGCGCTTCGCTCCACGCCAAAGCGAGCGCCAGCAACACGGTGTTGCGCGCCGGCACATACGTCGTCGGGATGCCCGAAGCCATTTCGGCGGGACTGCGCGTCTTGGGAACGGCGACGTTGCGATCGGTCAATGCGGACCCCGCGAGGAACGACAAATCGACCGAGACGATCCGATGAGACGCGGCCCCGAGGACTCGCGCCAGCGCGGCGGCACGCTCGATTTCGATCGCGTGACGCTGGCCGTAATCAACCGTGAGCGCGTGGGCCGAGTACCCTTCGCGGCACGCCCACGCAAGGCAGGTCGCGGAGTCGAGGCCACCCGATAGGAGCACGACCGCGGAACGCATCACACGCCCCGCGCCGCCGCGGGCCAGAGGATCTTGTGGATCTGGATCTGCAGACGCACGGGAAGACCATCGTCGAGCACCCAGCGCGCCAGTTCGCCGGCCGGCAACCTATCGTGGACGGCGGAAAACAGCACCGGCGCCTTCTCGTGCAACGCGCGGGAGCCGAGCACGCCAGCGGCCCAGTCATAGTCGGCGCGATTTGCAATCACGAACTTCAACTCGTCCCCCGGCCGCAAGGCGTCCAGGTTCTCCCATCGGTTTCGTTCGCACTCCCCGCTCCCCGGGCACTTGACGTCGACGATACGACGAACACCTTCCGGTACGTGCTCGATCGGCAAGCTGCCCCCGGTTTCGAGCAACACCTCGTGCCCGCAAGAGAGCAACGAGCGCATCAGCTCGATCGCATCGGGTTGCAGCAGGGGCTCGCCTCCGGTGACTTCGACCAACATGCAGCCGAAGGCCCCCACACGTTCGACGACCTCCTCGACGGTCATCGAGCCGCCCTCGTGGAACGCGTAAGTCGTGTCGCACCAGTCGCATCGGAGGTTGCAGCCGGTCAGGCGGACGAAGACGCAGGGGCGGCCAGAGTGACTGGATTCCCCCTGGATCGAGTGGAATATTTCGTTGACTCGGAGCACGGCGGCATTCTAGCGGACGGGCCTCCAAAGCAGGCCCCTTGCCTCCGCCGCCTCGGGAACTCACATTGATCCGCGGACGCGACGTCGAAGGTCGGTCTGCCGTACGCCGGGAAAGAGTCCGCACACGTGTTGGGGAGCCTATTGCAACCACTGAGCGTTTTCGCATCGATCCTGGCCGGGGCCTTGGGTGTCGCCGTCGGGATCCTCCTCGGCCGCCGCGGACGACCGCGTCTTGACAGCGAACTGGGCCGCCTGGAGGCGGAGGTCGCTCGGTTGGAGAACCACTCGCGAGGCCAGGCCCGGCACATCGCGAAGATCCGCGACGAGCAACGAGCGCTCTCGAGCTTTACCCGCTTGCTTCCATCGATTGCCCGGGACCTCAACCGCTCGGACCTAGACGAGCGCCAGATACCGCGGCTGGTATTCGCGCTCGCGGATGCGATCTTCGAGCCCGAGCAGATGCTGTTCTACCTCGTCCGAACGCACTCAGGAGACGTCGAGCGCGGCGAACTACTCCAGCTCGTCGAGCGTACCGGCGCAGCGGACCTTCCGCCCTCCGCGCTGAAGATCAAGGTCGGGGAAGGCAAGATAGGGTGGGTCGCCAGTGCCAAGGTGGAGATGCTCGCAGAGGACTGGCTGAACATGAGCCGGACGGAGGGGTGGACGATCAACGACAACCATCCGTCGCTGCGGCTCGATCTCATCGGTCCACTCGTTCATCACGACGACGGAAAGGACCGACTGCTCGGCATTCTTTGCATCGGCAACCCCGCGTCGCGTCCCCGCGACGAGAAGGCGATGCTGCAGATGTTGACGAACCTCGGCTCGATCGCCTACACGAACTCCCGCAGCATGCGGCAGCTTCGCGATCTCGCCAGCCACGACGGCCTCACCGCGCTCCTGAACAAGCGCTACTTCATGGGGCAACGGTTGGGGCTCATGATCAACGCCGCGGAGCGCGAGGCCACAGCCCTCTCGGTGTTCATCTTCGACATCGATCACTTCAAGAAGTACAACGACAGCAACGGACACCTCGCCGGAGACGAGATCTTGAAACGCGTCGCTCAGGTGCTCCGCGACAATTTGCGGCCTGGCGACGTGGCTTGCCGTTACGGTGGCGAAGAGTTCATCATCGCCATGCCCGGAGCACGCGGGCCGGAGGGATTCGCGGCAGCCGAGAGGATACGGGCTGCGATCGAATCGACGAAATTTCCCCGTGCCGAATCACAACCCGGTGGCCGGATCACGATCAGCGGAGGCGTCGCGCAATTCCCTGTGGACGGCACCATCGGGAACGATTTGATCCTCCATGCCGACCAAGCGCTCTACCAGGCGAAGGCCGCCGGAAGAAACCGAACGGTACAGTTCAAGGGCGTCAACATCGGTGACGGCGGCCCGAACGAGTCGGCGGTGTTCCCGCACGCAGACAGCTTGGGCGAAAGATGACGCGCTGAGCCCTTCCCGATCCGGCCCGCGTACCTGACGAAGCTCGAGCCACCGAGGCTTTGGCGTGCTAGGCTTCACTCATGTTGGAAGGTTCCGCTCCCCCCTCCGCACGAGGGACGTTCCGCGCGACAATCACCGGCGTTGGACGACCCGGCCCGATCGAGGAGCGACTCGGCTGGCGCCTCGTCAGAATCGTTGATCCCGCATCGAAGGAGGGGGCGACGTTGCTCCGCGACCGCCGGGTAACGTTTATCGGCCCCGAAGGCACGACGCTCGGACAGCTCGACCTGGATCAAGCCCGACGACTGTTGCGGCTTCGCCTCGAGAGCGTCCTGGCCGAAGTCCACGGAGACGAGGGCGCCGAGGCGATTCGCGACGGCCTCGTTCGTTTGCGTCGGGCGGGTCCGAGGGTCGGTCGCGGCTAGTCCAACCCGCTCTTGAGAGCTTTCTTGATCGCCTCGACGATGAAATTCTGCATCGACGGAGACTGACTCCTCACGGCGGCGTAGACGAGGCACGGCAGCTTCAGGGAAATCTGAACACCGTTCTCGTCGAGCGTTTCGAGCCACCGTTCGAACTCGCTCCACGACTTGAAGGACTGGGCCTCGATCGCGCCCTTGCGGTAGAGCTCGACGAGAAGAATCTCGTCCTTGAGCTTGAAGAGGACATCGGCCTCGGTGTACTCCGAAAAGTCGCTGTAGGCGAAGAACTTCACTTCGCCGGCCGTCTGGTCCTTCCCCTTGATCGACAACTCCGGTGTTTTGTTGCACCGGAGCATGATGTAGTCGTCTTTTCCTTTGAAATGGAACGCAACGATGGGGTCTGTGCGAGGGGAGTTGTCGGTCGGCGTTTTGAGTGCCCGGTAGACCCGCCGGGCAACGTCCTCGATCGATCTATACATCTCGAAGCTCCTCCACCATTCGTATTCGACCCAACGAATAGGCTAAGTTTACGGTGAGACATAGAGGACCTCAAGTCCGAATTGTCGAGAGCTCTCCCGATCCGTCGCAAGCTTGGAGTCTCACCGTGAGACTTGAGTGTCGCGGGCGTGAAACGCATCAAAAGAGGAGTTATTCCGTGACTTTGGCTCGATCTCGGGTTGCCGCCGTCTCATTTCAAGATCGACGCGAGTGACCGCATTCGCTCCCTTCGAGGTCATGTCGATTGCGTCAACTCATTGCTAGTTAACAGCTTAGCGCTTCCTCTCCCACGCGAAACAGCGAAACGGCCCACCGGTTGCTCCTGGTATGGCCGGAACGCGCATGGGGCGCGAACCACTTGGGGGATGAAACGATGAAAACCATGCGACTGATCTTCGGATGCGCGGTGCTGGCAGCGATGACGCAGTCTTCTCTCTCGGCGGCGGGATCGAACCGCATCGACAAGCTCGCACCCGACCTCCGCGAATCCATGAGCCTTTCCCACGATCAGCGCGTCATCGTCACGTACGCTCCGGGCCTCGATGAGTCGGGAGTCCAGGCGCTCGTTTCGAAGAGCGGCCGATCTTCGAGGCGGCTATCCGGTTCGACGCTGCTCGGCTCTTCGCTCTCTCGACGGGAGATCGAAGCGCTCGAGACCGACGCCCGCGTGCTGAGCATCTCACCCGATCGCAAAGTCGTGGCGACGATGGACATCGCCGTCCCTACCATCGGAGCCGATCGCCTGGAGCATTACCTCGGCTATTCCGGAAAGGGAGTGACGGTCGCGGTCATCGACTCCGGACTCACCCCGAACGCGGCGGTGACGCCCTCCCGCATTCTCGCCAGCGTCGATTTCACCGGCACGAGCCGCAACACCGACGCATTCGGTCATGGAACGCACGTCGCCGGAACCATCGGCGGATCGGGCGACAAAGGCTCCGTCCGCGGCGTCGCTCCGGGAGCCGCTCTGGTCTCACTGCGGGTCCTCGACGCGAACGGTCAGGGCTATGTGAGCAACGTCATTGAAGCGATCGACTGGACGATCGCCAACAGGCGTGCCTTCGGAATTCGCGTGTTGAACCTCTCGTTCGGCCACCCTCCCGCCGAGTCTTACCACACCGACCCGCTCGCCCATGCCGTCGAGCGCGCGTGGGCCGCCGGACTCGTCGTCGTGGCCTCCGCCGGCAACCGCGGTCGTGACGGGCACTTCACGGTCAACGCGCCCGGCAGCGATCCCTACGTCTTGACCGTTGGGGCCATGAACGACCTGAACACCGCAGAACGCGAGGACGACATCACGACGACCTACAGCGGCAAAGGGCCTTCCTTCGGCGACCACATCCTCAAGCCCGACCTGGTCGCGCCGGGGAATCGCATCGTGTCCTCGCTCGCCCCGGGAGCGACCCTCGGCCGCCTCTATCCGGACCGGGTGATCTCGCGAGACCGAATTGAACTGTCGGGCAGCAGCATGTCGACAGCGGTGGTTTCCGGAGCCGTGGCGATTCTCCTCCAGCGGAACCCCCGTCTCACGCCCGACCAGGTCAAGGCGATCCTGCTCTTCTCCGCCGACCACCTGACGAACGTCGACCGATTCACCGTTGGAGCGGGCTACCTCAACTTGATCCACGCGGTGGCAATGACCGGTCCGTTCCGCTCGGTTCGGTTCAACAGCGCTTCGCCGGTCGTCCACCCGAACGCCGTGGGCGGTTTCTCCCTCTCGCCGACGCCTTCGATCCTCGAGGCCAACACCGCAACCTGGGGCGACACTGCGACCTGGGGCGACACTGCGACCTGGGGCGACACCGCAACCTGGGGCGACACCGCAACCTGGGGCGACACCGCAACCTGGGGCGACACCGCAACTTGGGGCGACACCGCAACCTGGGGCGACACCGCGACCTGGGGCGACACCGCAACTTGGGGCGACACCGCAGTTTGGGGCGACACCGCGACCTGGGGCGACACCGCAATCTGTGGCGACACCGCAACCGGGGGCGACACCGCAACCTGGGGCGACACCGCAACCTGGGGC
>JAQBEH010000125.1:0-7339 GCA_032124015.1 Acidobacteriota bacterium
ATCAGGGCGTTGTCGAACGGCTTCTGCTTGTGGTTCATCGACAGCACCCCGACGTTGCAGGCACTGCCGCGGTCGAAGTACTGGAGATTGCTGTCGGCGAGAACGAATGGAATGTCGTTCGGCGCGAAGATCTGGGCGATGTCGATATCGCCAGCCTGGAGCGCGTTGACGGTCGCGGTCGAATCAGCGATCGGCCTGATGGTAACGCTGTCCAGGTATGGGCCGCCGGCGGCCGCATTCCAGTAGTCAGGGTTCTTGTCAAGCGTGATGTGGTCGCCGACGATCCACTCCTTGAATATGAACGGGCCGGTACCGACCGCGGCCGGTGTTCCACCCGTGGCGTACGTGTTCTGAGAGCCGGCGTCATCAGCAACACCATGCCGGTGGCCAGGATCATCCAACCGATATCGGCACCGTTCATCACACCTCCTCTACCGACTGCGAAAATTGACGCAGAGCGTTGCCGCGATGCGAGACCCGCTCCTTTTCCTCCCGCGTCAACTCGGCGAACGCGCGCCCCGACGGGGCGTGGAAGAAAATCGGGTCGTAGCCGAATCCGTTGCTGCCGCGCGGCTCCCGCAAGATCGTCCCTTCGACGACACCGTCAAATGTCGCAAGCGTTTTCCCGGCCTTGGCGAGCGCGAGCACGCAGCGGAAGCGCGCGGTGCGCTTATCGTCCGGGGTTTGAGCCAACGCCGCAAGGATCGCGGTGCAGCGCTCCGGGTCGGTGAGGTCCGGTCCGCCGTAGCGCGCGGACAACACGCCGGGGCCGCCGCCCAACGCATCGACCTCGAGCCCCGAATCGTCCGCGAGCACGAGGTGGGGCGTGCGCAGCGAGTAGCCCTCGGCCTTGAGCCTCGCATTTGCCGCAAACGTTGCGCCGGTTTCTTCGATGGGCGTCAGGTCGGTCAGCGCGTCGAGTCCCAAAACGGTAAACCCCGCCGGTCCGAGGAACGCCTCACACTCCTTGATCTTGCCCGGATTTCCCGTGGCGAGGACGAGCACCGTCAAGGCTTAGCGACCAGGATGCGTTCCAGAGCGTCGCCGATGATCTCGCGTTGGACTTGCTGCAAGCGATCGATTCCGGAATCGGCGAGCGCCAACATCGCGTCGAGCCCTTCCTTCCGGAACGGCGTCGTCTCGGCCGTCCCCTGGACTTCGACGTAGCGGTCCTCGTCGATGCGCACGACGTTCATGTCCACCTCGGCCGCGGAGTCTTCGACGTAGTCGAGGTCGAGCACCGGGCGCCCCTCGACGATGCCGACCGAGATCGCGGCGAGCATCCCCGTGAGCACCGGCTGGCGTATCACCCTCGCCTCGCGCAGCTTGGCCAGCGCCAGCGCCAGCGCGACGTAGGCCCCCGTGATGCTCGCGGTGCGCGTGCCGCCATCGGCGGACAGCGCGTCGCAATCGACCCAGAGCGTGCGCGGGCCCAAAGCCTTGCGGTCGACGACGCTCCGCAGCGAGCGGCCGATCAGTCGCTGGATCTCCATCGTGCGGCCCGACGGCCGCCCCTTCGAGACCTCGCGCGAACTCCGCTCCCGCCCCGACGCCGGGAGCATCGCGTACTCCCCCGTCACCCAGCCTTCGCCCTTGTCCTTCAGATACGCAGGGACGCGGTCCTCGACCGACACCGCGCAGAGGACCTTGGTGTCCCCCATCTCGATCAGCGCCGACCCCAGCGCGTGTTTCAACCAGTGCGGGGTGATGATCGGAGGGCGGAGCTCGTCGTCCAGGCGGCCGTCTTGGCGGGGCATCGTTACTCCGTGGCCTTCGCTGCAGCGGCCAGGGTGAGGTCGGAGGGAAGCGGGCGGCTGAGATCGAGGTGGCCGAACGTCGGACGCTCGCGCCCCGCGACGAGGATGCCGACGCGCCGGATGGCCCGGACGTTTTCGGTCAGCGAGTTCACGATCGCGTAGACGGTCAAGATCTGGTCGGCGCTTCCGCCCGTCGCTGCGCTCATGAACTCTTCGGAAAAATCGACGTACGCGTTGCCGTCGTCGCGCACCCACAACTGCCGAAGCGTGGTGCCGGGAGGAACCGCGGGGAGGGCATCTTCCGTTTGCGGCCCCGCAAGGAGCGCCGTGAGAATCTGTGCGCCGCGATCCGCGGGGCGCCTCGTTTCGACGATCTCCCGGATCTCCGCGGCAAGCCGGTCGCCCGTGGCCGAGGGGAAATAGAGAGTGACGCTCGTCCTCACGAGGGGCGCCGGGTCTTGCGATTCGGGAACGGCTTCTTGCGCTTGGTCCGCCGCGGCATCGGCGGGTGGCGACGCTGGGATCGACTCGGACGATGTCGGTTTCTGGCCGCCGCAGGCCGTAAGCAACGCGACGAGCAGAAAAGCCGGCGGGACGAAAAACCGTCGCGTCACGGCCGCGCCGTGATCGGGGCGACGGCACGCGCGATCGCCTCGGCGACCTTGTCTTTGTAAGCGTCGTCCTTGAAGCGGGCCTCTTCCTCGGGGTTCGAGATGAAACCGGCCTCGATGAGGATCGCCGGCATCGTCGCCCCCATCAGCACGCGAAACGGCGCCTGGCGCACGCCGCGATCGCGCACGCCGGTCGCCGTGTTCAGCTCGGTTTGGATCGCCTCCGCGAGCCGGCTCGACTCGACGAGGAAGCTGTTTTGCGCCAGGTCCCAGAGGATCAGCTCCAGGCCGCGATCGGGCGCGGTCGCGGACGTCGCCGGTGTCGCCGCGGCATCGGGAGACTCGTAGGCCTTGTTCTCGAGGCCGGCCAGCGTGCGCGCCTCGGCGTCGGTCGCGGCAGTGGCCAGAAAGTAGGTCTCGGCGCCGACGGCGCTTTTCCGCTTCGACGCGTTCAAGTGGATCGAGATGAACAGGATCGCGCGGTTGTGGTTCGCGATCGCCGTCCGGTCGTCGAGCGGGAGCACGCGATCCTCGTCGCGGGTCAACACCACCGTCACGCCCTGCCTCTCGAGGAGGACCTTCAACCGGCGCGCGAGGTCGAGCGTGAGGTCTTTTTCTTGAAGGCCGGTGGGGCCGATCGCTCCGATTTCCACGCCCCCGTGACCGGGATCGAGCACGATGACCGGCAGCGCTTTTTTCGGCGCGGCGGGCACCGGAACCGCCTCCGCCGCCCGGGTCCCCTGAAGGTCGATGACCAGTCGGGTCGGGTTCTTCAGCTCGAACGTGTCAACGCTCCGGTAGCCCCGCCCGGTCGCAAAAACGATCGTGCGATCGCCTTCGGGGCCGAAGCTCTTGAGGATCGCGTCGTCGAGCGTGCCGCTTGCGGGATCGGCGACGATCGCGGCGTCGCAGACGACCTTGACGTGACCCGCGTCCTCCACAACCTCGCACGGGACCTTCTTCGCGAACGTCAACACGACGCGGGAGGAGGCTCCGGAGGTGTCGGCCGAGATCTTCACGGGGATCGGACCGGCGGCCAACGCCGCGGTGCAAAACGACAAGGCGAACACGAGGAGACGCAGGGTTTTCATCTTCGAACGACCCGATGCCGATCGACCCAGGCCGCCCACGGCACGAAAATCCAGAGGGCGAGGGTGACGAGGGCGACCATCCGCTCCTGCCCCGGTTGGGGTGGCGGCCCGAGGCTCATGCCGTAGAGAGCCAGGAGAACTCCGATCATTGCATACCAGGCCCAGAGGCCGACGGCGTCCAGCGGCTCCGTCGCGCGCTCGTACCACCACGCCAGCGCAAGGAAGAGCGTGACTTCGATCGCTATGGTCGCCGGAATCGAGTTCCAGAGCCCGAGGCCGGTCCGGAACGAGATCCCGGGCGCCAGCTGAAGGTCGGGCCGGTGCGTCATCCAGTCCAGGATCCAATGACTGAAAACGACGGCGGTGAGCATCTTGGCCGTCGTTTTGTCCCTGCGAATCAGGTAGTGTCCGCCGCCAAAAACCAGCGACCAGACCACGGCCATGAAGAGCGAGTGCGACCAGGGGTAGCTGACGAAGTCAAACGGCGAGAACGCGGTCACCCCCGGGGCGATGCGTACCTGCTCGATCGAAAGGAGCAGGAACACCGGCCAAAGGATGTCGAGGAAGAGGCCCGCCGCGACGTAGGTCCCCAAAGAAGCGCGCGGGGCGGCTCGCTTGGCGGCAAACGCGACGGCGAAATGGCCGAGGAACATGCGCGGAGGCTATCTAACGCCGCCACGCGGCACAAGCGCCAAGATCTCGGCCGCGAGCGTGACGTCGAGCGTGGCCACGGTTGCGAGTCGCTCGCGCTCGCTCGACCTCGCCCCCCGGTAGCTCATCGCGAGCGCATCGTTCAACGCCTCGCGATCGTGAGGGGCCCGATGACGCCAGGTTGCGCGCCCGGCGAGGTCGAAGCCTGGAGCAAGCTCCGCGAGCACGTCGCCCACCCGGTCGCGCCGCACGCCCTCGCCCTGCGAGGCCTCCCGCAGCTCGAGCAGGTCGTCCTCGGCGGGGACGACGACGAGCAGCGTCCCCGACGGTGCGACCACCCGGGAGAGCTCGGCCGCCGGGCGGCGGCCGAAGACCGACAGCGCCAGCTGCACGGAACCGTCGCCAAGGGGGAGGCCGCGATCGGCGTTCGCCACGATCCAGGTCAACTCGGGTGCCAGCCGGGCAGCGAGGCGGATCGCCCTCGTCGACAGGTCGATGCCGCAGCCGGAAGCACCACGCGTTGCGAAAAGCCGGGCGGTCAGCGTCCCCTCGCCACAGCCGACGTCAACCAGCACGGCGTCATCAGGCAGTCCGGCCGCTTCGATCCGCGACGACAGCGAGAGGGCGAGCCCGTCCGCGAAACCGCGCGCCAGCCAACGGCGCCGTGCCAAGACGGCCTCGTCGCTGTCCCCCGGCTTTGGCGACCGGCGGTCTTGGGGCTGGAGCAGGTTCCAGTAACCCTCGCGCCCACGGTCGAACGCATGTCCGAAAGGGCAGCGAAGCTGCGCGTCGTCCCACACGAGGGCGCCCGTGCAACCGCGGACGGTGCAACGGAGCGCGGGCGTCACGACAACCCCCAGCGCGCGTTTTCGGCCTTGCGCTCCGCCGGCATCCGCCAGCGAAACCGCGCGGTGAACCGCGACGGCTTGTCTTCGATCGCATCGGCGATGACGTCTCCCAGGACCGGGGCGAACTTGAAACCGTGCCCCGAGTCGCCGGAGGCGACGGCGAGGCCGGGGCGGTCGGGGTCGCGGCCGATGAAAAAATCGCCGTCGAACGTGTCGCAATAGAGACAGGTCTTGGACGAAACGAGCGGCGCCTCGGCCAACTCCGGCAGGCTCTCACGAAGAAACTCCCTGAGCTTCGCCTCGTCGCCGGCGGCGATCACCCGCTCCGCGTCGGGGTGCACGCGGCGGCCGGGGCCGTGATTCGCGATCTTGACGATCCCCGAGGCGTTGGCCGGGAAGCCGTACCAGCCGGTCTCGGCGATCGCGGCCGCCCAGACGGTGAACCGGGGCGGGCGCCAGGCTTCAGGATCGTGAGGCTTCAAGTGGAAAACCGGTTGCGCGACCGGCCACATGACGCCCGCGAGGTGGGGGGCCAGGAGCGGAGTCCACGCCCCGGCGGCGATCAGCACGACGTCACCGGAAAGGCGAGCGCCCGACGTCGTGACGACACCGGTGACGCGCGACCCGGCTTCGACGAAACGCGCGACCCCTTCCCGGGCGTGCACGCGAACGCCGCGGGCTTCGGCTTCTTCGATCATGCGGGCGACGACGCGGCCGCTTTCGACCCACCCGGCCTGCGGGTTGAAGTAGCCGTCGGGATAGCGCGCGGCGGCCCACGCGGGGAACCGGGAGGCGAGCGATTCGCCATCCAACCGTTCGAGCGCGTGCCCGCGCGCCGCCAACGTCTGCAGCGAATCGTGCTCGAACCCTCCCGGCCGCAGGGGGGCGTGTGAGAGCATGAGGAATCCGTCCTGGTGGTAGAGCTCTTCCCGCCACCTGAGGTTCGACTCGCGCCAGAGCGGGAGCGCGCGCTCCATCAGCTCGGTCGTGAGGGCGTCCGTGCCGTAGTCCATGCGAACGATCTTGCTGATATCGGTCGAGGCCGCCTCGGGGCGCGGCATCGGACCCGCATCAAAAAGATCGACCTCAAACCCTCGCGATACGAGCACAATGGCGGCAGATACGCCGAAAACCCCGCCTCCAGCAACGACCGCGCGCTTCATGTCCTTTGTTATAGGTCACCTCCGGCCTTTCCGGATCGACAACCGCGCGGTAGATTCTCTGCGATCTCCAGGGAGACACTCATGAAAGACCGTGCCCGCGCGTTTCCGAAGGTCTTGGCCGCCATGGTTACCCTCTTTCTCGCCGGAGCGAGCGCGGTTTTCGCCTTGCAGGTGCCGGAACAGGGAGGACGGTTCAGCGACCTGGTCATTCAGGACCCTGGAAACGGGCTGGATGTCGCCACCACCGCCGTGGGCTCCCTCCCCGTTGGGGACCCGGCGCGCGTCCGGTGGGAAGTTTTCCGGGCGACCCACGGCCAGGATTGGTCGGTCCACCTCGACCGCCGGTCGGGCGCTCCCCTCCTCGTCGAGGGAAAGGGGATCCGGTGGCCCGGCGCGGAGGGGGCCACCGTCGCCTCGCTGGCGGCCTCGTTGCGCCCCTTCATCGCCGGGAACCGCACGTTGCTGTTCGCGAACGACAAGGAGCTCGTCCTCGATAACGACGCCTCCGGCCAGTTGAACGACGATGTCTGGCAGATCGTGTTCGGCCGGGAGATCGCGGGGATCCCGGTGGCCGGCGAGCGCTACGTCTTCACGATCGGCCACGGCAATCTGATCTCGTTCGGATCACCGCGTTGGAGCCGCATCGACGCAAGCCCCATCCCCGGCCTCGATGGAGCGGAAGCGCAAGAGCGCCTTTTCGCCTACATGAAGCTGACCGCGACAGACGTCGTTAACGTCGTCTCGGCACCATCGCTCGAGTTGATCCCCCTGCGCGCCGGGGACGGGTACGCATCCGCCCTCGTTTGGCGCGTTACGCTGCGCATCGAGGGCGAGCCCGAAACCTGGGTCGCGCGGGTCGATGCCCACACCGGCGCGATCCGTTCGTTCGTCGACGACAACCGGTACGTGCGGGTCAAGGGCGGCGTCTACCCGATTTCCAACGACCAGACCTGCCCGGACGGCTGCGAGCAACCGAACTATGCGATGCCGTTCGCGGATGTCACGGTCGGAGCCGTTCCCCAAACGGCATCGACGCTGGGTGCGTTCACCTGCTCGCCCGCCGGGTCGATCGCCAAGACGACACTCGCCGGCCCGTACGTCAAGGTCGTCGACAACTGCGGACCCATCTTGCAGGCGTTGTCGTGCGCCGCCGACCTCAATCTGGGGGTGAGCACCGGTACGGATTGCGCGGTGCCCGCGGGCGCTTCCGCGGGGAAC
>JAQBEH010000126.1:0-36146 GCA_032124015.1 Acidobacteriota bacterium
GGAAAACGGTTGCTGTCCCCTTAGTTGATTGCTGTCCCCTTATCCCATATCAATCGCGGCTGCGGAACGGGTCGGGGGCGAAGCCCGGCTCGACGAAGCCGCGGGCGCGATCTCGACGGGCGAGAGCGTCGTCTCCGGGTGGAATAACGCCGAGTCTTACCAGGGCGTCGCGATACTCGTAACGCACGCTCAGAATCGACGCGGGGGCGTCCTCCTGGTCGAAGTCGACCTGCCTCACGCGGTGCTCGATCTCGCGGCCAATCCCCGTGGCGGCGAGCTCGTCCTTGTCCTGCCTCTTCCCATCGTCTCGGGGTTGCTCACGCGATGCGCCGGAGCCGGATTCGTTTTGCGCGCTGCGTTTGGAACGGGGTTCGGCGAGCGAGGGCGAGGCCGCGAGCTTGTCCTCGCGCCGGGCCTCCCGGAAGAACGCGGCGCTGATGACGCCGAGATCTTTCGTTTGACCCAACCACGTGCCGTACGATTTCGACTCGGACGTGAAGACGAAACGGCGAGCGGTGCCCGAGCTGGTCTGCCAGCCGGACAGGGTGATGGTCTCCCATGGCGCGAGGATCCACTTGCGCGCTTCCCGTGACGACGTGTGCTGGGCATCGATCGAGTTCAGGCCGTCCACCGCCAACGCGACGGCGACACGCTCGCCGGTTCGATTCGTCAAACGGATGGAGTACTCGCGCCCCTTCAACGCCTCGACGTAGGTCGTCGACTTCGCGTTGTAGACCGCAAGCGGTCTTCCATCGACGAGGACTTCCATCGAATAGGCCGATGATGGCGCGGGTATCCGGCAGACCTCCGCCCTCCCGGGGATGGCGGACAAGGCGATCATGGCGGCGAGGCCGGCGATTCGAAATGCGCGGTAGGGGTTCATGGTCGATTCCTCCGGGCCGGGGGTTCGTTCCGGCCTCAGGAGATGGGACAGGAGTGGCTGCCCGGAGTTCCCGAGGCCGATGGGAAATGCCTATGTCCGGAAGGCCGTCATCGCCCCAAAACGGCCCGCTAGGACGATCCGGGCCGGGCGATCACGACCCCGGCCAGGCTCCTGGACCCCTGAAATCGACGAAAATACGGCGAAACGAGTGTGGGTCGCGGCACGGTCAGGGCAGCGTGGGGAGCCCGGTCAGCGCGCGATCGACTTCGGCTTCGTGACGGAAAAAGTCCCGGCCGCGCTCTTCGGCGCGGAGGCGGGCGGCGCGCGTCACGTGGAACCGCAGCGGTCCGAGAAAGGTGAAATCCGAGGTCACGCGCAGGTGGCGGTCGCTGCCCTCGTCGGGGAAGTGCTCGGAGAGGGTGCTGATGCGCAGGTCGTACCACTCCTTGGTGATCTCCCCGCGTTTGAGTTTGGTTTTCAGCATCCCCATCAAGTTGGACCGGTCGATGATCTCGGGGTGGTGGTTGACGCCGAAGATGCGGGGCATCCTGCCCGAAGCGTCTCGTGCGACCTCCATCATCGTCATGGCGTTCCCGGGCGGACCGTCCACCCCGAGGGTCTCGGTCCCGATGATCGCCATGCGCCGCGACGCACCGTCTTTCGGGATCAGGTCGTAGAGCCGGCTGTCGAGGACGCGCAGCCTTCCTTCGGGCCCAATCCTCCGCACGAACGCCGCGAAGAACGGGTGCTCACGCGCGGAATCGGTGAGGAGGTTGTCGAGCACACCTTCGCTCTTCCCGCCCTTTTTCGGACCCCGTGCGACCGGGTCGGCGACATCGAGCCACCGGCACATCAGGCCGAACGTGTGGCACACCGCAAGGAGCGCCGCGTCGTCGCGCTCGGCGATCGCATCGAACAGGCGGAACAGCGGCGTCTCCCAAGCCGGGTCTTCCACGACCCCCTGGGCGCGCGGGTCGCTCCCGTCGTTGAGACGGGGGTCGATGTGGCCGGGGCCTCCCGTACCCACGTAGATCGAGAACCGGTCGTCCGGGGCGTCGGGGATCTGCAGCGCGCGACGAACGTCGAACGAGATCGCGCGGATGCGCACTCCCGCGGTTTCGAGCGGTATCGACAACTCGCAGGTCGCATCCTGAATCGCCGAGACGACCCCCTCGTGGCCGACGTTCGGCCATCCGTGGTTCATGTCGAGGATGGCGACGTCGAGGATGTTCGGGTCACGCTGCGGGAGCGAGGCCCCCGGGGCGAGCCTCACGTGTTCGAAGATCCCGCTCTTGAGCGCCGTGCAGTCGGCCCCGCAATAGGAGACGCCCCGCGTCCGCTTCTGTTCGCAAATATTCGGCACCGGCGGATGGTACCGCATCGTCGCGCGCCTGTCGGGGGTTACACTCGGGGTCGTCATGCCGACCTTGCGGACCCCAACGATCTTCATCGTTTCGGACGGTCGCGGCGACACGGCCGCGCAGGTCCTGAAGGCTGCTGCGGTGCAGTTCGAAGGACGCCGCTATCGCATCGTCCGGAAGGCCGGCGTCTCGACGCCGGAGGACGTCGTCGCCATCGTCGAGGAAGCCAAGAAGGCCAAGGCCGTCGTTTTTTACACCCTCGTCGACGACGAGATGCGCACGACGATGCGTCGCACGTCGGGGCGCCGCCTCGTCCCGACGGTGGACATCCTGGGCCCCTGTTTCACCGCCCTGAACGAGCAGTTCAAGGGGAAGCACGGCGGGACCCCGGGCCTCCTCTACGAGAGCGACCGCGATCGCCTCGACCGGATGGACGCCATCGACTACACGCTCTCCCACGACGACGGACAGCGCCCGCACGAGTTGTCTCGCGCCGACGTGGTGTTGGTGGGCGTGTCCCGGGCGTCGAAGAGTTCGACCTGCTTCTTCCTCGCGTACGCGGGGATTCGCGCGGCGAACGTCCCCTTGATCCCCGGGATCCCGCCGCCTCGTCAACTCGTGTCGTTGCGCCCCAACCGCGTCGTCGGACTCAGGGTGAACGTGGACCGCCTGATGACGGTGCGCGGCGCGAGAGCGGGCCATCTCTCAGGCGCCGGCCTCGATTCTTACCTGGACCGTCGCGGGATCGCCCAAGAGGTGCTCTACGCCAACAAGCTCATGGAGCAGCACGGTTGGCCTTCGATCGACGCGTCGTACCTCGCGATCGAGGAGATCGCGAGGGACGTGATCCGGCTCCGGAATCTACGGGGCGACCGGGCCTGGTGAACTTGGCTTCGCCCCCTTGGCGAGCTCCTCGTCGATGAGTTTCTTGAAAGCCTCGTAGGGCTGCGCTCCCGACAGGAAGCGCCCGTTGACGAAACTCGCCGGGGTTCCGGATGCACCCACCTTCATGGCCTCGGCGGACATGGCGTCGATCGATGCCTTGTACGCATGGGTGTCGATGTCATTCGTGAACTTCTTGACGTCAAGGCCGATCTCCGCGGCGATCTCGAGGTACTTGTCTCGTGACAGCGACGTGCTGTTGGCCATGAGCTTGTCGTTCATGGCGGCGAATTTTCCTTGCGCGTTGGCGGCCATCGCGGCCTCGGCGGCGGACATCGCGTTCTTGTGCATCGGCAGGGGGTGCTGCTTGTAGACCATGCGGACGTCGTTGGGATAGTCAGCCAAGATCTTGTCGAGGGTCGGACCGACCCTCACGCAAAACGGTCACTGATAGTCGTAGTAATGGAGGATCGTGACCTTGGCCTTTTTGGGGCCCTCATACGGCGCGTCGCCGGCGGCGATGTCGTAGACCTTGTTCGGCTGGGGACCGGCGGGGGCCGCCGCCTTGACGGAGGCCTCGCTGACGTTCTTGCCGATCTTGAACTCCGGCCGGTTGCCGGCTTTCGCCCAGGCCAGTTCCTCGTCGATCACCTCTTTGAAGGCTGAGTAAGGCTTTGCGCCGCTGAGGTAGCGTCCGTTGACGAACGATGCTGGGGTACCCGACGCTCCGATGGCGTCGGCCTCTTTCACGTCGGCCTGGATCGCCTCGGCGTAGGTGTGGGCGTCGAGTTCCTTCGTAAAGCGGTCGACGTCCAACCCGAGCTCTTTCGCCCAAACCAGGAAGTTCTCACGCGTGAGCTTCTGCTGGTTCGCGAATAGCTTCGCGTCCATCTCGTGGAACTTTCCCTGCGCGTTTGCCGCCATCGCGGCCTCGGCCGCGGGCATTGCGTTCGGGTGCATCGGCAGGGGGTGCATCTTGTAGACGATGCGAACGTCAGTCGGATAGTCGGTCAGGATCTGGTTGAGGGTCGGACCGACCCTCGAGCAATACGGTCACTGATAGTCGGTGAAGTGATAGATCGTGACCTTCGCGTTTTTGGGACCGACGGACGGGGACTTGCCCGCCGTCATCGCGAACTCGACGTACTTGCTCGGCGGGGACAAAACGGACTTGACGATCTCGTTGCTGCCCTTCCCCGCCTTGACCAGCTCGATCACCTGTTTTCCGAGGCCGAGGCTTCGGGTGCACTTGGAATCGTCGCGCCGGCAGACGGCGAGCTTCATCCCGCAGCCACAGTCGCATCCGTTCTCGTTGAGGATGGTGATCGCGAGCGTTTTCTGCTCGGGAGTGAGGCCGTCGAACGAGAGACCCTGCATCGCTTCGGGGGCGACGGGACCCGCGGCGGCCGCGGGGGCTGGGGGCGTCGCCGCGAGCGCGAGCGAGTACGTCAGGAGGCAGACCGAGGCCATCAATCCGAAACGTTGGAGTTTCATAGGCTCTAATCTTTACGCGGAAGTCCGGTTGGGCGCAAGGCCGATCGCCTCGATTTCGACGAGCAGCTCCTCGCGGCAGATCTCGGCCTGGAGCCAGGCCGTTGGTACCGCCTGGCCGGCGCTCGCCAAGATCGCTGCGCGAATCGCGTCGAGTTGCTCGGGGTACCGCACGTAGACGCGCAGCGACAAGAGGCGCGCGCCGAGTGGCCCTCCCCGTCCCGGGACCCCGGCTTCGTCGAGCACGGCCGCGATGTTGCGCATCGTCTCTTCGGTCTGCCGCGCTGGGTCGCCCGGAAACAGACTTTCGTGCCCGACGATGCTCGCCGTTCCGGAGACGAAGATGATCCCGTTCCAGGCCGGGCCCGTCACCGTGCCGCGTGCGAAGGACGGGCTCTTCGGGCCGTAGCGCTCAGGGTAGCGATGCGCGGCGACCTGGCGCGGGTTTTCGATGGGGCGGCCCGGCTCGCGCGAGGCCAGCATGTGCACGACGAGTACGTCGCCCGGGCAACCCACGGCGGAAGCCGCCGAGAGCCGATCGGAAAACTCAGGGCCGTAATGCGCGGCGAACGCTTCGGCCCTCCCCTTGCAAAAGAGCTTGTAGCGGTCGATTCCCGACGACGTGTCGTGGATGTGAGGGACGTAGTTCCAGATGCGTAAGGCGTGTGGATAGCCCGCACGCGTCATGCCGCGCAGCAGCCGCCCGTAAACGTCGAACGCAAGCGCGTCGATGCCCAGGTCCGAACCGGCTGGAGACTCGATCGCCACGAACAAGGACCGATCGTCGACGGCAGCGGCCGCGCCCTCGACCGTGATTCGGGAAACCGTTCCTGCCGCCGGCCAGACCTCCCCCGCGGGGCAGGCGGGAAGCGGTCGGTTCGGGATGCACCCCGTATGCCACGGTGCCGTCCGTTCCGGCTTCGGCGTGGGACCGAACCAGACGGTGGCGAGCACGCTCTCGCGGTGCTCGGACAGCAGCCGCGCACGCTCTTTTGTGTCCACGTAGACGGGCATGATCGAAAGGGTATCGGAGTGCGAGAGGCGTTGCTACCATCCGTTCGATGTCTCGAAACGACGGCTTCACCTACCGTGAGCGTCTCGGTCCGGCGGCCGATGCGACCACATTACTTGCGTACCTCGGCAACCGCTACCGGCACTCGACGCGGGCTGAGTGGACGGAGCGGATCGAGGCCGGAGACGTTTTAGTCGATGCAAAAGCGGGCGCAACAGATCTCGTGCTGCGACGCGGCCAGGAACTCGTCTGGCAGCGCCCGCCCTGGGATGAACCCTACGCTCCGCTTTCGTTCGCCGTGCTCTACGAGGACGGCGACCTGCTCGCCGTCGCCAAGCCCGCAGGGCTTCCCACACTTGCCGGCGCCAACTTCCTGCAGCACACGTTGCTCCACCAGGTCCGCGGGTATGCGCCCGAGGCCGCGGCCCTCCACCGCCTTGGCCGATGGACCTCGGGGTTGGTCCTGTTCGCTCGCAATCGCTCCGCGCGGGCCGAGATGACGCGACAGCTGCGCGCGAGAGAGATCCGCAAGCGCTACCGCGCGCTGGCTTGCGGCGATCCATCCTGGGACACGATCACGATCGATCGGCCGATCGGCCCGGTGCCGCATGCCTTACTTGGCTTTGTCCATGCCGCCGCCGATAACGGCAAGCCTTCCGTCAGCCACGCTGCCGTTCTCGAGCGGCGGGGAGGAGCGTTCCTTTGCGATGTCGTGATCACGACCGGCCGCCCACACCAGATTCGCATTCACCTCGCCGCCACCGGACATCCCCTCGTGGGCGATCCGTTGTACGTGGCTGGAGGAACCCCCTCTCCTGCCACGCGCGCGGTCCCCGGCGATCCGGGGTACCTGCTGCACGCTGCGGAGGTGGTGTTCCGTCATCCGCGGACCGGAGGCGAGATCGTGCTGACCTGCGAGCCGCCGACCGAGTTGAGCCCAAAAAAGTAACGGACCAGAAGCGTCAAGCCTCTGGCCCGTGTTCGAACCGGAAGTGGCGGAGCCGACGGGGCTCGAACCCGCGACCTCCGGAGTGACAGTCCGGTGTGCTAACCAACTGCACCACCGCTCCGCGCGGTGCGTTTCTCGTTCCGGAAATTCCGACCCGAAAAACCCGTGGATGATAGCACCCGGTCTAGGCAATTCAAGGCCGGGCGGCGTCGCCCGACTTTTGAAGGAACATCCTCCAACCTCCGCCGGGTTCTTCGTGATCGTCGAGGTAGGTGTGGCCTTCGCGGGCACAAAAGGCCCTCATGTCGAGGCGGACCAGAGGGTCGTCCGCGACGACGTCGAGGCGGCCGGAAGGCGGCAGCGTCTTGAATCGGTCGCGCGTCCTCAAAACCGGAACCGGACAGTAAAGCCCGCGCGCGTCGAGAAACTCGACCGGGGCGTCGGGGCTTCCGGACATCATGAGGGGAGGGTACGACACGAGGCTCTGGTGGGCGGTGCCGGATTTGAACCGACGACATCCTGCGTGTAAAGCAGGCGCTCTACCAACTGAGCTAACCGCCCGCGCCGAGTGTAGCCCGAGCGCCTATACTTCGGCTCATGCTCCGCTTGCTCGTTTCTGGTTTCGGGCTCGCCGCGGTCCTTCTCGCGGCCGCCGAGCCGTCCGGCCAGCTGCGCGGCAAGGTTTCGTACGGCCGTCGCGACCCCGCGGTGGGGGCGATCGTCATCGCGCACCCGGAGGGCGCCGCGTCCCCGGTGCACCTCGCAACGACGGGCACCAGCGGGAAGTTTGCGTTCGACGGCCTCGCGAATGGAACCTACCGGGTCGAGGTGCGCCGCGACGGCTCCGTGCCGATCGTCAAGTCCGGGATCAAGGTGCGCGCGCCGTTTCGCGCGGTGGTCGAGGTAGTGCTCGTTCCCGGCGAGGCGCCGCGTGGCGAGGCCGCTTCGACCGACGGGAGCGCGTCGTTCGCCGGGATCGTCCGCGTCGCGGGGGGCGCGCCTTTGGCCGAGGCTCGAGTTCGGCTGACGCGAGACGACGGGGCCGACGATTCGAGGACGGTGCTCACGGACGCGTCGGGCGCCTTTTCGATCCCTCAAATCAAGGCGGGCCGGTGGCGCGTCGAGGTTCAAGGCGCTGGGTTGCTGCCCGTGCGTGCGGAACTGGAACTTTCGGGGGATGTCGCGTTCGACGTGCAGCTTGCGGCACAACCCGCGAACTACCGGCCGCTGCCCCAAGATCTGATCGTGCCCGAGGACGTGATTCCACCCGCGGGCGTGTAGCGGAAGGCTACTTCAGCGCCCCGCCGCCGCGGACCGCGAAGTAACCGCGGCGCGCGCGCACCGACCAATCGGGATTCTTCGATTTCACCTCGAGTTTGATGAAACGGCCGTCCCACTTCGAGTTGGTCGTGGAATACGAGAGGTAGTACTGCTGCCGCAGTTCGTCGGCGATCTTGCGGTACACGTCGGCGAGCTGGCTGGCCTTCGCGACGAAAAACGAGCGGCCCCCGGTCATTTCCGCGAGTTCTTTGAGGACGCTCTTGCGCACATCGCCGAGGCCGATCCCGTAGATCAGCACGCTTTGCGCCTTCGCTTCTTCCAGGATGCGGCTGTACGCCAACTGGCTGGACGTGTCGTCGCCGTCGGACAGAAGAACGATCGCCTTCCGCCCTTCGATCCCGCGCAGCTTCCGGAAGGCGGCGTGAAGGCCGTCGTAGAGCGCCGTCGAGCCCAGCGCCTCCGTGCTCGTGACCGCCTCTTTGAGAAGCGCCTGATCCGAGGTCAACTCTTGGATCAGGAAGACCCTGTCGTCGAAGTCGATCACGAGCGCCTTGTCTTCCGGACGAAGCGTGGTCACGAACCCTGCAGCCGCCTGGTGCACCTCCGGCATCGCGTCCCGCATCGACCCCGAGCTGTCGAGCACGATCGCCATCGTGATCGGTCTGTCCTCGAGCATGAAGTCCCGAATCGTCTGTTGGACGCCGTCCTCGAAGACGGTGAAGTTCTCCTTCGTGAGGTTGGCGACGAGCCCGTCGGATTTGTCCGTCACGGTCACCCAGAGGATGACGCGGTTCACTTCCTCGTACGCCTCGATCGTGATCTTGCGCGTGACGACGACGTCGCTCACCGAGAATCCCTCGCGGTGGTAGAGGACGGCGCGGATCACCCAGGCTTTGCTCTCCTCGCCGAAATCGTGCACGCACTCATACGGCGGCTCGCGGTCGACGAAAACCACCTTGTTCTTGACGAGGAACTCGACGCGGTCGACATCGGCTGGAACCTCGGCGTTGACCTCCGCATGGATCTTCGTCCGCCCGAGGACGAACTCGTCCGCCGTGGGGTTGATGATGTGAATCGAGAATCCGCGCCGCCTTTCCGCATCCTGTGCTGTGGCCGGAGCCGTCAAGGCGAGCACGAGGAAAGCCAGAACGACGCGTCTCACGGCGTCGCCTCCGGAGGCAGCTCCGCGAGCACGCGCCGCACCTGCTCGGCGGACGCACCGGTCGGGAAGGCCGCCAGAAAAGCCCGGTAGGTCGAGGCCGCATCCGCGGTGTCGCCCAGCCTCAGCTGCGCGTTTCCGAGGTACAGCTGGGCCAGCGGTTGGTCGGGGTCGATCGCGAGCGCCCGCGTGAACGCCGCCTTCGCCTTCAGGTCGTCTCCCAAACGGGCGAGCGAGGCGCCCTCGTTCACTGCGAGCTCCGCGCGGGGTTGTGCTGCGGCGAGCTCCGCGTAGAGCGCGTGCGCCTCGCGGAAACGTCCGGCGCGGAAGTAATAGAAAGCGAGTCGCTCGCGATCCGGCCCTTGGGGGTCCGTCGAGGCCAGTAGATCGGCCGCGAGGTCGAAGCGTCCTCGTGACGCCTCGAGCGCCGAAAAGGCGACGCGGTCCGCCACGCCTGCGGCGCCCGAGGCAATAGCGGCGGTCAGGGTCGCCGCGCGGTCGCGCTCGGCTTCGATCGCGGCCCGTTGCTTCGTCAGGGCTTCCCGGTTCCGACGGTCGAGCCTCGCGTCGGCCAAGGCGGCATCGATCTCGCCGAGCGCGGCGGCGTAGTCGCCTCGACGCCTGCCGATCTCGGCGAGTCCCGCGCGCGCTTTCGGGTCGCCGGCGTCAATGGCGATCGCGGCCTGAAACGACGCCTCGGCGCCCGCAACGACGTTCATTCCCAGAAGTACTTGGCCCATCGTCACGCGGTGCTCCGGATCGTTGGGCTCGAGTTCGATCGCCTTGCGGATCGTGGCCACGGCCTCGTTTGAGAACCCGAGCCGCCCGTAGGCCGCGGCGAGCCGGTCGAGCCCGGGGCCGAAATCGGGGCGCACCGACACGGCCTCGACGAGCAGCTTCACCGCTTCGTCGAGCTTGCCGGTTCGCAGATAGAGGTCCCCCAGGTGGGTGTAGGCCGGGGCAAATCCCTTGTCGCTCGCCAGGGCACGCTCGAAGAGGGCGATCGCCTGGTCGTCCAAAGCCTGCGCTTCGGCGACACGGGCGAGTCCGTCGAGCGCCGCGGCGTACTCCGGGCGGAGCTTTCCGGCCCTGACGTAGTAAGGCTGGGCCTCGTCGGTGTCTCCCTGGGCGAGCCAGGCGTCTCCCATCGAGACGTTGGCCTGCAGATGGTCCGGTTCGAGATCGAGCGCGATCGTGTAGGCCTCGACCGCCTCCGCGTAGCGGCGGTCACCCGCCAACGCCAAACCGAGGTAGTGGTGAGCGGGAAACGAGTTGAGGCTCATCGCCGCGGCTTGCTGCAGCGGTGGGATCGCGGCCCGATAGTCGGCGCGGTTGTAGGCGGCGACCCCTTCGTTCACGAGCTTGAACGCGGCCTTGCGAACCTCGCCCGCCTTGCCGGCGTGGACCGTCGTCGCGGCGGAGGCCACGAGCAAGAGAGTGAGTACGAACGTCCCGCGCCGCATCGCAAGAGCATAGGGGACAGTCGCCCTTTTCGCCCAACGCGGTATCCGGGGGGCGTTGGGCGAAAAAGGCGACTGTCCCCGTTTCTTAGGTGGTGCGGTCGCTGACGATCGCGCCGTCTCTGATCTCGACGACGCGCCCCGCGCGCCGCGCCAGCGCGGCATCGTGGGTGATGACGATCATGGTCCGTCCCTGCTTCCACAATTCCTCGAACAACGACATCACATCGCCGCCTGAGGACGTGTCGAGGTTCCCCGTCGGTTCGTCGGCGAGCACGATATCGGGGTTCATCGCGAGGGCGCGCGCCAAGGCGACGCGTTGCATCTGCCCGCCGGACAACTCGGTCGGGCGGTGCTCCATGCGGTCGGCCAAGCCCACCTTTGCGAGCAGCGCTTGCGCGCGCGCTTTCCGCTCTTTCCGCGGGATGCCCCCAAACAGAAGCGGCATCTCCACGTTTTCGAAGGCGGTGATCTGCGGCAGCAGGTTGAAGTTCTGGAAGACGAATCCGACGCGCTCGTTGCGGATCTTTGCCAGTTCGTTCTTGTCGAGACCGGCGACCTCTTTGTCACGCAGGAGGTACGTCCCCCCGGTCGGCGTGTCGAGGCAGCCGATGAGGTTCATGAGCGTTGATTTTCCGGAACCGGAGGGGCCGACGATCGCGACGAACTCACCGGCGCCGATCGCGAGGTCGATGCCCTTCAACGCCTCGACGCGGATCTTTCCCGTGTCGTAGACCTTCGTGATCTGGGACATCGCGATAACGTCGTCGGCTTGCATTCGTGGCCGTTCCAGCGTGAAGCTCATGCGAACCTCATTCGTAACGCAGTGTTTGCGCGGGGTCGATCGAGGCGGCCCGTCGCGCGGGGAAATAGGCCGCGAGCAGGCCGATCGTGCCCAAAATGCCGGCTGCGATCGCTCCAACCGCGGGGGAGAGCGTCGGCTTGCCGAGAAACTCGAGCGCGTCGTTGCCTTCCGTGGGGATGAAGCCGATCGCGATGATGATCACCGTCGAAAAGAGAAGGCCCAAAAGGCCCCCGAAAATCGTGTAGGCGAGCCCTTCCAATACCAGCGGACCGATGATCCAGGCGGGGCGCGCACCGAGCGCCATCTTCACGCCGAACTCGCGGGTTCGCTCTTTCACCGTCGCATACATGATGTTGGCGACACCGACGCCGCCGATCATCAGGGTCAGGCCGCCGATGATCCCGAGGAAGCCCTGGATGCCGAGGAGGATGTTGCGCATGATCTTTTGCCCCTCGACGGTGTCCCAATTTCGGATGGCGCGATCGTCCTCGGGATCGAACCCGTACTTCGCGGCGAAGATCTTCCGCACCTCTTCGAGGGCGATTTTCATAGTCGCCGGATCGGCCGCGCGGATGACGAGATTGCCCAGGTACTTCCGTCCGATTTGCGCCTGAAACGTCGTAATCGGGATCACAGCGTGATTCTTGTCCGGCCCGCCGTAGGTTCCCATCTGCAGTCGCTTTTCGAGGACGCCGATGACGGTGAACGGGCTCTGGTTGACCAACACTTCCTTGCCGACCGGATCGGCGTCGCCGAAGAGGTCGTGAGCGAGCTCCCCGCCGAGAAAGGTCACGCGGCGGCGCAACGCGACGTCGTTGTCGTTCAGAAAGCGTCCGCCGGGAACGGGGACGTGGTTGCGAAGATCGCCATAGGCGGCCTCGGTGCCGATGAGCTGGGCGTTGACCGTCTTTTTTCCATAGGTGAAGTTGGTTCCCCACGAAACGAACTCGCCGATCGCTCCGTCGAGCAGCGGCACGCGTTCCCTCAGGAGTTGGGAGTCCTCGGGAAGGAAGTGGAGACTTCGCCCGGCGGGAAGCCCCTGCCAGGTCTTGGTCGTCTCGGACGCCCACACAACGGCGATCCCGTCCCCCATGCCTCGGTTGGCGACCGACAGTTGCTCGCGGAGTCCCTGTCCGAACGCCAGCAGCAGCAGCAGCGATACCGAGCCCCACGCGATCGACGCGATGGTGAGCACGGCGCGCTTCTTCTGGAGGCGCGAGGAGGACAGGAACAGGTTGAAGACGACGCCGACACCGCTCATCGATGATTCCTAAAGTTTCATCGCCACGACGGGGTCGAGATTCGCCGCGTCGCGGGCGGGGAAGTAGCCGGCGAGAAGTCCGATCGAACCCAAGAGAGCGGCGGTGATCATGGCCACAAAGGGCGAAACCTGCGGCGTGCCGACGTACTCGTCGAAGCCGAGCGCGGGGAACGCGGCGCAAATCCCGAACGTGATCCCCAATCCGAGCGCGCCGCCGATGCCCGTGATCAGCAGGGTTTCGATCATGAACTGCAGCAGGATCGAGCCGGGACGCGCGCCCAAGGCCATCTTGATGCCGATCTCCCGCGTTCGCTCTTCGACGACGACGTTCATGATGTTCGAAACGCCGATCCCGCCGACGACGAGGGTCAACGAGCCGACGATCCCCAGAAACGCCCGGAAGCTCAGCATGAACGTATTCAAGAACTGGAAATTCTCGGTCGTGTCCCAGATGCCGATGGCTTCCTTGTCTTTCGGGTCGAAGCGGTGCTTGCCGGCCACGACCTCGAGCACCTGGCTCTTCAACGCCTCGGTGTTTTTCGCGTCTTTCGCCTTGAAGATGAACTCGTCGACGTACTTCTGTCCGGTCAACGCGCGATGGGTCGTTCCGGGGATGAACACGTTGTCCTTGTCGCGCCCGCTGTAGCTCGAATCTTGCTCTTTCTTGACCATGACGCCGATGACGAGGAAAGGGGAGCCGTTCAGGTAGATCGTCTTCCCGACCGGGTCGGTCGTGCCAAAGACGGTTTCGGCAACGGCGTCGCCCAAAAACGCGACGCGGCGGCGGCCGACCCAGTCGAGCTCGTTGATCCACCGTCCGTCCCCGACGGGCACGATGGTCCGCAGCGACGCGAACACCGGCGTGACGCCGTGGACATCGACGGCGATCGTCTTCTTCTCGTAGATCAGCTTGAACGAGCTCTCGTACTCGCTGGAAACGGCCAGGAGCCCGTCGGTCTTGAGGCGGATCAGCTGCATGTCGTCTTCGTCCAACTGGATCCGCCGGCCTTTCCCCAGACCCTGGAAGGGGAGCGACGTGCGCGACGGCCACGCGATGCAGATGTTCTCGCCCAACCCGGCGGAGTTCTCGTAGATCTTCTGGTGGAATCCTTGCCCGAACGCCAGCAGCAAGCTCACCGCGGTCGTCCCCCAGACGACCCCGAAGGTCGTCATGAGCGTCCGCATCTTCTGGGACCTGAGGTCGCGCAGCAGCTGCCGGATCTGGAGCCAGAAGGCCACTAGAAATCGCTCTTGGGCTTGGGGGGCCGCTGGACGACGAGGTCGCCCTTCTTGAGGCCCGAAACGACCTCGCAGTTCATACCGTCGGACAGGCCCGTCGTGATTTCGACCTTCGTCACCGGGGATTTCGGTCCCGCGCCTGGAATCTCGACGAACGCCTTCTTGCCGCCGTCTTCGAACGTGATCACGCGTTCGGGGACGAGGAGGATGTCCATCTTTTCGCGGATGACGAGGTCGGCGTTCGCGCTGTAGCCGGCGCGCAAGACGACCTCTTGGCCGGGGTCGAGCTCGATTTCAACCTCGAACAGCTTGGCGTTGTCCTTCTCGGTCGCCTGCGGCGCGATGCGCGTGAGCTTCCCTGTGATCGTCATGTCCGGAAGGGCGCCGATGCGCAAGCGCGCGGGCAGATCGATCGCAAGCTTGCCCACGTCGATCTCGTCGACGGTCCCCTTGAAGATGAGGTCCTTCATCTCGGCGATCGACGCCAGATCGGTCCCGGCCTGATAGGTCGTCAGCGGGACGACCGGATCGCCGGGATTCACGAGGCGCTCGAGCAGCGTTCCCGCCGCCGGGGCGCGAACGACCGATTCCATCCCGACGCCTCCCCCTTGGATGCGTCCCTTCTGGAGGAGCTCGAGGTTGTCATTGGCCTGGGCGAGCGCGATGCGCGCCTGATCGAAAGCCTGCACTCTCACGTCGTGATCGCCCCGCGAGAGGATGCCGGAAAGCGACAGCTCGTTCGCACGGTCCACGTCACGCTGCGCCTGGTCGTACGTGCTCTGGGCCCGCTCGACCTGGCGTTCGGCGTCGACGCGCTCGGACGGGGTGGGATCCGGTACGATCTCGAAGAGCGGGTCGCCCGCCATCACGCGGTCGCCGACCTCGACGTAGCACCGCTTGACGATCCCCGAAATCTTCGATTTGACGTGGAACTTGAGGCGCGGCTCGATATTGCCGACGGCCACCGCCTTGTCCGTGATCGACCCGCTGACGATCTCGACCTTTTTGAGGCCGTCATCCGCGCCGTCCCGGCTCTGGAGCCAGGCATAGGCTCCGACCACGGCACAGGATACGATCGCGAGGCCTATCAGGATCTTTACGACCTTGCCCATGAGAACTCTCCTAAGACGTTCGAAGCCTGCTTGTAATACGCTTCAGACCGTCGCCGGGTTCCTCGACCGGCCGGAGAATTCGACGCCCGTTTGACGAGTCCTCCCGATGCTCGGATACTCGTGGGCTCCACCCGACGTCTCGAGGAGCACGACAGATGGTGCTTTTCCTTCTTCTCTTCCTGCTCACGGCCTGCTCCTCGGGCCGCGCGAACCTCGCGGGGTCCGGGCCGCCTCCCCAAGACGCAGAGGAGCTCACCGTGCACCGCGGGCGATTCGAGGACCGGTTCCTCCTGACCGGCGAGCTCATCGCCGTCAACGCCGACAACCTCACGGTCCCCCGCATCCCATCCTGGCAGACGACGATTCGATGGCTCGAGGCGGAAGGCGCCCTCGTAAAGGCCGGGCAGCGAGTGGTCGAGTTCGATACGGCGTCGTTCGCGCAGGACTTCGGAGCAAAGCGCCTCGCGTGGGAACAGGCGCAAAGCGACCTCGACCAATCCGAGGCGGACCGGGTCGGCCAGAGGGCCGAAAAGGAATGGGACGTAGCTCAAAAGACGATCGTGGTCGAAAAGGCGAAGATCGCCGCGGCGACGCCCTTGGAGTTCGTGCGAGGCAAGGATTATCAGGACAACCAACTCGCCCTGGCCCGCGCCACGACCGAGTTGGAAAAGGCGCGAGAGGCCCTCTCCTCCTTCGAGGAGTCCTCCGCCGAGACCGTCCGCCAGAAGACGATCGCGGTGGAGAAATCCCGGCGCGAGCTCGACGCGGCGGACCAAGCGATGGACGGAATGGTCCTGAAAGCGCCGCGCGACGGCATCCTCGTCGTCGCCAATCACCCCTGGCAGGGCCGCAAGATCCAGGTCGGCGACTCCGTCTGGGTCGGGCTCCCCGTCGTCAGCCTCCCCGACCTCGGCGCCATGGAGGTCGAGGCCAAGCTCAGTGACGTCGACGACGGGCGGATCGCCCCCGGCCTCCCGGTGCTCTGTGTCCTCGACGCGTACCCCGAGCGAACGTATTCGGGCCGGATCGCCGAGATCACGCCGGTCGCGCAAGAGGCGGCGGGGCGCTCCTTGCGCCGCGCCTACAATGTGCGCGTGACGCTCGACGCCGCGGACGTGAATCGGATGCGTCCCGGGATGTCCGTCAAGGTCGAGGTGCGACCTGTGCCGCGCGAGGACCAACTCCTGGCGCCGCGTGAGGGGCTCGATCTGACGGGGAGCGAGCCCCGAGCCCGCCTCTTGTCAGGTGAGACCGTCGACGTGACGCTGGGCGCCTGCAATCGGAGCTTCTGCGTCATCGAGGGCGGGGTCGCGGAGGGCACGCGCCTGAAGGCCGGAGGATGAGCCGCAAAGCCGTCGTCGTGGGCGCCGTGCTCCTCGCCCTTGTCGCCATCGGGTGGGCGTTTTCGCGAGAGACCGTCCCGAAGAGCGTGTGGGCGAAAGCCGAGCGCGGGGACCTCGTGCTCACGGTCGAGGTGAACGGCGTCCTCGCCGCCGTCAACAGCACGCCCGTGGGGCCGCCGCAGGTTCCCGACGTGTTCGACTTCAAGATCGCAATGATGGCGCCGGAAGGAAAGGATGTGAAGGCCGGCACGCTGGTGCTCGGTTTCGACACCAGCGAGCTCGAGCGCACCCTTCTCGAAAAGAGGGCCGAGAGCGAGTCCGCCGCCAAGCGCATCGAAAAGAAGGAAAAGGACGCGGAGATGGCGCGCAAGAACGACGAGCTGCGCCTCGCCGAGGCCACCTCACGCCGGCGGAAGGTGGCGCTCGAACTCGAGGTCCCCGAAGAGCTCGTCAAGGACCAGCAGTTGCGCGAGTGGCGCCTGAACCTCGAGGACGCGACGCGCGAAATTGAGTTCCTGAACACGAAGCTTGCGGCGTCGCGCCACGCGGACGACGTGATGCTTGCGGCCTTGCGTGGGCAAAAAGCGGCGGCCGATTCCCGTGTGACGGAGATCGAGGCGTCGATCGAGGCCATGTCCGTCAAGGCGGGACGCGCCGGCACGGTGGTTTACGCGACGAGCTGGCGCGACGAGAAGAAGAAGGTCGGGGATTCCGCCTGGCGCGGCGAGCGCATCCTCGAGATCCCCGATTTGAGCGCGATGAAAGGGGAGGGCGAAGTCGACGAGTCCGACGCGGGGAAGATCCGTGCAGGCCAGAAGGTCCGCTTCCGGCTCGAGGCCCATCCGGACGTCGAGTTTGTCGGCAAGATCGCCTCGATCTGGAGCACGGTGTCTCGGCAGTCCTGGCGTAGTCAGGTCAAGGTCGTAAAGCTGGTGGTGGAGTTCGACGAAACCGATCCGCGAAAGATGCGCCCGGGCATGCGGTTTCGCGGCGTGATCGAAACCGGCCGGATCGAAAACGCGCTCCTCGTCCCGGCCGATGCCGTGTTCCCGACCGACGCGGGCCCGGTGGCGTTCCGGGAATCTGCGGTTGGATACTCAAGGCGCCTGCTCACGCTTGGAGCCCGCAACGAATCGTCGGTCGAAGTGACCTCGGGGCTCGACGCCGACGATCGCGTCGCGCGCCGCGACCTCGACGCCGCAAAACGGAATACGCGTTGAAGCGAGCGCGCCTCGCCGTAATCTGTTGCGGGGGCGTCGCCCTGGTGTTTGCCGCCGGTTGGTGGATCGACCGCGTCGGCGGCCGGCCCGACGTGCCCACGCTCGTCGTGTCGATGGCGCCGTTTGAACGCCTCGTGGTGGCGGAGGGAAACCTCGAAGCGGCCGAGGCGACTCCGGTGACGGCGCCGATGGAGGCGCAGGGACAACTCAAGGTCGCCTGGCTCGTCCCGGACGGCACCCCGGTGAAGGCGGGGGACGTCATTGTCCGGTTCGATCCTTCGGAGATGGAGCGCTCCTTGCGCGACGGCCAATCGGACGAAGCAGCCACGGAGAGCCGGATCACGGGGATGCGCGCCGACACCGGCGGCGCGATTCGCAACTTGGAGCGCGACGCGGACTTGGCCCGCGAAGAGCTGCGCGGGGCCGACCGCTACAGGGTCGATGACCCGGACGTCTTTTCACGGCAAGAGATCATCCGCTCGGACATCGATCGCACGCTCTTTACCCAGCGCATCGACACCGCGGACAAGGTCCGTTCGATCCGCCAGGACGTCGCCAGGGTGGACCTCGACCTTCTCGACATCGAGCGGCGCAAGGCGGGGATCGCGATCGACCGGGCGTCCAAGGGGCTCGAAGCGCTGGAGATCAAGGCGCCCCACGACGGCATCCTCGTTTACAAACGCGACTGGCGCGGCGACATCACGAGGGTCGGCGACACCGTCTGGCCGGGAGAGCCGGTCGGCGAGATCCCGGAACTCACGACGATGCAGGCACGGGTCTACGTCCTCGAGGCCGACGCCGGGGGGCTCGCGAAGGGTCTTTCCGCCATGGTGGTCGTCGAAGCGCACCCCGCGCTGTCGTACAAGGCGAAGATCAAGAAGGTCGACACGCTCGCGAAGCGGCGCACCGGTTGGATCCCCGTGCAGTACTTCGGCGCGACCCTCGAGCTCGACGCGACGGACCCGGCGGTGATGAAGCCGGGCCAGCGCGTGCGGGCGATCCTGGCCTTGGACGCGCGCCCCGAGGCCTTCAGCGTTCCGCGCAACGCCATCTTCGAGAAAGACGGGAAGAAGATCGTCTACAAGCTCGAGGGCGCCGCGTTCGCACCCGTCGAGGTGACGCTCGGGCCGGCCGCCGTCGGCCGCGTCGTCGTCGAAAAAGGGCTCTCGGAAGGGGACGAGATCGCCCTGCGCGATCCTCTGGCCGCCGTGGGAGACGACCAGGCGCACACGTCGTCCGGTGGTTCCCCGACGGCGCTTCCGGGTGCGCGATGACCTTCGGCGAATCGTTCGAAAGCGCCGTCAACAATCTCGCCGCCCACAAACTCCGCTCGGCGTTGACGATGCTCGGGATGATCTTCGGCGTCGGGGCGGTCATCGCGATGCTGTCGATCGGAGCCGGCGCCGAAAAGCAGGCGCTCGAGATGATCGAGCGGCTCGGACTGCGCAATGTCATCCTCCGCTCGAAAGAGATGAAAGACGAAGAGCTCGAGGAGGTCCGGAAGAAGTCCCAAGGTCTGTCGTGGCGCGACGCGCAAGCGATCGAAGACGCGGTCCCGGGTGTCGAACTCGTGGCGGGCCGCCTTGAAATCGAGCCCTACAAGGTGCTGTCGGCCACCGCCAAAACGAAGGCCAAGGTCTACGGCGTGTCGTTCCGCCAGGCGGAGATTTCGCGGCTCAGGTTGTCGGAGGGCCGGTTCCTCGACGGGCTCGACGAGCGCGACCACGCCCAGGTGTGCGTGATCGGCCCGGGCGTGCGGCGGGAGCTTTTCGGCTACGGCCCCGCGTTAGGAGGCGATCTCAAGGTGAACGACGTCTGGCTCACCGTCGTGGGCGTGCTCCTGGACGAAGGCGAGGCCACGGCGTTCGAAGGCGTGTCGCTCGGGGCCACGGCGCGCGAGATCTACGTGCCGGTGACGACCGCGAGCCGGAAGTTCGACAGGCCGCCGCTCAAGGCGCCGCTCGACGAACTCATCGTCCGCCTCACCCCCGCGGCCGACCCGCGCCGCACCGCGGCCGTCGTGCAAGAGTTGGTCGGCCGGATTCATGGAAGCGCGGGAGACTTCGAGCTCGTCGTCCCGGAGGCGCTGCTCGAGCAGAGTCGCCGCACGCAGCGCCTTTTCAGCATCGTGATGGGGTGCATCGCGAGCATCTCCCTCCTCGTCGGCGGGATCGGCATCATGAACATCATGCTCGCGACCGTGCTCGAAAGAACGCGCGAGATCGGCGTTCGCCGGGCCGTCGGGGCGCGACGCCTGGATATCCGCAATCAGTTCATCATCGAGTCGTTTTCGATCTCGGCGATGGGCGGCGTGTTGGGGATCGCCGTGGGGCTCCTCATCGCGAAGGCCGTCGCGGCGTACGCGGGCTGGCCGACGGTCGTCACGCTGGCGTCGATCGCGCTCTCGACCGGGGTTTCGATCGCGGTGGGGCTGGCCTCGGGGATCTACCCCGCCGTCCGCGCCGCCGAACTCGACCCCATCGACGCGCTCCGCTACGAGTAAGGCAAGGGAAAAGGGGACACTCCCCTTTTTCTACAGAGCTCCCCGGATACCGCTCTGGGCGAAAAAGGGGAGTGTCCCCTTTTCCTAGCTCCGGGCGGCTTCGTAGACGGCGCGGAGCACGCGGAACGGGTAGGTCTTGCCGTCGCGCGGGGGGACGCGCGGCCGCCACGCGGTCGGCGGCTCGAAGCGAAACGAGAGCGTCTTGTGCCGGGAGCGAACCAGGCGGAGGCTCAACGTCGCCTCGTCGCCGCCTGCGGAGTCGAGGCGCACGACGAGTTCGTGGAGGCCGTCCGATGGGAGCTCGGGTCCCGAAAGATGGCGGCAGTGCTTCCACCACATCATCTCGTCGAGGTTGTCGAACTCGTACCGCGGCTGCTGTTCGAACACGGCCTCGGTCCGCTGCGTCTGCCCGGGCAAGTCGAGAAGAGCCAGCGGCCGCAAGGCGGCGTACGGAGCGAGCCGAGACTCCAGGCTCTCTCGCGGGAAAAGCGCAGCGTGCCCGGCCACCCGCGCGGGCTCGCGCAGCGCGACGCGGCGGACGAACGCATCCGCGGGGAGCACCACGTAGCCCGTCTCGCGCTGGCCGACGAAAGCGCAGCGCTCGGGCTCTTCGAGGTAGCGTTGCGCGGCGCCCGCCAGAAGCGTCGCGTCGAAAAGCGACGCGGCCTCCGCGACCGCGTCTTCGGTGCGCGCGCGTTCGAGCTCGCCCACGACGGGGCGAAAATCGAATCCTTCGGAGCCGGACAACACGCGCAGCGCCGCGTCGAGCGAGGCGTACTGCTCGGCCCAGCCCCCGCGGCCTGAACGGAGGTTCCGGTACTCGGGAATCGGGAGCGCGCGCAGGATGCCTTCGCGGTCTTGAAGTTCGCGTGCCGAAGCCGCCGTCCCCGACTCCCACAGCAGCGCCTTGGCGACCAGTTCCGGATGGATTTCGGCGAGGCCGGATCGTCTGCGGTCCCGATCCGGAAACGGAAGGCACGGGAGCCCACCCATCGCCAAGGCTGTGATGAGCTCGGATCCCGTCAGGTAGCGATCCCCGCCCGGCCTTGCGGTGGGAATCCGGACGCCCAGGCGCCGCCGCAGCCACCCGTCGACGCGGCGTGCCTTCCCCGCTATCGGGCCTGAGGCGACGGGGACATCGACCGCGAGGAGAAACGGCTCGCCCGCCGCAAGCGTCGAGATCTCTCGCGCCAACGCGGGAAGTTCGCGAACGCGCGCGACGGTCGGGACGAGGCCCTTTGCATCCAACGCGACGATCGTCCCGAAGCCTGAGGCCACGTCAAGCTCGCGGATGTCCGCTCCGAAGATACGCATCGTGGCTGGATTATGGCGCAGTTCGGGTTTCGCGGAACACGATCCCCATCGGCTCCAGGGCGGCGAGGACGGGCCGGTAGATTTCGGGGTCCACCGGAATGCGCACCCCGGTCAACGCGATGCGGCCGTCCAAGATCAGCCGGGCGGCGCATGCTGCCGGGAGCGACACCGTTCGGGCCATCGCCGAATCACCGGAAGGGTCGCCGAAGGCGATCAGGGTCGACACCCGATTGCCGGGACGATTGGCGGCGTCGACCACCCCGAACTCGTGTCGCAGCACGACCATGTCGCGCTCGCCTGAGGCAAAGGCCATCGTCTCGGCCAGGCGGGCGGACAGGATGTCGATGGGCGCGATCCTGGCCGTCCCGATCGGGGTTTCGGAAAAGAGCCCCGCAAAGCGAAGGCGTGCCATCACCGCTCCATCCGCGGGAAGGCCCAGCTGTTTCGCCACGCGGTCGGCCACCGGGCCGGTGCCCGGCGCGGCCACCGATTCCATGAACTCCTCATGGGTCGTGCCCTCCCGCCAGGTGCGCGGCGTGTCGTCGAGCAGCCCGAGCCGGGAGATGGCGTGCAAGGTCTCGCCCCAGCCCGGGTAGCGCAGCGTTCCGCGAAACATCGTGCGGACGCCTTCGATCCCGAAGCTGCGGATGTACGAGGTCGCGTCCCGGTTCGGGTAGACCTCGAGGCGGCCCACGCCTTCCACGTCGTACGGCGTCACGTGCGTGAAGATCTTCTCCCCCGGCACCTCGACGAGGCGCCCGTCTTCGAGCCAGCGGGCGGGATTGCGCCCCGCGGCGAGCACGCCTCGCGGGCTCCACGAGAACTTGTAACCCCAGGGGTTCGTGTTCGCCTCGGGGGCGGGGAGCCCGCCGCCGAAGCTCCGAAACGACACGACCTTCAGGCCCTGTTCGCGCAGCTGCCCGATCGTGCGCATGGCCGACATGTGATCGAGGCCGGGGTCGAGGCCGATCTCGTTGAGGACGAGCACGCCGGCGGAGGTCGCGGCGCTGTCCAACGCGCGCATCGCGGCGGACACGTAGGAGGTTGTGATCAGGGGCACGCCGCGCGCGATCGCGACCTCCGCGACTCGGACGTGCAGCGGGTGCGGCAGGAGGCTGACGACGAGGTCGGCCTTGTCGACAAAAGCGGCGAGCCCTGCATCGTCGTCGACCGACAGCGCGCAAGCGCGTCCGCGCTCGTTCCCGCCCAGAACCTGTGCGGCTTTCGCCACGTCGAGGTCGCAAAGCGTCAGCGCGATATCCGGGAATCCCGTGAGGTGCGAAACCAGCGGACGGCTGACGAGTCCGGCGCCCAGAACCAAGACGCGCTTCATAGGAGGTGCCGCCCGAGGTGGACGTAGCTCGGCGTCAGCCGGCCGCGGTGGACGACCACGGCCCGGCGGATTTCGTCCTTGAGCGCGAGAGTCTCGAACGGTTGCTGCCAGTCGCAGCGCGCGAGCGCGGGGAGGAATCGCAACAGCGCGTCGCCGAAGTGTTGCGACGCGTCGACGGGAACCTCGCACGGAAGGTTGTCGACCGCGAGGATCACCGGTCCGCGCCCGGCGACCCCGGGGAGCGCCTCTCCGGATTCGACGTCGTAGACGTAGACGGGATCGCCCGGCGTGGTGATCTTGACGTTGGCCTCGATCGAGCCGTCCAGATCGCACGTGATGTCGCCGATGACGCGCAGGCGCGGGGTGGCGCCTCCCTGGAACAACGCGCGGAGGGCGTCAATGGTTACGACCTTCGGTTGCCCCGGCTCCCAGTAAATGCCGTTGACCAGAGCGGTGAGGTAGCCAAGGTGCGGCGCCATCCCGCCAGAGAAGCGGTCGCTGCGCGCGAAGGTCACTTTATAGAGGACGTTCCGCGGAAGGTCCTCGTTCGTGAACAGCGAGGGGAGGTCCTCCGGGATGATTTCTTCGTAGGGGAGCTGGTCGAAGATCTCCTGCGCGCCCTTCGAGACGTTTCCCGACCCCGTGAAGCCGATCACCAAAGGGTGCAACGCCTCGGGGACACCGCCGCGGCGAATGACGCCGGCGACGCGCGCAAGCTCCGCGTGGGCTTCCTCGAGGTTGGCGTATTCGTGCGCGAACTTGAACGACGCAAACGGCGAGTGAATCCCTTCGTGGCTGAGGCGTCGTCCGAGCGTCGCCAACGTATCGAGCATGCCGGCGAATCCGGCATGGCGCCCGAAAAACACCAGGCGCCGGCCCCGTTCGTCCACGATCTTCTCGTACTCGACGAGTGTGGAGCCGAGTTCCATGAGGCGCCGGAGCATCGGCATGTTCGCCGGCTGCCCCTTGGTCACGTGAGCGAAGAAGAAATAGGCCGTATTGGGATTGAGCCTTTCGAGCGGGATCTCCTTGACCCCGAAAACGACCGGGCACGATGAAAGGTCGTCGACGATGCGAGCCCCGGCCGCGCGGTACTCTTCGTCGGGAAACGCGCGGAGGGGAGAGGGCTCGACGGCGACCGTCACCCCGCGGCGCGTCAACTCCGCGACGTGGTCGGGGGTCAGTGGGGCCCTTCGTTCCCAGCGGTTTTTGTCCTCGCGCCGAATGCCGATCATACGTGGCATGCTAGCAGCCGGTCTCAAGCCGAATGGAGGATCGTCCATGCTCGCCACCGCCCTGCTGATAGCCGCCCTCGCCGAGCCCGCAGCACCCGCCCCAGAAAGTCACGACGCGACGGTCCATCACCCCTTCGATGACGTTTCGAAGTGGGTCGATGTCTTCGACGACCCCGACCGGGACGCATGGCAGAAGCCCGACGCCGTCCTTACGGCCATCGGCGTCAAGCCGGGAATGACCGTCGCCGATCTCGGCGCGGGGACGGGGTATTTCAGCGTGCACCTCGCGAAGGCCGTAGGCAGCGAGGGACTCGTACTCGCCATCGACATCGAGCCCAACTTCGTCAAATACATGAAGGATCGCGCCGAAAAGGCGCACATCGCGCAAATGGTCCCGGTGCTCGCCTCCCCGGAGAATCCCAACCTGCCCTCGCACGGAGTCGATCTCGTGTTGATCGTCGACACGTGGCACCACATCGACGATCGTCTCCAGTACCTCATGACGCTCGCCGCCGGGTTGAAGCCGGGCGGCCGCGTTGCCGTCGTGGATTTCAAGAAGGGCGACTTCCCCGTGGGGCCGAAAGACGCTCACAAGTTGACGGCGGATCGCGTTTCCCGGGAGTTCGCCGGCGCCGGTTGGAAGCTGGCGATGCAATGGGATGAGCTCCCGTATCAGTACGTGCTCGTCTTCACGCCCCCCGCGGCTTCGGCCGGTGGGTAGCGATCGCGGTCCACGGGTCCTCGGGCCAAGGGTGTCGCGGGTAGCGGGGACGGAGTTCCTTCCGTACCTCCGGGTACGTCTTGTCCCAGAAGCTCCTGAGATCGCGCGTGGTTTGTACAGGACGTCCGTTGGGCGCGAGCAGTTCGAAGACGACGGGCGTACCGGCTGCTCCGACCTTCGGTGAGTCCGCGAGGCCGAACAGTTCCTGAAGCTTGACGGAGGCGACGACCGTCTCCTCGTCGCGGTAGACGAGCTTCGTGTCGCGCCCGCTCGGCAACCTGAGCGTCTCTGGGGCGAGACGGGAAAGCTCGCGGCGCTCGTGGTGTCCGATCGAGGCCGCAATCGCAAGCGCGGGGAGAGCCGTTTGTCCGGCGCAGGTTGTCTTGGCGATGGCGTCGAGGTCGAGTTCGATCCCGGCGAAGCGCAAGCGGGCGGCGATCGGTGCTTGATCCGGGGTCACGCCGCGCGCGACGAAGGCGTCGACGAGCAGCGGGAACGCCTGCTCCGGGTCCGGAGGAACGGGCCGTTCGGCGATCGTGAGCGCAAAGACGCGCTCGATTTCGTTCGCGCGAACCGCTCCTGTTCCGGGATCGAACCTGTGCTCGACCCGGCGCGTCGCCGCCGGAAGCCAGGCGCGCTCGACGCGGCTGGCCAGGCGCACGCGCGCCTCGGCGCCTGGGCCGCGCTCTCCTGCCGTCACGTCGAGCGCGAGGAGGAACTCGCCGTCGATCACGACACTGGCGCCATCGACCACGCCGCCGTGCCCCGAGGCGAGCACGACGCGCGGCGAGCCCGCGGATCTCCGTCGCGAGAGGCGATCGGGAAACCCGGCGAGAAGCGCGCGCCGCACGACCGTCTCGTCGTCGCCTTCGACCCGCGCTCTGCTAAGGACCGAAGCGAACGCACGATCGTCGAGGACGCGCCTCGTCGCCGACGCGATTTCTTCCGCGGCCCTCCTGACCGCGGGGGGTGCCTCACCGAGGCGGTCGGCCCGCGCGATGACGTCGGATGCTCCCGAGGGGAGCGGGCCGCGCGGCGCGAATCGCTCGGAGACCACCGTGCACGCCGCGGCCGCAAGCGGCGATCCGCCCGCCGCCACCAGCACGCGCGCGAGACGCGGTGAGACGGGGAGGCGGCGCAGAAGCTCGCCCAGCGGCGTCACCCGATCTCCCTCGACGGCGCCCAGAAGGCGCAACAGCTCCATCGCCGCGACGAGGCTCTCGGCCGGAGGGGCCGCAAACCAAGAGAAGCTCGCCGGATCGCCTCCCCAAGCGAGAACCTCGAGCACCGGCGGCGCGAGATCGACCCGGGCGATTTCGGGCTCGCGATGGGGCCGCAGGACGTCGCGCGGATCCCACAGGCGCACCGCTCGTCCCGGCGACGTGCGCCCGGCGCGGCCCGCGCGCTGGTCGGCGGAATCGAGCGAGATGCGCTCGGTCTCCAATCGATCGAGGCCTAAGGCGGGGTCGAGGCGGGGCACCTTGTGAAGGCCGGTGTCGATCACCGTCGTCACGCCGGGAACGGTGATCGAGGTCTCGGCCACGTTGGTCGCGAGGATCACCCTGCGGGTGGCCGACGGCGCCATCGCTTCATCTTGATCTTCGGCGGATGATCGGCCGGACAACGGCACGATGCGCGCGCCGCGCAGTTCGGAAGCTCCGGCGAGCGCTCTTGCAGCTCTCGCGATTTCCGGCACGCCGGGAAAAAACGCCAGGATGTGGCCACCCTCCCGCGCGAGCTCGGCGCGGATCGCTTCGGCGGGCGCGAGAGTCGGGGCGTATTCGATGGCGACGGGGAACTGCCGTCCCGTGACGCGCACGATCGGCGCCCCACCGAGAAAGGCTGCCACCGGTTCCGCATCGAGCGTCGCGGACATCACGACGATGTTGAGGTCGTCGCGGGCGAGCCACGCCTGCCGTGCCAGGGCGAGCGCGAGGTCGGCGTGGAGACTCCGCTCGTGGAACTCGTCGACGATCACCGTACGAAATCCGGAAAGCAGCGGATCGGACTGCAAGCGCGCGGTCAGGATCCCTTCGGTCGCCACCAGCACGCGGGTCGTCGCGGAGAATTTCCGGTCGAAGCGAACGTGCCAGCCCGCCTCTTGGCCCAGCGTCCACCCACGCTCCGCGGCGATTCGCCGGGCGAGGGAGCGTGCCGCGAGCCTCCGTGGCTGCAACACGATGACGGGGCCGTCATCCGCCAGCGCGGGTGGTACGCGCGTCGTTTTTCCCGCGCCCGGGGGCGCGACGATGACGGCGGCGCGGTGTTTCCTGACGAGCCCTCGGATGGCGTCGAGGTGTTCGTCGATGGGGAGAGGGTCGAGCATCACCCGAGACGATACGCGATTGGAAGTATTTGAGGATTCCTCGGCGAGCCGTGAGGTCCGAATTCCGATTCGAATATTTCATTTCCCACTTCGGAGTGGTTTCTCCCATTACGGGTCAGTGACGACTCGGCGCCGAGTCCATGTTCATCGATCGCTGTTCGGTTTGCCGAATTCGCCCGTCGATCAAATTTCGATCGAGGGGTGCGGCCGAGGCCGCCACGGGAACCGTGCTTCTGAACAGGACAAAAAGAAAAAGGGGGAGAGTCATGAGCAAGTCCATCCACGGCGGAATCTTGGGTACGCGAATCGTAGTTCTTCTGGTCACCATCTCTGGGGCGATAGGGGTTGTCGCCGGGGCCGGTCCCGCGCTCGGCCCGGTGAATGTCGCCGATGGGAAGACAAACTTCGGCGGCATGGTCCACGACGTAGACGGTTACGACCTCGGGCTGAAACGCGCCACGGTCGTGGTCCCCGCCGGCTCCGTGAACGCGTTGTCGGCCGCGATTGTGAGCGCCGGCGCTCGGGGGACCGTCCGAGTCGCGAGCGGTGTCCACTTCGAATCGGGCACGGTCGAGGTGGCCAGCGAGGTGTCGATCATCGGCGATCCAGGCGCCGTCATCGAGAGCGGCACAATGGTGGCCGCCATCTATCCCGTGCTCGTCGATCCCACGTTTCGCGTCCACGATACGAGTCGCGTGACGATCCAGGGGCTCGAGATGCGTCCTCCTGCCGGTGGTACGGCCGGCTGTGCCGTCCTCATCGAAAACGCCGACGACGTCAAGGTGATCGGCAACAACATTCACGATTACCAGTTCGGCGTGCTGGTCCAGTACGGGGATCGCGCCGACATCCGGGGAAATAGCATCAGCCTCACGACACGCTGGACGCTCGATCCCAGCGATCCGGAATTCCTACCGGAGGCCCACGGGATCGTCGTTATCAATGGCACCGCCGCACACCTCACGGGCAATACGGTTTCGAACGCGCTCTTCAATATCTGGGCTTGCGGTGCGAAAGGTCAGGCCAAGGGGAACACCGTAACGGGAGGACTCATAGGGCTTATCCTGTGCAACGTCCCGGGAGGGGGCTTCCTGATCTCGGGTAGCTCGCAAGGGTCCGAGGTGCCCGGAACGGGCTGGCACGTGGAGGACAACCTCGCGCGGTTCAATCTCTGGGGCTATCTGGTCATCGACCAGGCCAACAACAATTACATGAACAACAACGCGGCCTCGGACAACGCCCTTTACGATATCGAGCTCACGGCCGACACCTACCGATTCGGCTTCCTGACGCCGGCCTCATACAGCAACGTCGTCGCGCAGGGATCGCACAAAGGCCTCGTCGTGAAGGACTGCGGCAACGACAACGTCGTCAGCGGCGATTTCACGCTGGTCGATACGACCGTGGACCCGTGCAACTGAACTGAGCTTCACCGTCCGCGGGAGAGATCTTTGTCACCCAGAGGTCTTCCCCGCAATAGCGGTGGGGTGCACCCCACCGCGAGAGCCTTGCTATGTAATGGGGAACTTGCCTCCCGGACCGGAAATGAAGTATTGAGGCGCCATTCGGAACCTCTCACGCAGTTCCTGGGACTCGGAAGGCCTGATGAAACGCGACGACGATCGAGGCCCGGTCACGCGCATCTTCCTGGAAGCCCGCGACCTCGATCTGTCGGCCCGGCAATCGTTCTTGGACAGGGCCTGCGAGGGTGACGACGAACTTCGGCGCGAGGTCGACTCCCTCCTGGCGCACGACGACACGGTTCTCGCTCAGGCCGAGCGCATCGACCCGCCCCCGGTGATCGACGGATACCGGATCATCCAAAAGATCGGGGAAGGGGGGATGGGGGAGGTCTGGCTCGCGCGCCAGGACCAGCCGGTGCAGCGCGACGTCGCGATCAAGGTCATCAAGGCCGGCATGGACACCAAGCACGTCGTCGCTCGCTTCGAGGCCGAGCGGCAAGCGTTGGCCTTGATGGAACACCCAAGCATCGCGAAGGTCTTCGCGGCGGGGGAAACCTCGCGCGGTCTCCCGTGCTTCGTCATGGAATACGTCAGGGGCGAGGCGATCACGACGTACGCCGACCGACACCAGCTGGGCATCGAAGCGCGACTCGAGCTCTTCGTCGAAGTGTGCGAAGCGGTTCAGCATGCGCACCAGAAAGGGGTCATTCATCGCGATCTCAAGCCGTCCAACGTGCTCGTCACGGTCCACGGCAAGCGCCCCATGCCGAAAATCATCGACTTCGGTGTGGCCAAGGCGACCGCCCAACGCCTCACGGAGCGATCGTTGTTCACCGAGATCGGAGTCATGATCGGCACGCCCGAGTACATGAGCCCCGAGCAGGCGGAGCTGACCGGGCTGGACGTGGATACGCGGACAGACGTTTACTCCCTCGGGGTGATTCTCTACGAGCTCCTCGTGGGAGTGCTGCCGTTCGATCCCCGGGAGCTTCGCGCCGCCGGCTTCGACGAGATTCGCCGACGCATAAGAGAGGACGAGCCGGCAACGCCGAGCGTCCGGTTGCTCGCCCTCGGTCCCGTGTCGACGGAGACGGCGAAGAATCGCCGCACCGAGACGCCGGTTCTGCGCCGGCAGCTTCGCGGCGATCTCGACTGGATCACGATGCGCGCACTGGAGAAAGACCGGACCCGGCGCTACCAATCGGCTTCCGACCTGGCTGCGGAGGTCGAGAGACACCAGCGCAACGAACCGGTGCTCGCCGGTCCTCCGAGCGTTCGCTACAAGCTCGGGAAGTTCGTTCGGCGCAATCGTGTCGTGGTAGCGGCGAGCGCTCTGATCTTGGTCGCGATTGTTGGGGGGTTCGCGGCCTCGACCGTCGGGTTCGTTCGCGCACGGCGTGCCGAGCGGCGGGCCTTGGAGGAGGCGGAAACCGCCAAGCAGGTCACGACGTTCCTCGAGGGGCTGTTCGAGATGTCGGACCCGTTCAAGGCCGACCGGAACACGATCACGGTGCGGGAGGTCCTCGACCGTGGTGCGCAGCGTGTCAATCGCGAACTCGAGCAGAGCCCGCAGGTTCAGGGGCGCCTGCTCGGGACGATCGGCTCCGTGTACGTTCACCTCAATGAAGCCGAGCAGGCGCTCCCGTTCCTCCGGGAATCGGTTCGGCTCACGGAACGCACCGCGGGTCCGAACGACCCACAAACGGCAGCCGCGCTGGTCCGGCTTGCGAAGGCCTACCAGGCGATCGGCGATCCTCGACGGGTGAGAATTGCGGAGCGGGCGGTCGCCATCGACGAGAAAGCCCTGGGCCCGGAGCACCTCGAAACCGGTCTCGCCTTGAGTGCGCTGGCAGATGCGTGGTGGTTGACCGGTGACACCAAAACGGGGGACTCGCTCAAAGAAGAAAGCTGTCGGAGACGGGCGCTGGCAATTCTCGAAAAGCGCCTCGGAGCGGACGATCCCGAACTTGTCGACACGCTGCAGATGCAGGCGTTCCTCCTCCGCCGCCAGCGCCGATACGCCGAAGCGGAGCAGGTGGTGCTTCGAACTCTGGCCATCCAAGAAAAGGCTTTCGGCGTCAACCATCCCAACACGGCGTTCTCGCTCAACGCACTGGGGAACATCTACTTGATGACGCGGCAGGACGCGAAGGCGGAGATGGCGCACGCAAGGTGTTTCGCGATCCTCCAAAAGATGTACGACACGCCGCCGGCGAACTCCACCTATCTGGCCGAGGCCAAGCGGGCATTGGGGAAATACGACGAAGCGGTCGCACTGATCCAGGCTGACGCGGCGCACTGGACGGGTGAAGCCGAACCGAGACGCAGCAGCGTGCTTCGAGACATCCAGAGCCGCCTCATGATCTGCTACCGGGCGCAGGGGCGTCGCAAGGAAGCGCAAGCGCTCTATGAAACTCTCTTCAAGCAGTCCGTCTCGGCTGATCCCACGATCGGCGGTTTCGCGTACGAAAAGGCGACCTATTGGGGAATGGATGGAAACCGATCGCGTGCCCTCGCCTGCATCAATCGCGCGATCGCCGACGGATTCGGCAAAGGCGAACAGATCGACTTTCTCCGTTTTCCGGAATTCGACGTGCTCCAGGGCGACCCGGAGTTCGAGGCGATCGTCGCTTGGGCGAACATGAAAAATGAGGCCATTCGCGCGTGGCAGCGGAAGGACTACCACAAGGCCGAGGGGCTCTACCGGCAGGCCATCGCCACCGACCCGAAGGCTGCGTGGGCGCTCAGCGGTTACGCGACGATCCTGCGGGATCAGCGGAAGGACTACGGCGGGGCTGAGGCGCTGTTCAAGCGCGCCATAGACGCCGCCCCCTCGGATGCCCGGGCCCGCGTGGGTCTGGCCGTGCTTTATGAAAAGACCGGCGAGCACGAGAGTGAAGCGGAGGCTCTCTACCGGAAGGCGATCGAACTCGAGCCCGACGACTTGATGTGGCCGATCAACTACGCCCATTTCCTCTTCGGCCGTGGTCGCACGCCCGCGGGACGCGATGTGCTCGAAAGCACCATCGCGACAATGTCGCCACGGGAAGTCTTGGTCGATCAGGTCGAGTGCTGGTTCTACGCATTCTGCTTCCGCCCGGAATCCGGAAGGGCGGCGGCGCTGGCAAAGCTCAAGGACCTCCTCCTCACGGACAAAGGCCGCTCCGAGGATCGGGACCTGTCGAGAATCGTGGCCCAAGCCGTCAAGGAGAACCCTACCGACGCCGCGTGGCTCCCCAAGCTCGCCGACCTGGTCAATGACAAGGTCGGCGAGGACACGCTCGAGGGGTGGCCCGCGTGGGTGGCGATCAAGCTCGAAGACTAGGGATTGAGGTTCGTCCCGCGCCGCCCGAGTCTTACGGTGCCACGGTGCCGTTGACCATCGCGCGCGCGGCCAAAGCCTCGAACTCCGGGTCGCCGTGCAGCGGTATCAGTACCCTGGCCTTTTCCGCTTCGTCGTCGATCGTGAGCCCCGAATCGACGGCGCGTCTGAACCACGCGAGGGCCTCGTCGCGCCGCCCACGCAGGCACTCGATTTCAGCGATGCTGTACATCGAAATTCCGGTATCGCGATGCCGCTCGCCGAGCACCCGCGTCCGCCGCTCTAGTACCTCGAGGTGGAGCTTTACGGCCTGAGCGTAGTCGCCGCGCCCTCGACAGCACTCGGCGACGTTTCCCATCGTCTTCAACGTGTGCGGATGATCCGGCCCGAGGGTGCGAATCTGCCGTTCCAGGGCCTCGCGATAGCAGGCCTCGCCTTCGGCCGCCTTGCCCTGGGCGCCAAGGGCGTTCCCGAGGTTGTTGAGCGATGCGAGAGTCAGTCTGTGGTCCGGGCCCAACACCCGGCGCTGCCGCTCGAGAACATCGCGGTAGAGCGTCTCGGATTCGGCGTGGCGACCCAGACTGTTCATCGCAGCCGCGAGGGCCGTCATGGAACGCAACGTGTCGATGTGGTCTTCGCCGAGCACGCGCTTCTGGCGCTCCAGGACCTCGCGATGCAGTGTCTCGGCCTCGGGTACTCGCCGGATGTATTGATAGGTGACCCCCAGCCGGTGCTTCGTGTTGAGGGTGGCGGGGTCGTCGCTGCCCAGGGCCCGCTCGCGGATCGCGACCGACTTCTCGAGAAGAGCCGCCGCCTCGTTGAAGAGGCCGAGGTTGCCATAGACATCGCCGATGGTGAAGTAGAGCTGCGCCTGGACATCGGGCTGGTCCTTCAACTCGAGCTCGATGCGGCCGGCCGCCCGGTCGAGCACCTCTCGCACCGTGATCGCCCGTCCGAGCGCCTCATCGGGGTCCGCGACCGAGAAGAGATCGACGAGAAATTGCGATACCTGCTCGGCGCGATTCCTTTCTCGGGCGATGCGCTGCGCCTGCCGCGCCAGTGTCGCCGCGAACGCGAGGATGCCGAGGATCGCAACTAAGCCCACGGCCACCCCGAGCCTATGCCGCTGCGTGAATTTTCCGATCTTGTACCGGACGCTCGGTGGTCCCGCGAGGACGGGCTCGTTGCGGAGGTGCCTCTCGATCTCCGCCGCCAGGTCGGATGGGGACTGATAGCGCCGCGTTCTGTCCTTTTCGAGCGCGCGCATCGTGATCCAGTCGAGGTCGCCGCGAAGTTGCTTTCGCAGACCCGCGGTCGCGGTAGACACCTCACCGAGGGACGATACCTTCGCGCTCGGTGTCGCCGGTTGGTCCTCTCGGATCTTCCTTCGGATCTCGTCGTAGCCGGCGGCGCGAAGCTCCGAATCACTGAAGGGAAGCGCGCCTGCGAGCAACTCGTACAGGATGACCCCCAGCGAATAGACGTCGGTCCGCGTGTCCACGTCCAGCCCGGTCATCGCGGCCTGCTCCGGGCTCATGTACGCGGGCGTTCCGATCAGCGTCCCGACCTCGGTGAACAGCGACCGCTCGGTCAGTCGCTGCGCGGTGGCTTTGGCCACCCCGAAGTCGATCACGCAGGGCATGGGGCGCCGCCCCTCCAGAGTGACGAGCACGTTCGACGGCTTCAGGTCGCGGTGGATGACCCCTTTCTGGTGGGCGTGCTGGATGGCCTCGCAAACTTGGACGAACAGCTCGAGCCGATCGCGAACGCCGAGCCGGTGCCGGTCGGCATAGGCGGTGATCGCCTCGCCCCGGACGTACTCCATGGCGAAGTACGGGAGCCCCCGCGACGTCGACCCCGCGTCGAAAATCTTGGCGATGCACGGGTGCTCCATCAACGCCAGCGCCTGCCGTTCGACTTCGAACCGGGCAATGACCTGCTTGGTGTCCATGCCGGCCTTGATGACCTTGATCGCCACGTCCCGCTGTACCGGCTCGTCTTGCCGGGCGAGCCAGACCTCGCCCATGCCTCCCTCACCGATCTTCCGGAGGACTCGGTAGCCTTCAATCTCCGGAGGCGGATCGTTTGTGGAGACCCGCTCGCCGCCCGGTCCGTCGTGCGTCAGGAGGGATTCGACCTCGCGTCGCAACTCGCGGTCGCCGGCGCAGGCCTCGTCGAGAAACGACGCGCGGTCCGGTAGCTCCACCGAGCGTGCCCGCAGAAAGATGTCGGTCGCCCGGCCCCGCTCATCGTCAGATTCCATGCGGTCCCCGGCGTCCGAGGAACTGCGCCAGCCTTGCGCGCCCCGCCACCAGGTCCGACCGAATCGTGCGAACCGTCACACCGAGCACACCGGCAATCTCCTCGTCCGTCATCCCCGCGAACACCTTCATCTCGAGCACGCGCGCCCGTCGTGGCGATCGTCGCGAGATCAACTCGAGGAATTCGTCGAGCGCGAGGATCTCGAGGAGCGGCTCTTTGGATTGTGCGAGATCTGCCGGGAGCGACACCCGTGTCAGCCCCCCGCCGCGGCGCTTCGCGGCGTGTTTCTGGGCGTATTCCCTGAGCACCCGTCGCATCTCGCGCGCGGCCAGGGCGTAGAAGTGCGTCTTCCCGTTGAGCCTCAGCCCCTTCGCCCGCGCCAGCCGCATGTAGGCCTCGTGCACCACATCGGTTGGACTGAGGGAGTGATTCCGCCGTTCGTCACGCAGGTACGCTCCGGCAAGTCGCCGCAGCCTCCCATAGACGAGGGGGAGCAGTTCGCCGGCGTCGGGGCCTGGGTCTTTCGGCATTGCTGCCCTTCCGTCAAAGCGGCTCCCACTCGAGCCGTGAGATCCGAATTCCGACTGAAATACTTCATTTCCCACTTCGGAGGCAAGTTCCCCATTACGAGTCAGCTGCTTCTGGGCGGCGAGTGGAACTTCATCGCCGGCTGTTCGGATTGCCGGGCTCGCCCGTCTAGTAGGCAGAGACGGAGTGGGTTGGGGGATCAGATATGAGCCGCACGGGTGCGTGGCTGGATGGTCGGCCGGCAAAGGGGGTTGTGTGCGCGCTCTCCGCGGCGTAAGCGGACCTCGCGCAGAGGTCGGTGAGGCACCTGCCGGGGTGGGCCCAGGCTTCCGGGGTGGAGGTAGGCGCAACAAGGGCGGGGCGCGGCTCCAAAACTGACGCGTTGGGCGTCCCAACCGCCCTCCCAATTTCGGGCGGCTGGACTCGAGGCCTGCGGCCGGATGACCCCGACAACATGCGCTTGGGCCGGCCAGAAAACGGGATTACCCGCCGCTCGAGCACTCACCTGCGGTCGATGTTCGCCACGACCGCATCCGCCATCTCCCGCGTCGTCGCCGCCCCTTGCGTGACGACCTCCGGGCCGGCGCGAAGATGCAGCATGTCGTAGGTACGCACCCGGCCCTCGGCGACGACGGTGGCGATCGCCGTACGGATTCGCTTGGCAACTTCGGGTGCCCCCACATGCTCGGCGAGGAGCGCTCCCGCGAGGATCGCGGCGATCGGGTTGACGATCGGAATGTCGAAGGCCGAGTGCGAGGGGGCTGAGCCGTGCGTAGGCTCGAAGATCGCAACGTCGTCGCCGAGATTGGCCGAGCAGGCGAAGCCGGGACCGCCGGTCAGCCCGGCTGCGGCGTCCGACAGGATGTCGCCGAAGAGATTCGACGCGACGATGACGCGCTGGCCTTCCGGGCGGCGCGCCAGATCGATGAGGACGGCGTCGATGTTCAGGAGCGACAGGCCGATCTGCGGCCACGCACGGGCGACCTCGCGGGCGACCTCCTCGAAGAGTCCCGAGGTCTCGCGCAGCACGTTCGGCTTTTCAGCGAGCGTCACGTTCGCGATTCCATGCTCCGCGGCAAATCGGAACGCGGCGTCGAGGATCCTCCTGCACGCCTCGCGCGTGATAACGCGCACGGTGACGGCAAGGTCACGCCCCACGACATTTGCGAAGGGCGCGTATTTGGGGTGTAGCGCCAGGGCACGCCGCACGTCGGCGGGGGGATCGGTCCACTCGATGCCGGCGTACAGCCCTTCGGTGTTTTGCCGGAAGACGACGATCTCGAGCGCGGGCTCTTCGTACGAACCGTCGGCCAGGCGCCGCACGAAGTTGGTCGGGTTCCCCGGAAAGCTTCGGCACGGCCTCAGGCAGATGTCCTGGCCGAAGTGCTGGCGCAGACTCAAAACCGGGCTCGCGTATTTCAGCCCTCGGCCCTTCAGGTGGGTGGGAAGTTCGGCTTCGGCGGCGGCAGGTGGCTTCGACGTGATCGCGCCGAGCAGTCCGAGCTTGTGCTCGGCGAGAAGGTCGATGGTGCACCGGGGGAGCGCATCACCGTCTCTGAGCCAGCAGTTCCAACCGATCTCGGCGTTCACGTAGGTGGCGTCGAATCCCGCCGCCTGGAGCACGCGCACGGCTTCCGGGACGACGACCGATCCGATGCCGTCCCCCGGCATCACGACGACG
>JAQBEH010000127.1:0-7871 GCA_032124015.1 Acidobacteriota bacterium
CGCCTGCCTTCAAACACCCCAATCCCCCCGTGCAAACCCCTCTTCTATTGTGCCCCGCTAGAGCGACGCACCGAAGGCCGGTTTCGATTTCGTCGTCGATCTGACGAAACGAGCGCTGGATCGTCGCCCGTCCCGTCCCTAGGTTTTGCCGGGATGAGTCGCAAATCTGCCGCCTTGTCCTTGCTGGTTTTTTGCGCTGGCGTCGCGTTTGGCGCGCCGCCTCAAACGCGAGAACGTAAGCCGGTCGCGTTGTTTCTCGACGACGCCTCTCCCGCGGGAAGGCAAGCCGCTACGGCCGGCATCGTGGCCCTGGGCGGCCGCGTGGTCCACGCGTTCGGCGACGTGCTCGTTGTTGTGCTCCCCGCGGATGCCGAGTCTCGGGCCGACCGCCTGCCGGGAGTCCGCGAACTGGTCCCGAGCGGAGTGACGGTCTCGCCTCTGCGTCGGGGATCGGCCCCGTCTTACGGACGCGAGGCTTGGAACGCAATTGCCCGGGGGCCCCATCCGCCCGGCCGAAGCCAAGGCGTGCCGGAACCCGCCGAGGACGACGCGCTCACGACCCCCGCGGTGTCGCTCGATGCCGTTCGCGCGGCGATGGCGGCCGTGCAAGGCGGCGGCCGCGTCGTACCGCCGGCGGGCGCGGCCACGACATTCGGTGCGCCCTTCGGAGCCACTGAACTGAACACGAGCGAGTTTCTCGCGGGCGCGGTGAGCGTCAATGTCGTTCTCGTCGAGAGCGACGGATCGATCGATGCGTCGACGGAGAACTGGTCGGCGAGTCGCGAGGGCGAGGTCGTCGCGGGGATCGCCTCGGGGCTCGAGTGGATCAGGATCCAGGAGCCGCAGGCCTCGCTCCGCTTCGTCTATCACGTCTACCCGGGTCGTACCGACCTCAAGGCGCGCACCGGGTACGAACCGATCCGCCACCCGGCCGACCCCTACGGTTCGACGGGGGAGGACCTCTGGGCCAAGGACGTGCTGACGAAGCTGGGGTATGCGACCGGCGACCGTTTCGCGCGCTCGCGGGCCTGGGCCTCCGACACGCGTAGCGCCGACGGCACGGATTGGGCCGTCAACATCTTCGTCGTCGACTCCCTCGCCGACACCGACGGCAAGTTCGTGGACGGACGTTTCGCCTATTGCTGGATCGGCGGTCCCCACCTCGTGATGACGTACGACAACCAGGCGTGGGGCATCGACAGGATGGACATGGTGCTTCGCCACGAGGTGCTGCACGCGTTTTACGCCTTCGACGAGTACCAGGCGAGCTTTTGTGATTGCAGCGCCCACCGTGGCTACTTGGACGGCGCCAACACGAATTGCGCGGTGTGCAACCCCGTGGCGGGGGCTTGCGTGATGATCGCAAACGGCGATGCGATGTGCGCCGCGACGCGAAGGCACGTGGGCTGGGCCGATCTCGACGGGGACGGCGTGATCGACGTCGTTGGCCAGGATCCCGACACGTTCTTGGACGCGATGCCGGCGCAGGCTTGCGGCGCCCCCGTGCTCACGGGTCAGGCGTCGGTCGTCGCGGCGACGAATCGCAACACGTACCCCGGAACGACCCACCCGAGCATCAGCGTGAATCGGATCAGCGGCGTCGAGGTCCGCGTCGACGGCTCGGCGTGGATCCAGGCAGTCGCCGACGACTCGGCGTGGGGGTTCTCCCAAGCGAGATTTCTTGCCGCATTCCCCGTCCTCGCCCCCGGCTCCCATCGCCTCGAGGCCCGAGCCGTCGACGATTTCGGGAATCGCGACCCGGCGCCGGGGAGCGTCGACATCGTGGCCCCAGTGGCGATGGCGGGTCTCGGGGATTCGGTGCGGCTCGCGCGCAACGGCGCGGGCGGTGGCACGTTGAGTTGGGACGCAAGCGAAGGGGCGACGTTGTATCGCGTCTACCGCCGATCGAATCCAAACGCCCCGGGAAGCGTCGTGGCGGAAACGCCGACACTCACCTGGACCGATCCCACCACGACGACCAGTTACTACCAGATCCGCCCCGTGGACGCCTGCGGCGGCGAGCGGTCCGACTGAGCGCCGCTAGAATGCTCCCGTGACCCGCGAATCCCGTCTCATCGTGACCCTCTTGGTTGTCTCCGGAATCGGCGTGGCGGGCCTGATGGTGGTCGCCAACCAATACCGCAAGGCGCTCACGAACGCCGCCCCCGGAAGCGTCGGCGGCGGGGACGATTCCGTTCGAGCGGTCCGTCTCGTCGACGGGTACCTCGCGGCGCGGACGGCGGCCAAGGCGGTCGTCGAACACTATCCAGGGAAGATCGAGCAGCAGACGGCCGACGTGACCAGCACCTATCGCATCGAACGGTTCAACGCGTTCACCGCGCATGGCATGACGTACGAGGACTACGCCTCCGTGCGCACCGCGTGGCGGACGTTTCGCGCGGGTGGGCTCGTCGACGATCCGGCTCTCGTCGCGGCGTTTCAGGCGAGACGGGCGGCGCTCGAAGACGCGGACCTGGGCCCGGTGGAGGCCCTGGACGACGCGATCAAGTAGTGCGGGATGAGTCGCCGCGTTTGTTGCGGGCCTCGAGGGAATCCAGGCGCCGCGAGACGTTCGCGATCTTCCGGCCGAGAACGACGAAGTAGATCATCAGTCCGGCCCAGACCACCAGATAGCCCCAAAACAGAAAGATGTAACTCTTCATTGCGATCTCCAGGCGGCGTCTTCGAGCGCGGCCAGACGATCCTCCTGCGCCGCCAGCCGCATGCGGGCGGCCACCAGGAGCGCGTAGAGGAGCCCGAACACCAGCATCGACACCAAAAGGGCGGAGAGCATCCCCGGCGCCAGCGGATTCGCCTTGCCGGCCCCGAAGACGATCGGATGCTGGCCGCGCCACCAGTCGACCGCCTTGTAGACGATCGGCACATCCAGTGCCGCGACGACGCCGAGCACGGACGCGACCCGCGCGCCCTGCTCCGGAGCCGAAGCGTAGGCCCGGGAAAGGATGATGCCCGCGAGGAGGAGCCAGAGGATCAGGGTTGTCGTGAGCTTCGCCTCCCAGGTCCACCAGACGCCCCACGCCGGCTTGGCCCAGATCGGTCCGGTGATCAGCACGAGCGTGCAGAACACCAGGCCGACTTCGGCCGATGCGATCGAGAGGTGATCCCACGCCGCGCGCCGCGTCCAGAGGTAGCCGGCGGCCCCGGCCAGCAGGACGAACACCGACAGGAACGTCACCGCGGCGATCGGGACGTGGAAGTAGAAGATCTTCTGGACCGCTCCCATGACCTTCTCTTCGGGGGCGTTCACGAAGATCAGATACAACGCGACGGGCATCAGGGCCACCGTCGCGGCAAAAAGAACCGCTATCCAGACGTCGTAGCCGCGCCGCATCATTCCTCCAGGATCGCGTCGAAGATCAGGATCGCAACCAGAACGTAGAGTACGTCGAGTCCCAGGGCGAGAAGAAGCCACTTTCGATCCGCGCTCAGAGGCACAGCCTCGAGCACCGACGCGGTGCAGTGCACCGCCGAAAGAAAAAGGGGAGTCGCCGCGGGGAGGAGCAGCGTCGCGAGAAGGGCCTCGCCGCGACCGAGCCTCGAAACGACCGCGGCGAACAACGTGCCCAGGGCCGCGAGGCCGACGGTGTGGAGGAGGACCACCAGGGCCAAGGGCCCCGCCACGTCGACGATGTTCACGTCGAAAAAGAGGGCGGTCAACGGGAGGAGGACGGCCTCGAGCATCAGCAAGAGCGCGAAGTTGGCGATCCACTTCCCGACGAAAACCGCGCCGCGATCGATGGGCGCCAGCGCAACGGCGATCAGAGCCTCCCGGGCGCGCTCGAGGCGGAACGAGCGCGTGAATCCGACGATCGCCGAGAAGGCGAGGGTCATCCACAAGAGCCCGGGAACGACCTTTCCGGGGCCCATGCGGCGGATCGTGTCGAGATCGAACGCGAAGCCGAACACGACGAGCTCCACCAGGGCGAACAAAACGGTGGCCGAGAGAGTTTCCTTCGTGCGCCCTTCGATGCGCAGGTCTTTGCGGGCGATGATCAGCGCGGCCGAAAAGAACCCCGGAGGGCGGGCGTTAGGGTCGCTCACGCGGAGCCCCGAACGAGTTCCCGCACCCGATCGGCGTCCTCGCCGATGGAGGTGCCGCCGTCGATCACCCGGCCGCGGCGCAAGGCGATCCAACGCGGACAGAGGGCAAGCCCTTCCTCGACGTCGTGGGTCGCGATCACCCAGGTCGCCCCGCGCGTCGCGGCATCGCGCAGCGCTTCTTTGAGCCGGGCCGAGGCGCGCGCGTCGAGACCCGACGACGGCTCGTCGAGCAGGAGCAAAGACGGTTCGTGGAGCAGAGCACGGGCCAACGCGACGCGCTGTTGCATGCCGCGCGAGAAGCCGCGGACCGGTTCGTGGGCCCGGTCCGTGAGGCCGACCTCTTCGAGCCGGCCCCAAGCGCGTTCTTCCGGGCGCGGCAAGCCGTGGAGCTTTGCGAAGAACACGAGATTCTCGAGGGCGGACAAATCGTCGTACAGCAAGGTGTGGTGCGAGAGCAGGCCGATCTGTCCGCGCGCGCGATCCGGGGCGCGCCGCGGATCGTGACCGTCGATTGCGAGCGAGCCCTGGGTTGGTTTCAATCCGCCGGACAGTAGGCGCAAAAGCGTCGTTTTTCCGGCGCCGTTGACTCCGAACAGCGCCAGCGACTGCCCGCGATGAACCGTCAGATCCACGCCGTCGAGCGCCGTCGTGGCACCGAACCGCCGCGTCAGGCCGGTTCCGACCACGAGGAACTCGGAGCTCAAGTGGGCCCCTAGCGCCTTTGGGCCGCGAGCCCGTCGAGGCTCTTCATCAACTCGATCGCGCGGTTTTCCAACTTCGCCCGCAGATCCGCATAGTCGGCGTCGCCGATTTTTCCCGTCTGGCGATCGTCCTCGAGGTCCCTCAAGGCGGCGAGCGCCATCGCGTGGCGCGCGCTGAGATCTTGCTCGACCGAGAGGGCGGAAGACACGCGTTCCGCCTCCTGCGCATCGGGGCGGAACAGCGGAGCGAGCACGACCACGGTGACGGTCAACGCCAGCGCGGCGATGATGAACGCGACGATCATCGGCCCTCCTCGACGTCTTTGCGGAGCCGGGCGAGGTAGGCGCCGTCCTCGGCGGAGGGAAGAGGGACGACGTCTTGCGGCAGCGCGGCCGACGCACGGCGCCATCGCCTGAGCATCAAGGCGATCATGAGGGTAGCCGCGATGACGCCGACCGCGGGCCCGGTCCAGGCGATGAGGTTGAAACCGGACGCTGGGGGCGAGAGGAGGATCTTCTGACCGTGCTTCGCCACGTACGCGGCGACGATCTCATCCCCGGACTTTCCGGCCCCCGCGTCTTTGGCCAAGGCCACGCGCAGTTCTTCGGCGCGTCCGCAGGCGCACTCCTTGACGGACTGGGGGTTGCAGCCGCAATCACAAAGGAGCGCGTTGGCGGCAAACTCGTAGGCTTTTCCAGCGACGCCTTCCGGAGCGACGACGGCGACGATCATGCCGCCTCGCGCTCGTCGATGGCCATCGCCTGCTCGAGGCGTTTGCGCTCGCGCTTGTCGGGAAACACGCACAAGGACGCCCCGATGACCAGCACGAATCCTCCGAACCAGAGGAAGTTGACCATCGGATTGACGAAGATGCGGAAGTTGGCCCGGCCGGTGAACGGGTCGACGCCCAAGGGCGTGACGTAGAAATCCTCCCCGAAGCGCTGCGGGGAGGCCAGAGAAAAGCTCTTGTGGATGGCCACCTCGGTCGACGGCGTTTTGACTTCCCGGCCCGCCTGGCCCTCGAGGCGGTCCATCAGCGTGTAGATCCCCTGGACCGAAGCCCTGTAGGCGCCCGGGTCGCCGCCGCGCATGGCCTTGGCCCGGACGAAGGCCTCGCGTAGCTCCGCGAAGAGCATGTTGGGGTGTGCGCGCTGCTCCGCCTCCAGGCGTCCGACGAACCGCCCGTCCTGCCAGACCGACACCTCGGTCACCGCCGCGACGTAGTCGTCGATCGCCTCGAGGCGATAGCCGTCGTACGTCATGGCGTAGCCGTCGATCTTGATCGTGCCTTTGGGCTCGATCATCTCGACGGTCTCTTTCCGGTAGGCGGACGATGCGGCGACCCCGATGCACACGAGTACGAAGCCGAGGTGCACGACGTAGCCGCCCCAACGTCTCTTGTTGCGCCACACGAGAAGGCCGAAGGCGGTGAACGGGTTTTCTCCGTACTGGTGGCGGCGCGCACGCACGCCCCGGTGGAACTCGAGAACGACGGTCGCAAAAACGAACGCCGCCAGCGCGAAGCACAGAGGGGGGTAAAACGTCTTGATCGAGTCGAAAACACCGCTGAAGTCCGCCCGGAACAGCGATCGGAAGATCCCCTGGAAGGCGTCGACCGCCGCTCTCCCCTCGAGCACGACGAACAGGACGAGCGACCAGATCCCGACGAGTGCGGGCAGCAGGAAATTCCGGCGGAAGTTTTCCGCCGTCGCCTTGCGCCAGGCGATGAGCGGGCCGACGCCGACCAGAAACAGCAGCGTGAGCGCCCACGGGATGTTCACGAGATTGAAGATCGGCGGCCCCATCGTCACCTTGCGTCCGGTGGCGGCCTCCGAAATCAGCGGGAAGGTCGTCAGGAGCAGCACGGTCGCCGCGATCGCGACGAGCATCATGTTGTTGAAGAGAAAGCTCGCCTCGCGCGAGAGCACGGACTCCATGCGCGCCTCGGATTTGAGATCGTCCAAGCGAAGCACGAGGAGGATGAGCGACCCGAACAAGGTGATTCCCAGGAACCAGGCGAACGCCGGCCCGATGTTCGACGTCGCGAACGAGTGGACCGACGAAATGATGCCGCTGCGCGTCAGAAACGTGCCGAAGATCGCGAGGCAGAAGGTGAGGATGATCAGGGTCATGTTCCAGACCTTCATCATCCCTTTCTTTTCCTGGAGGATGATCGAGTGCAAGAACGCGGTTCCCGTGAGCCAGGGCATGAGGGACGCGTTTTCGACCGGATCCCACGCCCAGTACCCGCCCCATCCCAGCTCGATGTAGGCCCAGAACGAGCCCATCAGGATCCCGATGCCGAGGAAGAACCAGGAAAAGATCGTCCATCGGCGGGTCGTACGGAACCAGATGTCGCCGGTGCGGCGCGTCACGAGGGCCGCGATGCCGAACGCAAAGGGAATCGTGAATCCGACGTAGCCCAGGTAGAGCGTCGGCGGGTGGATCATCATCCAGTAGTTCTTGAGTTGAGGGTTCAGCCCCACCCCGTCGGCTCGCAGGGGGCCGGTCTCAAAAGGGCTCGCGATGAAGTTGTTGAGAACCAGGAAAAACGTCATCACGATCGCGAGCACGTGGATGATCCACGGCATCAGGGCGCGATTCTTGTTGCTGTTCGTGAGCACCACGATCGACGACATCGACGAGAGGATGAAGGTCCAAAGCAGGAGGCTCCCCGCCTGGCCTCCCCACAGCGCGCCGATCTTGTAGGGGAGGGGTTGGTTGACGCTCGAATAGTGATAGACCGCGTCCAACGAGAAGTCGTTCGTGACGAAGCCGTACTCGAGCGCAAAAGTGGCCAGGGCGACGAGGCCGCAGGCGGCCAGCACCCCGCGTTCCGCACTGCGCTGCAGCCCGCGCCCCTTGGAGATCGTGGACAGCCAAGCGGCCGTCGCAGCCCAAGCCGAACACACCAGGGCGAGAAACAGGGCGAAGTGGCCGAGCATCGACATCACTGCGTGCCGTTGGGGTCGGCACCGTCGCCAGCGGCCGCTTCGTATTTCGACGGGCACTTGGCCAGAAGGGTGGTCGCCTCGAACACGCCGTCCGCGCGCCGGTTCCCCTCGACCACGACGTCGGCGTCGTCGACGAAGGTGTCGGGGATGATC
>JAQBEH010000128.1:0-28725 GCA_032124015.1 Acidobacteriota bacterium
CGACCCGGCGGACGGGTCCCTCCACGCGCTTCCGGTGCTGGGCTGGTACCTCGGCTACCAACACATGTGGCGGAAGTGGGAGTTCACACGAACCATGAACCTCAGATCGTCCCTCATCGCGAGTTGGGTCTACGTCGACAATCCGTCGTTCCAGCCGGCGGACGCCTACAAGCGCACGCAGCGTTACGCCGCGAATCTCATTTTCTCGCCCAGCCCGCGCATCGACGTCGGTCTCGAGTACATCTGGGGCAGCCGCACGAATCTCGATGGCCAGAGCGGATCGTCGAGCCAGATCCAGTTCGTCGGCTACTACCGGTTTTAGCTGTGCGGATGCCGGGGTGGAATTGGAAGGTCCGGGTTGCGGCGGCCGCGGCCGCGGTCTCGCTCTACGCCATCGTCGGATTCTGGGGCGTGCCGCGGATCGCGCGCACGCAGATCGTCAAGCAGGCGCGTGCGATGCTGCATCGGGAGGCGACGGTCGCGGGCGTGCGCTTCAACCCGTTCACGTTTGCCGCCATCGTTGAAGGGATCGACCTCAAGGACGATGACGGCGCCGACCTGGTCCACGTCGACCGTCTCCTCGCCGACTTCCAGATCTCGGGAGTCTTCCGGCGAGCCTGGAGATTCCGGGAGATCGTCATTGAAGGGCCGCGAGCCGTGGCGCGCATCGCCGCCGACGGGCGTCTGAGCATCGCCGATCTTCTCGAAAAGCGAGCCGACGACACGTCGGCCGCCCCTGCGTCGCCGCATCCCCGGGTTCTCGTCGACCACTTCACGGTGCGCGGCGGCGCGGTGGAATTCATCGACGAATCGCGCTCGCCGCAATTCGTCGAAGCGTTCGGCCCACTCGACCTCGAGCTCCACGAACTGACGACGATCCCGGACGAAAGCGGCGACCACAGCATCACGCTCAGATTCGAAGGGGGCGCCCAACTGCATTGGTCGGGACGGCAGACGGTGGATCCGCTTCGCTTGGAAGGAACGGTCGAACTCCGCGACCTCCGGCTGCCCCGCATCTGGGACTACGTCGGCGCCGCGAACCCCCTCACGATCCGTGATGGCAAGGCCGACCTGCGCTGCGCATACGATGTCCGCAAGGGGACGGACGGAGCGATCTCGGTGGCCGTCACGGACGTGAGCGCCGGCGTCCGCGACCTCGCCGTGCGGCCGCGAAGCGGCGGTGACGATTGGCTGGCGGTGCCGCTGGTCGAGGTCACAGGCGCCGAGTTCCACTGGCCCGAAGCGCGCGCCGAGGTCAAGGAGATCCGCGTCAAGGGGCCGCGCGCGCTGGCGTGGCTCGACAAGGACGGGACCGTGAACTGGCAGGCGGCGATCCCCGCGACCGCGAACGCCCCGTCGAGCGAGAGCAAGCCGTGGACCACGAAGGTCGGCGTCGTCGAGATCCTCGAGGCGTCGGCGCACGTCGAAGACCGGTCGTTCCAGCCGAACGTCGTCGTCGATCTCACCGAGGTCGCCGTCAAGCTCGAAAACATCACCAGCGATTTGAAGGCCCCGATCCAAACGACACTTTCGGCGCGCGTCAACGGCGCAGGCGAGGCCAGTGCCTCGGGAACCGTCGTCGCCGACCCGCCGGCCGCCGATCTCACGATCAAATCGCAGGGCCTGGATCTGAAGCCGTACAATCCGTACACAATCCACTTTCCATGGGCGGACATACGCCGCGGCGTGGCGGCCGCGTCCGGCAAGCTCCACGTCGGGATGGGATCGCCCAGAATCCGGTTCGATGGCGCGATCGAGGTTCATGACCTCCAGATCGCGGGGGCTGGACTCGACCGCATCGTCGCCTGCGATCGAGCCGAGGCCACCGGGGCCAGCCTGACGATTTTCCCCGAGAAGATCCAGATCGCGAAGCTCGAGCTCGACGGAGCGTTCGTCAATCTCGACATCGACCACGACGGAAACGTCAACATCAAGCAGATCTTCGAAGCCAAAAGGACTCCGGGGGGTCCGCCGCCGCCAAGCGAACCGCTCGATCTGGCCATCCGGTCGATCGCTATCAGAAACGCGAGCGCCGAGTTCACCGACGAGAGCCTGATCCTCCCGTTCGACACCAAGATCCACTCAATCAACGGCACGATCAAGGATCTCTCAACGACGGCCGCCGCCGCGGCGCGGCTCGACGTCGAGGGGCGGATTGCGGACACCGGATATTTCAAGTCGGACGGCACGCTCCACGTCGGAGCGCCGTTCGCATCGACCGATGTCGGGGTCATCTTCCGAGGCGTCCACATGCCCGAGCTGACGCCCTATGCGGCGCAGTTCGCCGGATACTCGATCGAACGAGGCAGCCTGGACGTGGACGTGCGGTACCGCATCCAAGATGGCCGCCTCGTGGGAGAACACCGAGTGGTCGCGAAGGATCTAATCCTCGGACCGAAGGTGGAGGGGGCGAGTCATCCGGGCCTTCCGGTGCGCTTGGCCATCGCGCTCCTCAAGGACAAGGACGGGAAGATCGACCTCGAGGTCCCCATCGAGGGAACGATCGACTCGCCGGACTTCAACTACAATGCCGTCTTCTGGCAGGCGTTCAAGACGATCCTCGGCAACGTCGCCAAGGCGCCGTTCGTCGCGATCGGGCGCCTTTTCGGCGCGGACAAGGAAGACCTCGAGCTCGTCGGCTTCGCCTCCGGCCAAGGCGACCTCCCCGCGCCGGAGCAGGAGAAACTCGCGAAGATGGGAGCGGAACTTTCGCAAAAGGCGGAGCTTACGCTCGAGGTCGAGGGCCGCTTCGATCCGGTCACGGACGTCAATGCGATCCGCCGCGCACGGCTCGAGCACCGGATCGAAGCCAAGCGCGAGGGCACGCCGGACCTCGAGAAGATTCTGCAGGCACTTTACTCCGAGACGTTCTCACCCGAGGGCCTCGAAGCCGAGCGGCAGAAGTTCCTGTCCGACGCCCCCGGTTTCTTTGACTCACTCCGCTCGCAGCTGATGGCAGCCGACGACGTCTCGCAGGCCGCGCTTGACGACCTAGCCCGCGCCCGCGCCACGGCGATCGTTGCCGCGCTGACCGGGCCCGGCGGTCTCGAGACTTCGCGGGTGACCATCGCCGATCCCGCTCCGGTCAAGCGCAAGAAACAGGGTTCGGAACTCGTGCCCTCGGAAATGACGTTGTCTGCAGGGGACTAGCGCGGTCAGCTCCGGCCGCTCAGCGTCCACCCGAGAAGCAGCAAACCGATCGCCGCGATCCAGCTGCCGGCGACGCGCACCACGATCCGCGCCCACGGCCGACGCAACGAAACGACGAGAGCCGACGCAAGCGAAGCGAGCACGAAGATCGCGATCGTGATGCCGATCAGCCCGCGCCCCTCGCGGCCCGCGGCGGCGATGCTCGCGCCGTTTGACCAGCCGTGGACGATCCCGAGGATCATCGCGATGGCCGTCACGACGGTAGGCTGGAGCTTCAGATCCGCCGCGGTCAAGATCCCGAGCAGCAGAAGAGATACCGACGCGACGCCCGCCGGTAGCGGCGCGACTCCGCTCGCATACCCGGCCGCTCCGGCCGCGAGCCAGGCCAAGGGCAGCGTGAACAGCGCGCGCCGGCCAGCGGCCGGCCCGTTGAGGCCGGCCACAAGCGCCATGGCCACGACCGGGAGGAGATCGTCGAACGACAGGAACAGATGCGAGATGCCGTCATAGACCGGGCCGAGTCCGGTGGTGACGAGATGCGCCTGCGCGGTACCCGGCCACAGCGAGAACAAGACGAGGGCAACGCCCACGAGCAGCCGCCGTTTCACGACAACGCCCGCCACAGGAAAACCGTCCCGGCGGCGGCGACCGCCACACCCGCGACGCGCAGCGCGATCCGCCCGGAGCGCCAACGGTGAATCAGGCCGATCGAGATCCCCGTCGCGTGCAGAAAGCCCGTCACGATCACGAAACCGACGCTGTACAGCAGGCCGTTCTCGCCCGCCGGCAGTTCGGTGCCGTGAGCGTGGCCGTGAAAGATTGCGAAGAAACCGACGAGCGTCGCCGCCAGCCACAACGGCGGTCGAGCCTGAGAGGCCACCATCGTCCCGAGCAGGATCGCCGAGAGTGCGATGCCGAGCTCGACGCCGGGGATCGGCACGCCGACCAGACCGAGGAAACCGCCGAACGCCATCACCATCGGAAACGTCACCGGCAGCAACCAGATCGCCGGCGCTCCGAGCTGCGCCCCCCACAGTCCAACGGCCACCATCGCAAGCACGTGGTCGAGACCGGAGAGGGGGTGGCTCATGCCGTTGAGAAATCCGGCGGCCTGGCCGCTTTGCGCATGCGCCCAGACGGGCGAGGCGAGCGACCCCGCGACCAAGGGGAGTGCGAGCTTGCCGATGCGATTCGAAACACGAGACGCCATCCGGGCACTCCGATCATCCATCGCGGCGGCGCGTATGATACGCCGGTCATGAGAGGCCTCCACCTCGGGTTCCGATCGCAGCACTCCGTCTTGGTGCTGGTCGTCGCGCTGCTTTTCGTCGGCGCATCGGATCCGGGAATGGCAGCCTCACCCTTCGTGCACAAGCGCTGCTCGGCGCGCGAACGCGCCCGATTCCCGGAACAACGAGAGCAGGCCGTCGTCAAGGGGATGGCCTGGATGGCCGCGTTCCTCGAAAGCGAGGATAACCTTCGTGTGCTGGGCACGGATGCGCCCGCGATCTTCCTGGGAGGACTCACCGCCCGCAGCGCCACCGTCCGCAATCTGGCACTCCCCCTCACAAGGTACGAGGCCGGACGCGTTGCTCCTTTCTACTCGGAGAGTCCTCTCCCCACGAGAAACGATTTGTTCGAGGCTCTTTGGCTCTTGTCGGAGGCGGCGGTCCTTCAGATTCCGACCGAACCGTTGCTCACGCATGTCAGTCAACTCCTCAAACGTTTGCCGACGCGGGAATCGATCTATGCGCTCGACCTGAAACACCTCGACCGGGTTTCGGGGGAGGACGTTTACGCGCTCCTGATCGACAGCTACATCGCGGACAAGGCCGCTCTGGCCTACCCCGAGCTTCCGCTGACGACGTTCCGTCTCGGCAAGGTCTTGCCTTTCGTCCTCGCGCGCGATTTCATCCGCTACGACGACGACCGTTCCGAGGGCCATTCGGAATTCGAAGACGATGCCTATCTGGCAACCCATGTCGCGTTCGTGCTCTCCGACTATTCGCGCCTCAGGCTTTCGCCCGAAGATCTGGGCCCAATTTACGGCTATTTGAGACGTCAGTTCGCATCGGCCTTCCGCCACGGCAGCGTCGAGATGATCGCGGAATTCGTGGACGTGTTTCGCACTCTCGGCTTCGATGAGCAAAACGACGACATGGTCTGCCAGGGGACGCGCTTCCTTCTGCAGAGGCAACTTCCCGATGGGGGATGGGGGGGCTGGGTGGGCACGGGGGAGGGCGACGCCTACGACAACATTCACCCCACTTGGGTGGCGGTGGACGCATTGCGCGACCGGACGTTTCTGGAGGGAACCCCCTTCGCAAACCTCATCAAGTCATTGGGGCCTCTCGCGCCGGCGGAACCGGAGCCGGGTGCCGGCCCGAAAGGCTCTACCGACTGACGCTCTTCATCACCTTCCGGAGGGCCAGGCCGAAACTCCCCTTGGCCTGTGCGGCGGCCTCGTCGAACATCTCCCACAAGGCACTCGCGTCGGGCTCGCCGACCGTCCCGCCCACGGAGAGGACGCGGTCGAGAGGGCGGTAGCCACTCTCGGCGGCCTTCTCGCCCAGGAGCCCGAGACCACGGAACACGATGGCGGCGTCCCCGGCTGCCGCGAGTTCCACGTCGAGGCGGAGGTGTCGATCGACGAAGGGCACGCCGGGCTCCCTCCGGATCGATCCCGTGCCGTGCACCAGAAGATCGTCCGCACGCAGGTCCAACGCGTTGACGACGAGTCCTCGGGCGGGTTCGCGCTCGAGACTCACGCTCGCCTCGCGCACGGGGAGCGCCTGGAGCTCGCTGATCAACCGGCCCACGGCGCGTAGTTCCTTCGAGAACGTGAGGGCTCCCGCGGCGCGGACCAGCCTGGACGCGGATTTCGCTTCCGGGCCAAGGCCGCGAAACACCGCGTCGTTTCCTTCCGCTCGGATCTCGCCGCGGCCCTCGAGTAGCGCCGTCACCGGATCGGAGCCCGCTCCTTGGATCTCAGCGTCGAGCCGAAAACGCCCTTCGAGGGTCGGCGGCCGGGAGGGATTCACCGTCGTGAAGATCCGGCCGAGGTCGAGGTCGGTGATTTCGAGACCCGCCTCGACGCCGTAGGGCGGCGCGACCGAGTCGTCGAAGGTGAAGGCGGCGCGACCGGCGAGGCGCGCGCCGAGGAAACTCGCGCCGAGTCCTTCCACCGCGAGCTTCGAGCTCGTCGACACGAGGGTCGCTTGGGCGTCCTCCAGCGCGTACCGGTCGAACTCGATCGACCGGAAGCGGATCGGGACCCGGCCATGGAGGCGATCCCACAGGGCCACGCCGTCTTCCGGACCGAACCGCGTCAGCAGGTTTGGCGCGCTTACCGTCTGATCGGCCGTGCCTTGCGGCAAGAACACATCGACGAGCCGCACCACGTCCTCGACCACGATCCGGTCGGAATCGAGGGACAGCTCGAGAGTGGCCCCGCGCGCTTCCGAGGTCAGCCGGCCCCGCGCCGACACGTCGCTGGTCCGCTCGGGCGTCGTCAACCGGATGGGGACGTCGATGTTGATCCCGCCATTCGCGTCCTCGTCGAGGCGTACCCGCAAGTCGAGGTCGGGAGCGACGAGACCGTCGCGGCGCACGACGTCCGAAAGGGAGATCCCGATTTCGGCCCGCCGGGAGGACCCGAGGACCACACGCCAGGACGCTGCGAGCGCGCCGCGGTCGAAACCCGGAAGGCCCTGTCCCACCGGCTGGTCGAATAACGCTGGGGCGAAAGCGTCCACGGTCGTCTCGATCGTTCGTTCGGGATCGCGCCCCACGATGTCGAACACGCCACGGGTCGCGATGCTCCCGATGGGTTTCCCGGCGGATGAGATCTGGATGAGCGTTTCTCGCGAGCGGATGCCCTTGGCCGTGTACTCGACTTCCGGGAGCACCGAGAATCGGACGCGGTCGAGAAACGGCGAGCCGTTGCGGTGCACCGTCACTGGGCCGAATTCGAGAGGCTTAGGCGCGTGGAACAAGAGTCCGCCCTCCCTCGCCGAGATCACCGCCTCGCCGGACGGGAGAGGGCCCGTCAGCGTGAACCCGAGCGCCTCGGGGAAGAGCTTCTCGATCTCGAGCGGGATGAACGTCGCCCGGAAGAGGTCGCTCGAATCTCCGCTCGGAGTGACCTCGAACTTCGCAATCCCCACGGTGAACGGCTGCAGGCTCGTCCCTTTGAGGTACGAACGCCCGTCCTCATCCTTGGAATCGAAAGACGCGGTGGAGAATTTCAGCGCACGTGCCGGGGCATCGAACGTCCCCGCCGCATGCGCCTCCATGTCTCCGAGGTTTCCGATCCGCCCGGTCAGAGACGGAAACGACGCGCGGAAGTCGACCGTGAAGGCCGCGTCGGCCAGGCCGGGCGCGGTGCGTACGCCAATGGCTCCTTCAAAGCGATTCCCCTGCTTGTCCCGGTACGCGATAGGACTCAGTTCGACCTCGGTCGTTGCCGGCGACAGGACGATCGAGGGCGACACCTCGAGGTGCGCGTCGGTGAGCACCGAGAGATCGCCCCAGACCAAGTCGGTCTCGCGGATTTCGAAGGGGGCGTCTCCCGCGATGCGAACCGACCGGTCGGGTGCGACGGTGGCGAGGAGGCTCCCGTGAAGCGTTCCCGACGTGATGGCAATTTGAGGGAGGTAGCGGCTGAGCCAGGCGACGGGAAAGCCATCCACCTTGAGCCGCAGCTCATCGGGCTCGCACTCTCTCCAGCGCGGCTCGAAGTCTTGAAGGCCGACGATCAGAGGTTGCACGGTGGAGACGGAGCCTTCAACCATCTTCCGACCCGCGCCGTCGTCGACGGACACGGCGCCTTCGACGAGCGAAAGCGTGGCGGCCGGGAGGTCGAGTCCGAATGTCCCGCGGGAGCGCACGGCGTCGATTTCGGGAATGAGCCGCGTCAGCGCCACGGCGTGCACCGCCAGATTGCCGGAAAGCGTCGCGACGAGGTGGCCGTCGCGCGGCATGGCGAACGAACCGTCGAAGGCCAGCCAACTCGTGTTGGCGAACAAGACGCGGCATCCGGCGAGCGCGGCTTCTATTTTTTCCGCCGTCATCGTCGCGTCCACGCTCGCGCGCGCCGACAGAGGGCCAAGATCGCCAGCGGCCGCGTGCACCCGTAATCCCGCGAGCGAAAGAGGCTCCGTCGAACGAACGCGGATCCGGTTCGGGTCGTCCGCGGTCAACTCCAGGGCCCCTTGCAGCGTCCCGGCGAACGGCTCGACCGCCGTCCCCGCTCCTCCCCACCACGCGGCGGGAACGTTCTGGAGACGCAGGTGCGCAAGCGGCGCCCCCCAACGGGAAGCCTCGAACGCCCTCGCTTTCGTATCGATGCCAAAGGACTGATCGGCGCCGATCTCGAGGACAGGCGGTGCACCGGCCGGCGCCACCCGCGCCGAGAACGATCGCACCTCGATACGCGGCCCAGCGAAATCGGCCGCGACCTCCGCATCGAACCGCAACGCACCGAACGCCGCCAGCGCGGAGTGGAGCCGGTCCCAACGCGATGCCGAAGCCTCGAATCGCGATTGAGTTGCGGCGGTCCGTTCTGCGGGATCGATGTCGAAGGTGCCGTTGCCGCTCAGAGCGAACTCCGGCGGCGCAAAGCCCGAGAGGTAGGGGTCCACCTGGCCCGCGTCGAGTTGCGCCGTCCACGTTCCAGCGACGTGGCCGTCCGAGACGCGGCGGGAAGCACTCAGGCCAAGAACCTCCCGTGCCGCCGCTCCTCCGGTCGTGAAGGCGGCGCGGTAGGACTCGTCGGTCGCGGTCAGATCGAACGCGGCCTGCGCGGAAAAGCCGGCGCCCTTGCGAACGCCCGAATCGGAGGGATGAACCTCGCCTTGGAACTCGAGGACGTCGAACATGCCCACGTCGCTCTGGTGAACGCGAACAACCCCCGTTCCGGCAAGGACGTTGGTCACCGCGTCCGCGGTCTCGAGGCTCACCTCGACGTCGGCTTTCAGCTCGCCGGTAGCCCCCGGCGCGATGTCGCGGCCGGAGACAATCGCGTGAAGCCGCGCCGTCGCCCCGCTTGGCGCCGGGGTCAGCAACTCCGCTTCGACATCGACGTCCGTCACGACACATCGAAAGGGCAGACGCGCCAGGGGGCGCAGCCCCTCGAATCGGAACGGCTCTCCGGCCGCATCCGGGTCTGTGCCCACGATCGACCGCACATCGACGACCAAATCGCGCACCCACAGGCGATCGACGCGCGCCGTTTTTCTGGCGATGACGTCGAAGAAACCGTAGCGCGCGTCGGCCTCGCCGATGACGACCCTCAGGCCGTTCCAGTCGAGGTGAAGATCGCGCACATGGGTGTGACCGGCGCCGACCTCGAGAGCCGCAAACTCGAGAGACCTCCCAGGCCCGGTGGGGAACAACCGCATGACGAGGTAACGCTGCACCGAGGGCAGGAACAAGGTGCCTGCGAGCGCACCGAGCGCGACGACGCCGAGGACGAGCACGAGAAGCCAACGTCGAGGCGTGCGCATGGCGGCGGTTTTCGTCGTGAAGCTCTCGTTCAACGGTCCTCCCCGAATGACCGCACGACTTTACCCGATCATGGTCGCCGCAGTCGGCTCTGTATCATCGGGGTCATGACGACCGCCGTTTCCGCCGAGGGACCGCTGCTGCTCTACGACGGCGTTTGTGCCCTGTGCAACGGCGCGATGAGGATCGTGCTGAAGCGGGACAAAAGCGGGGCGTCGCGCTTCGCGCCGCTGCAGGGCGGGACGGCGGCGGCCGTCCTCGCGGAGCATCCGGAACTCGCCGGCATCGACTCGATGATCTGGATCGACGCGAACGGTAGAGCGTTCACACGCTCGGCCGCGGCACTGGCGATGGCGCGGCATCTCGGCGGCGGGTGGGCCGTGCTGGCGTCACTCGCGCGCATCGTCCCCGCCGCGCTGCGCGATGCGATCTACGACTCGGTCGCAAAGACGCGCTACCGCGTCTACGGCCGCTACGACGCGTGCCCGGTTCCCCCGCCCGAGCATCGCGCGCGGTTTCTTCCCTAGGATTGCCTAGGGTCCGGTCGATCACGTTTCTACCCTTTCCCGCGGGGGGCCACCCGCCCGTTCCGGGTGGCGCCAGAGTGTGCCCTCTCGTGCCACGCCCCTTCCTCATGTTAGTCTCAGCGCATGTTCGACCCGGATGATCAAGACACCATCCCCCCGCCACTTCGCGCGACGGCACTCGGCCGCACGACGGACGTGTCCGAGCTTCCCTACGCGGCGGTCACGGTCGACGCTTTCGGAATGTCCGATCGCGGAAAGGTCCGCGTGGACAACCAAGATCACTTCTATCTGGGAAGACTCGGCCGCTTCTCGCAAACCATCGCGACGAGCCTGCCCGCCGGAGAACTGCCGGACCGCCTCGAGGAGGCGGGCCACGTGGCCGTCGTCGCCGACGGCATGGGCGGCCACGCCGGCGGCGAGGTCGCGAGCCGCACCGCGATCATCGTGTTCTTCCACCTCTTGTTCGACACCCCCGACTGGGTCATGAGGGTGGACGATCAGAGCGCGGCGAGGATTCTGGACCGGGTCAGCGACCGCTACCGCAGCCTCGATTCGCTCCTCGACGAACGCGCACGCATCGATCCCAACCTTAGAGGCATGGGAACGACCATGACCTTGACCTACAGCCTCGGCTTCGACTTCTTCCTCGCGCACGCGGGAGACTCGCGCGCCTACCTGTGCCGGGACGGATCGCTGAAGCAGCTCACCCGGGATCACACCAGAGTGCAAGAGCTCGTGGACGCCGGGATGATGACCCGAGAGGAAGCGGCGACCCACCGGCTGCGAAATGTGCTCACGAACGTCTTGGGCGGCGGCGTGCCCCTGACGGACGTCGACGTCCATCGCGTGAAACTCGAGTCCGCGGACACCGTGCTTCTGTGTTCGGACGGGCTCTACGACGTGGTGAAGGACGACGAGATCGCCTCGATCCTCGCCGCGGCGACTTCCGCCGAAGCCGCATGCCGCGAGCTCATCGACCGTGCACTCGAGCGCGGCGCCCCCGACAACGTGACCGTCGTCGTTTCGCGCTATCAATCCGCCTGAGGGTTCGGCGCGTCCCGGTCCGTGCTCGCAACGAAAAGCAACGCGAGCGCCAACAACTGCAGCAGATGGAAGAAAGCGTTGGGGCTGACCCTCCCCGGCCACGGCGTGAAGATCATCTGTTGCAACCCACCCGCGGCGACGCCGAGGAGAAGCCCGGCGGCACCGCACGCCGCCCGCTTTTCTCGTGTGCGGCGGTACCGCTTGGCGAAGGCGTACGCGAGCAACAGACTCGCCGGCACGTACGCGCCAACCGCAAGCGCGAACGACTGGGCACCGAGCAGGACGGCGACGCCGAAGGCGAGCGCAACGGCCCAGACCGCGCGGCGCAATCGGGACCCCGCGTCGAGGAGTTCTAACGCGCCGAGCGCCAGGGCCACGGACGACCCGACGATCGCGAGCAGGATCAGGGGCCAGAGCACGCGATAACCGAAAGACGCCGGGTCGGAGGCGAATCCATGGAGGACACCGCCGGCCGCCGCTGCGACGGCCGTCAGCGCGAACACGGCCGTGAAGACGTCGCGCCATCGCGAGTGAGCTCGAAGGATGCAGGCGATCGCGAACACGCCGCACTCGACGGCAATCGCGAAATCGGTAAGCGCGACGTCGGGCTCCGTCACTCGGCGGCGCCCGCTTCCGTTATCCCGCCGAAAGTGGGCGCCTTGGCTCCCTGAGGGAGGACCGAGCAGGCCGGGATGGGGAGCCGAGCCAGGAAAAGGTCGCTCGCCATGACTTTCGATCTTCTCACGTTGCCGTCTCCAGCCGCTGCGAACCCTCAGCGCACATCGTAGAACGGGAGCCTCAGAGTCGAAGAGAACCCCAGGACAGTGCTAGTATCCACGCCTATTTTCGGTGCCCCGTCGGCCCCTGGAGATCGCCGTGAGACTTTCAAATCTGAGCTGCGTCCCGGTCGTTGCGCTCGTTCTTTCCGCCCCCCTGTTAGCCCAGCAACCGACGGCGCCCGCGCCGGCAACGGGAGCTCAAGAAAAGGTCCAGGTCACGGTCGTTCAGGTCGGCGCGCTCGTCGTGGACAAAGAAGGAAAAACGGTCCCTGGACTGACGAAAGACGACTTCTCGATGACGATCGCGGGATCCCCCGTCACGATCACGACCATCGACGTGGACTGCCCGGTCGGCGCCATGGCCGACCCCGTTCCGCTCAAGAACGGGCAGGAGATTCCGGCGCCGATCGCCCCCGGGACGAAGCGGCGCGTCGTGTTCGCATTCGACTACACGTTCCTCACCGTGACGATGCGCCCTCAGGTCCTCGAGGCCGCGGAGTGGATGTTGCGCAATTCCAAGACTCCCGAAGAGGAAGTCATGATCGTCGCCTTGACCTCCGAGGTGCGCGTCGAGCAGAAATTCACGTCGGATATCAGGCAGCTCGTCGGAGCGCTCTCCCGGATGAAGCACGATAACTCGTTGTGGCCCAAGGAATTTCCCATCGGCAGCACCGGGGCGAGCTACTTCCGGAATATCTCCACGTTGATGGACGTCCTGGGAAGTTACGACGGCTCCAAGGCCGTGGTCTATTTCTCCGAGGCGGCAACCGTCGGCAGCTCGATGATGGACATCTACCACCAAAACGTTGCCGCGCACGCATCGGCGGCGCTTGCCTCGATCTACGGGGCCCAGCCCGACCTGATCAGCACCGCGGGCGGCGCCGGCGAAACGCTCGTGCGGCTGAGCAACGAGACGGGTGGGCGCATGCAAATTCTCGGGAACGACATCAGCCTCCCCTATCGTCGGGCACAGCGCGACATGTCCTGCCGGTACACGATTGCGGCGTCGGTCGATCCTTCAGAGACCATCGACCCGCAAACACTCAGGGTGGAGGTGAAACCGAAAGGATTGTCCGTCCGCACTCCCGGGCAGGTCCAGATCTTCACCGAAGCGGCCAAGCTGCAGGCTCGGGCCGCGGCCGCGTACGTCGATCCGGGGCCGTTCGAACGTCCTCTCGTCAAGTCGTTCGCCTTTTCGGCCGTTCCCTCGGGAGTGAACAAGTGGGACACCATCCTCGCGGTGAATTTTCCTGCGCCCGTCGGCGCGCAGGGCGCCGACTTCGACGTGAGAGCGGTCGTCCGACTCGGCAATCAGTCCCTCAACGACTACAAGCGAAAGATCCACGTCGATCCCGCGCCCGGCGGCGGCACGTCGCGTTCCGTCACGCTTCTGGGTGACGTCGCGCTGAAATCAGGGCAGTACGACCTGACCGTCGTGCTCACGGAATCCGGCGGCGGCAACGAACTCGTCAGCGCGCAGAGCGAGTTCGTCGTCCCCATGGTGATCGACGACCTCCTGATCCTCCGCGGACCGGTCATGGGCCGCGTCGTCCCCGGTGGCGTGTTCATGAGAGCCAACCCCAAGGACAAAGTCGAGAGCACGCGCCTCGGGAAGGCGTTGGGCCCCAACAACGGCTTCGAGCCGTTGATCGTCGAGGAGATCGACAAAAAAGACGAGCTCTTGTTCTTCTGGAGCGCTTGCGTTTCAGGCAAAAACCCGCTGCCGGACGATGTCATCGTGTCGCGCAGCTTCATGACCGCGAAGGGCGAAAGCGCCTATGCGACCAAGCCGTTGCCGCTCAAGCTGGAATCCCGCGGCAAGAGCATCTCCTGCATGGACATGCTCGAAACGGTTCCGGCGGGCTCGCTCGCGCCGGGCGACTACCAGCTCAATGTTACCGTCACACAACCCAACGGCGACCTCATTGCGCACGGAACGCAGCGTCTGACGGTGCGTTAGGCCCAACAGGAGGAACAACGATGATGACGATGCGCGTTTTGACCTTGGCCATCCTTGGGCTGACCGTAGCAGGGGGAGCTTCGACATCCTCGCTCGCCCAGGACAACCCGAAGGCCCAACTGCAACTTGGCGGATCGTATCAGGTCCAAAACGTCACCCCGTCCGACGACGGGACCGTGAACCTGGATTTTTCCGCCACGATCCTGAACAACGGCCCCGATGATGTGTCGGGCAAGATTCTGCTTCGTGACTTCTCCGATAACGAAAAGGTGTGGGGCCGGTTCGGGGACAACACGATCTCGGCAGGCGGCAGCGTCAGCGTCTCCGGAAACGTCACCGTGCCGGCGAAAATCTTCAAATCGTGGTCGGGCGGAAGCAGCCCGTCGGTTTTCATCTACGCCGAAAACGACACGGGCGACATCACGGCGGTCAACATCCCGCTGGTTCCCGGCGCGGCGGCTGCGGCCGGCGACTAGAGAACGCGGCAAGCGTTCGGTTCGTTCCGAGTGCTCAGACACCATTCTCGCCAAACACACCTACCGCGTTCAAAAGGAGATCGTCTTGAGAAAACTATTCGGCGTCCTCGTTGCTTCCGGACTCTTCCTGGCCCTCGCCGGCTCCGCGCTTGCCGCCGACACCGCGCTTCCGAAACCGGTCGTCGTCAAGGACAAGGTGACGGTCAAGGCCACGATCGAGGCCATCGACAGCACGAATCGAATCGTGACGCTCAAAGGCCCGAAGGGCGAGCTCACGACCTTCCCCGTGGACGAAAGCGTCGTTCGCTTCGACGAGCTGAAGGTCGGAGACAAGGTCACGGCCGAGTACTACGAATCGGTCGCCTACGAAATCGAGGCCCCTGGAGCCGACACGCCCACCGGCAAGGCCGTCGCCGCCGCGCCGATTGAAGGCTCGAAGCCCGGAGGGGCGGCGATCACAATGACCGTCGACAAGGTGACCATCGAGGCGATCGACCTGGCGACGCCCGCGGTGACGGTCAAGACCGCCGACGGCGACGTCCTGAGTTTCCGTGTCCGTCACAAGCAGAACCTCAAGAACGTGAAGGTCGGGGACGTTGTGGTCGTCACCCACACCAAGGCCCTCGTGATTTCGGTCGCGGCGTCGAAGTAACAGCCTAGCGACATGGCCAGCGCCAGCGATCGTTCCGTCCTGAGAGCCTGGCGGACGCTGGCCGCGTGCGACATCGTCTACAAGGCGATCGCGTTTGCGGTATTGACCCCGTTGATCTTCGTACTGATGCGCCTGCTGATCCGGCGCACCGGGACGACCGCTGTCGCCGACGTCGACATCGCCCTTTTCTTCTTCACAACGAGGATCGGCGCCCTGGCGCTGGTCCTCGTCCTCGCTTTGCTCATCGGGGTGACGGCCCTCGAGCAGGCCTGTCTGATGGAGATCGTGCTCACGGCCCTGCGCGGGAAGCGACCTCGCCTCCGCGATGTGTTCGCCCACGGCGCTCGAAACGCCTTCGCAGTCTTGCGCGTAACCGTGAATCTCGTCGTGCGCCTCCTCGTGCTCGTGGCGCCCTTTTCGGCCGCGCTCGGCGTGACGTATTGGGCCCTCCTGACCGATCACGACATCAACTTCTACCTCACCGATCGTCCGCCGGCCTTCTGGGCCGCAGCGGCGATCGTCGCGGTCGTCGTCTTCGCCCTCGCGATCGTGCTCGCGCGGAAGGCCGCGAGTTGGCTGCTCGTCCTGCCGCTCGTCGTCTTCGAGAACGTGCTGCCGGTGCGTGCTTTTGCGGAGAGCGCCCGCCGGATGGCCGGCCGCCGCATGAACGCCGCCGGGATTCTCGCCGCATGGGTGGCGATAGCGATAGCACTTTCGGTTCTCACGACCTTTGGCTTACAGGTGATCGGCCGAGCGGTCGCCCCATTGTTCTCCGGGTCGATGGCCGGACTTCTGCTGTTCGTCGCAGTGTTCCTTCTCGTCTGGGGCGCGGCGTCGTTGGCGGTCGGGGTCGTCACCGCGGTGACGTTCGCGTGGATCGTCGTACGCGAGTACACCCAAGGCGGCGGGGCGGACGCGCCGCGTCCGCCGGAGCCGTTCCACAACGAGCCGACGATCGAGGAACGGCTGTGGCGGGTGCCCGTGCCCGTCCTCGTCGGCTCGCTTGCCGGCGCGGTGATCCTCGCCGCGGGCGCCGCCTACCTGCTGATGGGCAGCGCCTGGACCGATCGGCCGGTGGCGATCCTCGCCCACCGCGGCGCCTCCCTCGATGCGCCGGAAAACACTCTGGCCGCGTTCCGGCTCGCGGGCGAACAGCGCACCGACTACGTCGAACTCGACGTGCAAGAGTCGCAAGATGGCGTCGTCGTCGTCGTCCACGACGCCGATCTGATGAAAGTCGGCGGGTCTCCGCTGAAGATCTGGGAGGCGACCGCCGACCAGCTGCGCCAGGTCGACATCGGAAGCCGCATCGGCCCAGAATTCCGGGACGAGCGCGTGCCCACGCTCGCGGAAGCCCTCGTGACCTGCAAGGGGGTATCGCGCGTCGACATCGAGCTGAAATCCTACGGCCACAACCAGCGCCTCGAAGAGCGCGTCGTTGAACTGGTCGAAGCCGCGGGGATGCAAGACGCGATCGTCACGATGTCGCTCGACCGCAACATGGTCGCCAAGATGAAGCGCCTGCGCCCCACGTGGACCTCGGGCCTTCTCACCGCCAAGGCCATCGGCGATCTGACGCGCGTACCGGTCGACTTCCTCGCCGTCGAAAAGGCCATGGCGACACGGCGCTTCATCCGAGCCGCCCATCGCGCGGGGAAGCCCGTCTACGTGTGGACCGTGGATGATCCTGCCCCTATGGTCCGGATGATCGGCCTCGGCGCGGACGGCCTCATCACCAACCGTCCCGCCGTCGCGCGCGAGGTCCTCGACCGATTCGCGGGGATGACCGAGGCCCAGCGCCTGCTCCTCTTCGTGATGACGACCCTCGGGGCCGAAAACGACGTCGCGCCGCCGGAGAGTGAACTCCGTCCCTGAACGCCGCTGATATAGGATCGCGTCGGTCCCAGGAGGTTTTCGATGATTTTGGCCGGTCGTCTCCTCGTGATCGCCGTCTGCCTCTCCGTCCTGGTCGCGTCGGCTCCCGCGCCGTCGGCGCAGCAGAGCCCGGCGGACCGGGTCGCGGCGATCAAGCAATGGCTGGCCGAAAGCAAGGCCCAGTTGAAGGGTTACCAGTGGATGCAAACCGCGGTGGTGACCCTCAAGGGAGAGGTCAAATCCACCAAGGTGAGCCGTTGCTACTACGACGCCACCGGCACGCTGCAAAAAGAACCCGTGTCGGCATCGCCGGCGCCTGAAAACGAGCGCGAGCTGACGGACACCATGCAAAAGGCGGTCGCTCTGGTCAAGACGTACGTTCCTCCGAATCCCTTGAAGCTCCAGGCCCGCAAGGATGCCGGGAAGGTATCCCTTGACGCGGCCCCGGGCGGTCAGAACATCCGCGTCAACTTCCACGACTACGAAGTGCCAGGCGACAACCTGTCAGTGACGATCGACCCGGCCACGAACCGCCTGCTCAGTCTCGACGTGGCAACCTACATCGACGATCCGAAGGACGCGGTCACCCTTGCCGTGACGATCGGCACGCTTCCGGACGGCACCGAATACCCGAACAGGATCACGCTCAACGCGGCGTCGAAGGAACTCACCGTAACGGCGACGAATTCCGACTACCGCAAAGCCGGCAACTGATCCGGAGGTCGCGTTGACTCATATCACCGTTGCCGCGGCACTCCTTGCGGCGTCGCTCGCCGGCGGAGCTCCCGCGCCCGAGACCACGCCCGTCATGACACGGTCAGGTGCGTGCGATGCGTCGGGCGCCGTGGCTGTCGGTCCGGGGACTTTCGTCGTCGCGAGCGACGAAGATAACGTCCTGCGCGTCTACGGTCAGGGCGACGCGCAACCGCAGCCCGGCGTGTTCGATCTCAGTGCCTTCTTGGGACTCGAGCCCAATGGGCCGGAGGCTGATCTCGAGGGCGCGACGCGAATCGGCGACGTCATCTACTGGATCACGTCTCACGGGACCAATCGGAAGGGCCGGCCGCGATCCAGCAGGCGCCGGTTGTTCGCCACGCAGGTTACGGTCGTCGAGGGCCGGGCCCAGTTCAAGCCGGTGGGCATGCCTTACGAGGCGTTGGTCGAGGATGTCGTCGCGGACCCCGCGCTTCGATCGTTCGGCCTCAAGGCCGCCTCCAAACGGGCGCCCAAGACCCCGAACGCCTTGAACATCGAAGGGCTGACCGCAACCCCGGCGGACGGGCTGCTCATCGGCTTCAGGAATCCGATCCCGCACGGGAAGGCGCTCGTCGTTCCGATCGAGAATCCGCACGAGGTCGTGATGGGCAAGGCGCGGGCCAAACTCGGGGCGCCGATCCTCCTTGCGCTTTCCGGCCTGGGGATCCGCAGCATCGAGTACTCGGCGGCCCGCGGCGAGTATCTGATCGTCGCCGGCCCCGACGGTGTGGTCGGCCCCTTCCATCTGTATCGTTGGACGGGCTCGAAAGACGATGCGCCGATCGAAGTGCCCGATGTTTCCTTCACGGGGCTCCAGCCCGAGGCCCTGATCGTCTACCCCGAGGACGCGAGCACCATCGAAATCCTCAGCGATGACGGTGCACGGGACATCGGAGGCCGGGCCTGCAAGGACCTGCCCGTCGATCAGAGGGCCTTCCGCAGCATCAGGGTTTCGTTCTGACGAGCCGGCGGCGGAGACGCTTGCAGTGGCTGCTGGCGCTCCTGGCGGTCTGGGCCGTAGTCTCCTACCTCATCGTGCCGATGATCTGGAAGGAATACTTCCACGATCACTCGAAGCTCAACGCGGCCCCGCGCATCACGCAGACGGCGGACGGGCATCCGGGCGACGCCGTCAACATCGCTCTCGTCGGCACGGAAACGGAGGTCGTCCGCGCCATGACGGCGGCGGGGTGGTTTCCGGCGGATCCGATTACTCTGGCGAGCAGCATTCGCATCGTCGTGGACTCGGTGATCAGCAAGCCCGACGATCAGGCGCCGGTGAGCAATCTCTTCCTCTTCGGACGCAAACAGGACCTGGCCTTCGAGCAGCCGGTCGGTGACAGTCCCCGCCAACGGCATCACGTACGGTTCTGGCGTTGGGACAAGCTGGAGGAAAACCGGCCGGTGTGGTTCGGATCGGCGACATTCGACGAGAGCGTCGGCGTCAGCCACACCACCGGCCAGGTGACCCACCACACAGGGCCGGACATCGACGCGGAGCGCGACCGGATCGCCGACGAACTCCGGACGGCCGGCTGGGTGCGGCAGGTTCGCTGGGTGAACGATTTCCAGCAGCCCCGCGAGGGACGAAACGGCGGCGGTGACCCGTGGAGCACCGACGGCCGCTTGGCGGGGGTCGTTCTCGACGCGAACGGCGTTCCGGCCAGCGCGCGGTGACCTCCAAGCGGGCCCAATACGTCTCGGTTGGCGTGATCGTCCTCTACTGGGTGGGCTTCGCCGCGAGCCGCCTGCTTCGTACCGACCACACGCAGCACAGCGTCACCGCGATCGCGGCGAATGTGTGCGTGCGCGCGGTGATCGTCACCGGCTTGGTATGGATTCTGATGCGGCTCTGCGGCGAGTCGCTCCGGGACCTGGGCTTCTCGCGGGACGGTGCGGGACGCTTCCTGCTCCGTGTGGGCCTTCTGGCCGCGGGGCTGTTCGTGGTTTCTAACATCGTGCTCAACAACCTATTCTCGGCGGTATTGGGCCACGGGCAGGCTCCGCCGATCGCCGAGTTGTTCCGCGACCCCCACCAAGCTCCGTACTGGATCTTCAGCGCGATCGTCGGCGGGGGCTTCGCCGAGGAACTCGGGCGGGCCTTCGTCTTGACGCGCTTCGAGAAGGCTTTCGGGCGGCCGGGACTCATTTTCGCGGTGGTCGCAGACAGCCTCGTGTTCGGCCTCGGGCACCTGTACCAGGGAAACGCGAGCGCCCTGACGACCGTGTTCACGGGGGCGATCCTCGCCCTGATCTTCCTGCAACGGCGCCGCGTCATCGATGCCATGGTCGTGCACGCGCTGTTCGATCTCATGGGGATCGCGACGGCCTACGCTCTTTACGCGCGCTGAGCCCGCGGGGGCGGTCCTTCCGGTGGTAGCCTTCGGCCCTCCTGAGGAGCCACGTGCAACAATTTGCCCTAGCGTTCCTGGTGCTGACCGCCTTCGCGATCCCCTTGGCGGCCCTCGTGCTCGCCCTCGTGGCGCTGAAGCGGACGAACGATCGCCCCGCGTCGCCGGTCGACGACAAGCGGATCCTGCAACTCGAAAACCGGGTTCGCCAATTGGGCGATAGGCTGAAGGCGCTCGAGCCGGTCGCCGTACCCGAGCCCGTCGCCGTACCCGTGCCCGCGCCCCCCACAATCGACGCACCGAAAACGCGACCGACCGTCGCGCTCGAACAGCGGATCGGCGCGCGCTGGGCCACGTGGGTGGGCGTGCTGTCTTTGATCATCACCGTGGGGCTCCTGCTTCGCTGGACCTTCGAGAACAACCTCATCGGCCCGACCGGGCGCGTGGTGCTCGGTCTGGTCGCAGGTTGCGCGCTCCTTGTCTCCGGGCTCGCGCTGAGGCGCCGGCGGAATCTCACGTTCCTCGCGGAAGGGCTCGCCGGAGGCGGCCTGGCCATCCTCTATCTCTCGCTCTACGCGGCCAACACGATCTACGGTTTGCTCGCAACCGGCGCCACGTTCGGACTCATGTCCACCGTCACCGTCTCGGGGATCGCCGTCGCCGTGGCGAGCGATCGTCAAGCGACCGCCGTGCTGGCGGTGCTGGGCGGTCTCCTCACCCCGGTGCTCGTCTCGACGGAGCATCCCGACGAGCGCGTGCTCCTTGCGTACCTTCTCGTTTTGGGCGCGCTCGTCCTGGGAATCGCGCGCCGCCGCTCGTGGATCGCGCTCAACCGGCTCTCTTGGACGGGGAGCATGGTTCTGCTCTTTTCCGCGCTCGTGGCGCAGCCCGCATCGCCCCATCCCGTCGCCCGCCTCGCGTTGCTCTCGGCGCTGGCCGCGCTCTTTGCCGCCGTACCGCTGGCCCAGGCCTGGCTCGATCGGCACCCGGTCGCGACACCCGACCTTTGGATCGTCGTCGGCAACGCCGCCGCGTACTTCTCCGCGGTCTACGTCACGCTCGAGCGGTGGCGGCCGGGTCTCGAGGGCGCATGGGCTCTGGCGCTCGGCGCGGCCTACGTTGCGATCGCCCGCGCCTACGAGCGACGCGTGCCCGGCGACGACGCGACGGTTGGGGTGCACCTGGGAAATGCCATCGTCCTTGTGGCCATCGCCTTCCCGCTCGCCCTCGACGGGCCGTGGGTCACGCTGGCCTGGGCCGTGCAGGGTGCCGTATTGCTGTGGCTCGCCTCGCGCCGGGTCGACTCGAAGACCGTCATTGCGGGTGGCCTCGTCGTGTTCTTTCTGGCTGTCGTGCGTGTCGTGGCCGTAGACCCTTTCTGGTACGTGCCGAGCCGGCCCGTGTGGAACATCTCCTTTGCGGTGCACCTGCTTGCCGTCACCGCACTGATCGTCGCGGGGTGGGTCTCCGGGAAGCGAGAAGATCTCCGGACCGCGTTGTGGTTCACAGCGGCCGGGTTGCTCGCGGTCCTCCTCTGGCGGGAACCGACGGGGCTGTGGCCCGCGGGGCTGCTGCTCGTTTTGTTGCTGGTTTTGGCCTGGCTCGGGCGCGTCCAGGGCGACCGGGCGTTCCTCGTCGCGACGCCTCTCCTCGCGGTACTTTTGTTCATCCGCCTGTTCGTCGAGGACGCCGCCGTTGCGAGAATCGCCGCGGGGTCGTGGCTCAACGGGCCGTTCCTTCTGCGTCTCGCCGCGTGCGCCGCCATCGCCTGCGCCGGACACCTCGTCTCGGGCCCAGACTCTTCCGTCCGAGTGCTTCAGCTCGGCAAAATCCTGCGCGGGTTCGCCGGCGTGTTGCTTCTCGGGACGCTCGGCGCGGGCTGGTTCTTGCGCCAGGACCTGGCCATCGACGCCGCCCGGGCGGCCGGCGACCTCGACGCAGCCCGGAACCTCCAATGGAAGCTGCAGGTCGGGCTCTCCGTGCTCTTCACTCTCTACGCCGCGGCGGCCCTGGCTTGGGGGTTTGCGCGTCGGATCCCGACGGTGCGCTACGCGGCGCTGGGCCTGTTCGGGATCGTGATCGCCAAGGTGTTCCTCGTGGACCTGGCGGAGCTGCAGGCGATCTATCGCATCCTGTCGTTTCTCGTGTTGGGACTCGTGCTTTTGGGCGTGTCGTACGTCTACCAGCGAAGGCGACCGGACGGGAGCGGGAGTGCCTCCGGGTGACGATGAAGCCGAGGCATTGGGTCCTGTGTGCGGCGGTCGTGCTCGCTTTCTGGGGCGTGTGGGGCTACGACCTTTGGGCGCCGGACGAGCCGTATTTCGGCGAGGGCGCTCGCGAGATGATCGTCGACGGCCAGTGGGCGGTGCCTCACGTCAACGGCGAGGTCACGACCGACAAACCCCCGTTGTTTTTTTGGCTCATCGCCCTCTTCTCGCTTCCCTTCGGCAAGGTGCTCTCGTTGACCGCACGGCTTCCGTCCGTCCTGGCGTCGGTTGGCACCGTCTGGTTGACGATGCGGCTGGGTCGAAGGCTCGCAGGAGACACCGCGGGAACTCTCGCCGGAATCGTGCTCGTGACCACCTATCTCTTCTGGGACAAGGCGCGGACAGCTCAGATCGACGCGCTGCTTTGTTGTCTCATCCTCGTCGCCCTGTCGGCGTTCGAAGCCTTTCGCGCGGGAGATGCAAAACCTCGCCGCGCCGGCTTGCTGTTTTGGACCGCGGCGGGGCTCGCGGTGCTCGCGAAAGGACCGGTCGGGGTCATGATCCCGGTCGGAATCGCCCTCACGGTCCTCGCGTTCGACCGCGATCTCGGCGCGTGGAGGCGTTTCGCGCCGTGGGCCGGCCCGCTCGTTTTCATCGCGATCGTCGCGTCGTGGATCACGTTTGCGACCCTCGGAGGCCACGGTACGTACTCGGTTTGGGGAGCCTTCGAAAAACACGTGTTGAACCGCGCAATCCACGGCATGCATCACAAGCAACCGCCCTGGTACTACCTCACGGTCTTGCCGGTGCAGCTTCTCCCGTGGAGCGCGCTCGTGCCCGGGGCACTCGTTTACGCCTGGCGGCGTCGCGGCGACGCGAACGACCGCTTCCTCCTCGTCCACGCGATCTTCGTCTGCGTCTTCTTCTCGATCTGGACGGAAAAGCGAGACCTCTACGTCCTCCCGGCGTACCCGGCGTTCGCGCTGCTCCTGTCGCGAATGCTCGTCGCGGCCGAGGACTCCGCAACCGTACCGAACAAGCGCTGGATCTCGTTCCCCTTCGTCATCACCGGAGTGTTGCTGCTCGCAACGAGCGTCGCGCTGCCCCTTGTGGTCCTGCGCGCCGTTCCCAAGCTCGGCGTGCCGTGGCTTCCGACGGCGCTCGCACTCGCCGGCAGTGGGATCGCGACTCTCGTCGCGGCACGCACGTGCCGTCCAACGAACACCGCACGCACGCTGGCGATCGGCATGGGCGCGGTCTATCTAGCGACCGTGACGTGGGTGTACCCGCGGTTCGATGCGATCAAATCGGCGCGCGCCCTCGGCGAGAAGCTCCGGGAGGTCGCGGGGCCGGCGCACACCGGCTCGGAACAGGTCGTGGCCCACGGCTTGGGAAACGTCGTTCAGGGGATCGCGTTTTACAGCGACGGCGTCTACCTGCGCGTGCTGGACGACCCCGGCGCGCTCGCCGCGCAGCTCGCCGGCAACCAAACAACCTACGCGGTGATCGACTCCGTGGGTTTCGCGAAGCTTCCGGAAGGGGTTCGCGCGGACCTCACCGTTTCCGGCCGCTTCGAGATGTCACGCTTGCAGGTTCTGATCGTCTCCAAGACCGACTAGTCGCCCCACTCTTCACTTCATCAGTTCGGGGACGGCATCGACGACGTCGGAGTCCACCCGCTGGGCCGTGGCGATCATCTTCGACGACTCGGAGGACGAGGCAGCTGGCTTTTCGTGCTTCCTTGCCGGGAGGTCGCCCACCTGCAGCTCGCAGTTGCCGAAGGTGACTTCAACTCCGTCCTCGCCTTGCGCGAGCTTGACGTCGAGCGTCTTCGACCGGATCACCGTCGCGTCGCAGACGCGCCCCGACAGCTCAACGGTTTCCGCGACGACCTCGCCGCCGACCTCGCCCATGCAGGAAAACCGGGACACCTTGATCGTGCCCTTGACCGTGCCCTCTTGAGTCACCTCGAGGGACGGGGCCGTGACCTGCCCCTTGACGCTCCCGGACAGGACGATCGGCCGTTCGGACTTGATCGCGCCTTCGATCTCGGTGCCGCTTTCGATGATGGTTCGCTTCGTCTCTTCAGACATGATTCGATTCTCCTTTGTTGATGGAGCGTCCATCACCGGGTGATCTTCAAACGCAGATGGCAACCGGGCTCGAATCCGAACCGGGTCGGCTCGGCCGGTTGCTTCACGGTTCCGACGAGCGATCCGCTCGCCCCGACGACAACCCGCCGGGGTCCGACGATACTGGGCTCCTCGCCGATTTCCGTGACGCGGCCGTTCAAGAAGAGGTCTCCGGCGCCCTCGATGCGGCATCCGTCAAGCACGCCGTTTTCGCCGAGAATGAACTGCGCTCCCGGACCGAGCGTGATGGCGCAGTTCTCGAAGCGGCTCTGAACCTCGACGAACGAACCCTCGCGGAACTCGAGCTGCGCGCCCCCGAGGAAATCCCCCTCTCCGAAGTAGCGACGCTTACCGTCGGCCTCGGCTCCGGCTCCCGCCGTCCCGACCGCCCGGCGCGTGACGCCACCCCCGAGGTAGGCCGCGAGCTCCGAGCCCCGGATCTTGCGTTGGTCGGCGCCCTCGCTCGCGACGTCGACCCAATCGACGAGGACGGCCGCAAATTGGGACGCCGAAGCCACGATGCCGCTGAGCCGGGCGCCGCTCAGGGTGCATCCCGTGAGCGTGGCATCCGTCAGGTCCGCATTGCGAAGGTCGCACTCGGTGAGGTCGGCCTTCTCGAGATTCGCCCGAGACATCCTGGCGTCCCGCAGGCTGGCGCCCCCGAGCTTCGCATCTCCGAGATAGGCCTCGGTGAGGTTGGATCCCGCGAGCATCGCGCCCTTCAGCGACGCGCCTCCGAAGTTCACGGTATCCAACTCCGCGAACGCGAGGCGCGCGCCGGACAGGACGGCGCGCTCGAACGAGGCGCCCGAGGCGGTCACGCGCGTCAGATCGGCTTCTTGGAGACTGGCGCCGTCGAATTTCGCCCCCTCGAGGTCCGCGCTCTGGAAGATCGCCTCCCTGAGGTCACAACCGGCGAGGAACGCTTCTCGCATGTCGGCGGCCGAGAAGTTCGCGCGCCGCAAGACGCATTTCTCGAAGTTGGCGCCGCGAAGCTCCGCGCGCCTAAAGCTCACCCCGGAGAGGTCGAGCCCGCGAAGGTCGAGATCGCGAAGATCAGCGCGCTCCAGAGACTGGCGCTTGGCAACCCGTTCTTTCACTTGAGCCTTGGTCCATTCGGCCATGTCGTCTACCTCTGGGAAAGAAGGGTTTTGAGGAGCTCGATGCGACGATCGAACGTCAGCACGCGCAGCGCGTCGGCGCTTTCGACCTCGCCCATCTCGATGAGCGTGGCTTCGATTTTGAGGGCGCAGAGATTGCGGTCGCGGCGGGCGGTCCGCTTCCGCTCGGCGAGGGTCTCGTTGAAACGCGCCTCCTCGCTCAAACGCTCGAAGGCTTCGTGTTCTTGGACCAACGCTTGTAGCAACCCGGCAAGTCGGTCCGAGAACCGCCGCTTCGGGGGCAGGTGCGCGCTGCGCGCGGTTTCGATCCGATGCTCGTGCAACCCGGCGCAGATCGCTTCGCACAGAGGCCTCGAGACACCCGTCGTGGTCGAAAGATCGTCGGGGCTCGCCTGGGAGAGCGCCTCCACCGAGGTGAGGCCGACACCGTAGAGCGCATCGAAGGTCACGATTCCGACGCCAGGCACCTGCTTGAGGAGCGCGTGCAGCAGCATCGTGTCGCGGCGGCTCACGGCTCCGTCGAACGCGAACACCTCCGGGACAGCTTTCATCAGAGCGCCGTAGGCCTCGAGGAGGACGTCCCGCGCGGCGCCGTCGATCCGCCCGTCCTTTCCTTCCCGGCCTTCCGCTACGAGATCCAGAGCGGATAGAAACTCGCTCATGGGGGACGCGGCTTCGTTCAATCCAAGCGACGTGGCGGATTCGAGGAGATTGGCCATCACCGGCCGACAGATCTGGAGCCATTCGCCGGTCGCCGTTCTCGACCGGAGATCGCCGATGAACGACTTGACGGGCATCGCCTGGCCCGCCGCGATGTCGGTGAACAACTCGCGGAGAGCGGCGCGGTCGACTTCGTCGGCGCTTCCCTCGACCGAAGGGTAGGTGACGCTCTCGAGATGGACGCGGCTCGGCGCGAGGTCAGTCTCACCTCGGGCTCCCACCGGAGGGACCGCGGGTCGCGGCTTCACCGGAGGTGGCACCCGTCGAGTTCGCGGCGTCTCCTGGCGTTCGCTGCGGGGTGCCGGAGCGCGCCGCTTCGAAGAAAGTGTCGCGAAGATGCCGAAAAGCTTCATGAGCGCTGCATTCCCCCTGTCCGGGTGACCACGGGAATGTTGTTCCCGGGGAACGAAAAGGCCAGCGGCACGCCCCGTCCCGCTAGTCGGCCTTTTGCTTGACCGTCAGGGAATCTCCCTTGAGGCCGATACGCAGCTCGATGCCCCGTTCGGGAGGAAATTCGAACTTGTAAGAGTCCGAGACATGCGTCTTTCCGTCCTCACCGCTCACTCGGGCAATGAGAGTGTGCCCGCCCGCAGGAGCTTTGAGGGGGTCCCAGACCGTCGTTTGAACCACCGCCAATTTCGCTTTCGAAAACTTCTCGTTGAAGATGGCCACACCGTCGAGCAGAACGACGAGTGTCCCCCGACGCAAGTGATGGACGAAGCTGATCGTGACGTCGACCGTTTTTGGGGGTACGACGATTGCGGCCACCTTGGGGCTGGACGGCCGGGATTCAGGCTCGACGCCCTTGGGGGACGCGCTCGATGCCACGGGTGCCTCTTTCGCGGGCGGGCGAGACTGCGGCTTATTCGCCGGAGCCGGCAGGACATTTGGCGGAGGATCGGTCCGGCCTCCCCACGAGAGCAGCAAGAAGGCAGCGGCGAGCAGCCCGATACCTGCGATTCCCCACACGACGCGTGGTCGTCTCCTGTGAGCTGTGGGCGGGGTCAGGGACGCGTCGGCGGCCTGCTCCAGCAGAATCGGAAGTAAGGCCTCGAGAAAGGCGCCGCCGCTCCCGAAGCGGTCGGACGGTTCCTTGGAGAGCATTCGCTCCAAAACACGATCGAGAGCTTGCGGCAGCTCTGGATTGGCCGCGCTGATGCAGACCGGCTTCGCATGGGCGATCGCGTGGGCGATCGACACGGCGTTGGACCCTTCAAACGGTTTTCGCCCCGCCAGAATCTCGTAGCTCAGGACGCCCAAGGAGAATAGGTCGGATTTCGAATCCAGAACCCTTCCGTTCACCTGCTCGGGCGACATGTAGGCCGGCGTCCCGAGTTCCCGACTGTCTTGCGTCAACGCGGAAGTTTTGACGAGCGTGAGGCCGAAGTCCGCGATCTTCACGGTGCCGTCTTCCGCCAGGAGGATGTTCGAGGGCTTGATGTCCCGATGAATGATCCCTCGCGCGTGGGCGGCATCCAGGCCCGAGGCGAGTTGTCCGATGATCGCGAGGGAACGCCCGAGATCGAGGGCCGTCCGGTCGAGGGTCGCGTCCTCGAGAATCTTTTCGAGATTGGGGCCGGGGACGAACTCCATGACGATATACATCTCGCCGGATTCGGTGTCCTCGCCGACGTCGAACACGCGGATGATGTTCGGATGGTCGATGCTGCCGAGCGCCTGACCTTCGCGCGAGAATCGCTCCCGTGCAGTCACGGCCTGCTGCGGGGTCAATCCAATGAGCGTATGGAGCACCTTCACGGCAACGGTGCGACGGATGTTGGGGTCCTCGGCGCGGTAGACGATTCCCATCGCTCCCCGTCCGACGGGTTCGAGGAGTACGTAACGTCCGATTCGTTCCTTGACCATCGACACTTTTTCGGGCTCTCCAGCACTTCCGTTCTCGAATATGGGGCCGAAAGCAAGAAAACCAAACCCGGCGCCTAGCGACGCCCCGGGCGTCACTCTCTAAAACTCACCCAAGGCGGCGAAGGCCCTTTCGCGCGGTTTGGCACGAGGGATCGAGCTCGAGTTCCCGCCGGTACTGTTCCCGGGCCGGCTCTTGTCGCCGCGCTCGTCCCACGGTGGCCGCAAGCTTGTTGACTCACAGGAGAAAGCCAGGCCCCAAGACCTATGAATTCGTCCACTCGATGAGATTGGGTTTGAATCAGCCCGCGTGGCGGCGTTCGAACTGGGGCAGACCGGGCGTCCAGCGCTTCTGGTAGACCCGCAGCGCGGATTTCGACACCGGCTCGCGAGTCGGGAACAGTCTTCGGGCGAGGATCCGCTCAAATCGCCATCGTTCGTCGGTGAGCCCGAGCCGCATCGCCGGCGTGGTCCGGTCGGGCGCTCGCTCCGATCTCGCCTTGATGAAATTCTTCCACACCGCCATCAAGTTGGCCCGGCCGATGATCGACTCGAGCCGCCTCCCGAAGGCGATCGTCTCCCGCTTGTGATCGGAGCATGTGTGGCGT
>JAQBEH010000129.1:0-3250 GCA_032124015.1 Acidobacteriota bacterium
CGCTCCAGCTGGCAGCGCGCCGTCGTCGTTTTGCGTGGTGCCGGTGATTCCGGTCTGGAAGCAGGACAAACCGCCGAGATTCGAAAAGGCGGCCCGGTAGATGTTGTACGTGCTCGCTCCGGTGACGGCGGACCAGGCGAGTGTGGCCACGGGAGACGCGGGCGCCGCGCGGCCCAAATTGAGCTGAGCCACTTCAGCCGGCGGCGGAACCGGCGAGTACACGCACGTGTCGGTGATCTCGTTGCACGAATCGTTCGTGCACGGATTGCCGTCGACGCAGGAAGTGGTGCCCGTTGCGCAAGTTCCGGAACTGCAAATTTCGGCGCCGTTGCAGAACAACCCGTCGTTGCACGTCGACGAAGTCGTGCAATTGCAACAGGAGATCGAAGGGACGAGCATGTTCTGGTAGGTCCTAACGATCGACTGCTGCAACATCCGATCGGCGGTGCTGAGCGCCGGCTGCTTCGTGGCCGTTCCTCTCGCGCGCCCGATCAGCGTCTTCCCATCAAACACTTGGACCCGAAAGCGGTCGGCATCGGGGAGAGCCGGCCCGTAAGTGCCTCCGCGCGCCTTCTGGTAGACGCGCAGTTGCTCGAGCATGAAACGGCCGAGTTCGCGCTCTCTGGCTTCCGGTGCCTGTTGATCCGTCGCCATCGAGATCGACCAACCGCCGAGGGCGGCGGCCAGAGCGCAAGCGGCGACGGCTGCTCGTACGCTCACGCGCCGGGGCAGTTGGATGACACGATCGTCGTGCTCTGAGTGCCGCCCGGCTTGCCCGAGCCGTCGATGTACGTGTACGTGATGACCACCTGGGAGAACAGGATGGACCACGCTTCCGTCGTGCGTGATTCGCCGCTGGACCCACCCGCATTGCCAGAACTGAACGACGCGTTGGTCATTTCGTATTTCTGATACAGCTGGCCGTCGGAACGAACGAAACGCAAGGTAACCGTCGGGTACACGACGTGGTCTCTGACCCCGGCCCACATAGCGATCGAGGCCCTGTCCGAATACTTGACGAAACTCAAGTCTTGGACCGAAAGCGTTGTCTTGGAACAGCCGGGATTCGAGGCCCCGAAAGAGGCGGACAAGACCTCGATCTGGTTGGCGTAGGCGGCCGGCGTCACCACCTCGCCCTGCACACCGGGGATCTCGAGAAACATCTGTTGCTGCGCTTGCACGCGACCGGTCGCCAGAACGGAAGACAAGATCACCGCTCCGACAAGCAAGACTCCACGAACGTTCATCGAGAACTCCCGTCGCCCCGGGCAAATATATGATGGGGCGCCGCGGCATCTATACGGAGAGGACACTACCCTGTCAAGACAATCAAGAGGCGCCGCGACCGGGATCGGTGGGACGGTGGCGGCCGTTTTGCTGCTCACGGGAGCGTCCGGCCTGGTCTACGAGGTCGCCTGGCAACGCTACTTGGGGGTCCTGGTCGGAGTCGATCACGCCGCAACTTCGGCGACATTGGCCGTTTTTCTCGGTGGATTGTCGTTGGGGTACGCGATCTGCGGCCGGCTCTCCGCGCGCTCTACGCGGCCCCTATGGACCTACGCCTGGCTCGAGGTTGCGATCGCCGCCTGGGGCCTGGCCTTTCCGTGGACTTTCCGAGGAATCGAGAGTCTTGCTTCCGGCTGGAGCGTCGCCTCCCCCCTCGGGCTGATCGCCGCCAGCCTCGGCGCCGCGGTGCCGTTGATCCTGCTCCCCGCGATGCTGATGGGGGCGACGGTCCCGTTCATGACGCGAGGCCTCGCCCTCTCGCTTTCGGGTCTGACCGCGACCCACGCGCGCGTTTACGGGTTGAACACGCTGGGTGCGGTCGCCGGCGCCCTCGGGGCGGGCTTCTGGTTGTTGCCGGCATTCGGCCCCGACGGCTCCGTTCGCCTGGCGGCCGCCGCGAACCTCGCCGCCGCGCTGGTTCTGTTCGCGTTGCCGCGGACCCGCGTCGCGGTGGCGGCGCCCCCTCCTAGAGAGGACGACCCGCGGTTTTCACCCGGGCGACTGGCTCCGTCGACGCTCGCCGCGCTCGTGCTGCTGGGCGGCGTGGCGACGATGACGCAGGAAAACGCGCTGATCCGGTTGCTCGGCCTGGTCGTGGGCGGCACGCCGTTCGTCTTCTGCTTGATCGTCGCGGCGTTCGTCGCGGCGATCGCCGCGGGGAGCTTCGCCGTCTCCCGCCGGTCGTCGATACCACCGCGCGCCTTGTTCGTGACCTGCGCCATGTCGAGCGCAGCCTGGCTCGCGTTGTTTCCGACCTACGACACCTGGCCATGGCTCGCGCACGTGCTGCGCTTTTCCGCCGGCGAACATGGACTGAGCTTCGGGCTCTACTACGGTCTCGTCGGGCTCATCGTGTCCGCGGCGCTCTTTCTTGCGGTCGCGCCGCTCGGTGCCGTTTTGCCGCTGGCGTTTCACGAACGGCGGGCGTCGCTTCCCGGCTCCGGCCGGGTCTCCGGCCAGCTTCTGGCCTGGAGCGCCGTGGGGTCGCTCGCCGGAAGCGTCGGCGGAGGGATCCTGCTCTTTTACATTGTCGACCTGCCGGTGGTGCTGCTCGTCGCTCCACTGGTCGCGGCGGTGATGGCGTTACTGGCGGCGCCGGCCGCAGGACGCGCCGCGCGCACCATCGCCCTCGGGTTGATCGCCGCCTCGGTCGGCGCCGCCATCTGGCACCCCGGCTTCGATCCCGAGCGCCTCGTGATGGGAACCTACAGGATGCGCAAGGTGACCTCTTGGACCTTCAAGGGACCGGGCGCTTTCCACGCGGAGCGCATGGTCAACCGCCACATGGTCCACCACGAGGACGGCCCCTTGGACTCGGTGGCCGTCCTGGAGGTTCCCGCTTGGGACCTGCCGCTGCCGCGGCCGCTCGAGATCTACATCAATGCGAAGTCCGACTCGAACACGAAGTTCGACGGAGAGACCCTGCGCCTTTCGGCCCACTTGCCGATGCTGCTCGGTCACGGTGGCGGCCGCGCGCTGCTCATCGGCCAAGGCACCGGCGTCACCTTGGGAGAGCTTGCGCTGTGGCCCGAGCTTTCAAGCATCGATCTCGTCGAGGTGTCGCCGAGCGTGGCGCGAGCATTGCCCCTGTTCCGCACGCAATCCCGCGATGTCGGCCGCGACCCGCGGCTTCGGGTGCATGTGGAGGACGCGCGGTTTTTCCTCCGCCACCCCGGCGATCCGTGGGACGTCATCGTCTCCGAGCCGAGCAACCTGTGGGTCGGAAGCAACGATCTGCTGTTCA
>JAQBEH010000130.1:0-23696 GCA_032124015.1 Acidobacteriota bacterium
GGCCGGGCCACGAACTGGCGCGCGGACGCAGACGACCGGGTCCTGGCGATCGCCGTCACCGACGACACGGTCTATGTGGGAGGGTACTTCGAAACGATTGCCGGTGAGCCGCGTCTGCGTCTCGCCGCACTCAACCGAGCCCACGGCAAGCTCTCGCGCTTGAACCCCGTGGCGGGGGGCCCTGTCCTGGCACTCGCGGTGAACCGGCACACTCTGTACGTCGGTGGTGACTTTCCCGGAATCGGGGGGTACACGCGTCGCGGCATTGCTGCGCTCGACGTGACCACGGGAGAGGCGACCCCATGGGCACCGCAGGCGGAGAGGGGCTTAGAGACGAACTGCGACGGAAGGTTCAACGCGATCGTTGCGACCGACTCCACGATCTACGTCGCCGGTCAGTTCACGCGCATCGGCGGGCAGTCGCGACGCTATCTCGCCGCGCTCGATGCAACAAGCGGCCTGGCGACCGACTGGGACCCGGACCTCAATGGTGCGGTAAGCGGCATGGCGCTGGATGGCGGCCTCCTTTACATTGCCGGGAATTTCTCCTTCATCGATGGACAGGTGCATCTCTTTCTCGCCGCACTCGATGCCGTCACGGGCCGGGTCACTCCATGGGACCCGCAGCCGAATCACGTCCTTCGCGCCGTGACGGTGGATGACGGCACAGTTTACGCTGCCGGCGAATTCACGATGATCGGGGGACAATCGCGCCGCTACCTTGCCGCGTTCGTCTCCGCAACGGGTCTCGTCACCGCCTGGAATCCCGATCCCGAATTCTCCGTCGACGCGCTCGCCGTGAAGGACGGCACGGTTTTCATCGGTGGCCTGTTCAGGCACGTCGGTGGCCAGTCGCGCAACCGCCTCGCCGCTATCGATGCAACAACGGGGTTCGTTACGAAGTGGAATCCGAACGCGGACCGCAGGGTTTTGACTCTCGCCGTGGCGGAGGATGTCGTGTACGCCGGTGGCGAGTTCCTATCGATCGGCGGACAGCCGCAGGCGCGGTTTGCCGCTCTGGACAGAACGACGGGGCTGGCCCGCGCGTGGAGCCCATCAACCGACCGCCCCACGCTGGCGATCGCGCCCGACCGGGACCGCGTCTACATCGGAGGGCGGTTCCGATCGATCGGCGGGCAACCGCGCGCCCACCTGGCAACCTTGTCGTCGGACTAGCGGATGGGGTCCTGGTCCAGCGGTTCTCCAGATCGACTCGAGCCTACGACGTTCTCGACGCCCGGCGATCTCTCACCGCGGGGGCAGCTCAACGAAATCACGACATCGAGAACGTCTCAAGGAATCGTGCACCCAGCTCACACCCAGGTGGATTTGGCCGCAGTCTTGCCCGCGTTCGTCGCTTGTCGCGGCTCCGGAGGCCCAGCCTGCGGTCCGGCGGCGGCCTCGGCTCTGGTCTTGACAGATGAAGTCAGATCAACGCAAGCCTTCGATCGTGAACAGCCGTGTTCGCGTGCGCCACGCGCTGTACGCATAGTGCTTCTCGTCGTCCGCCAGGGTCATGTAATTGACACTGAGAAGCGCGCTTCGATTCGCCGGCTCGATCGTGAGCACGTCCCGCCGATCTCCCGTTCCGAGGTCGACGCGCTCCACTTTGAGCGGCATCTGATTTCGAAACACGAGGATGGATCGGCCGTCCGTCGACCACCGAATCCAATTATCGGTCGATGTCAGGCCTTTCGTTTCGACAGGCTCTCGACCGTCAAGGCCAAAGACGAAACCGCGTCCCGCATTGTCGCGGACCGCAACTCGATTGCCATCGTGAGAAACGATGGCGTCGCGATACATCCCCTCTGGGGTGACCGGCTCGGCCGGCCCGCCATCGACCGGTTTCACGAAGCATCGGCCGGCGTCGCCGGTCTTCCATCCGCAGAGCAGAATGCGCTTGCCGTCCGGTAACCATGCGGCGCTCTGATAGTTGCCGAGACCACCGGGATCGAGATCCTTGGCCTCACCGGCGCCGATCGGGTACGCGATGAGGCGTTGTGGCGTTCCGTAGATCTGCGAGAGCGCCCACCTGCCGTCGGGTGAGAGGTCCAGCGGTCCGCCCTCGCCAAGCATGACGACGGGAGAGTCGGGAGTCTTTCTCAGGCAGGTCGCGTAGTTGACGCCCACGTGCGACGATTCTTCGTCGAACAGGAGAGTCTTCCCGTCAGGCGAGAGCAACGGCCTGGTCGAAAAATCGAGCCACGACAGGTTTCGCTCCCGTTCCATCCCCGCCGCCAGTGCCCAGACTTCGAAGCCGATCTGATACTTGCTGACGAGCCATCTTCCGTCCTCACCGACCTCGTGAATGACCATGCCATCGGTGTCGGTGCGCACGATGCGCTCGTTCCCCGCAAGATCCACCATATGAAGGGAGTACTCGGCTCCGGCCTGGCTCGCCGAGTAGACGATGTTCTTCCCATCATTCGCCCACGCGATCCCTTCACTTCCCCAGTAACCGTCGGCGAGCGTCGAGACCTGTCCGGCGAGATCGACGACCCTGATGGGTCCGCGATCGTCCCACTTCTGCGGGTGCTCGAAAAACGCGATGCGATCGTCGTCCGGCGAGATCTTCAGGTCGCTGAGGTATCCGGCCGTCGTGTGGAGCACCGTCCCGATCGGGTACTCCAGCCGGTCGAGTCCGTCGACGGTGCGAATGATCGCGAGCTCGCTGCCGTCCGGCGACCACACGGCCTGACGTACGCCCTCCAGGATCTCGCGTGGCGCCGTACCGCCGACCGGCACGCGAGCGAGCGTCCCTTCGAATTGGCGATGGCTCATGAATCGTGGATTCGTCAGGACCGCCATTTCGCCCTTCGACGAGATCGAGAGAAGGTGCACGCCCGGAAGGCCGGCGTCCCGAGGCTCTGGGTAGTCGGGGCTCACCGAGTAGAGGGAGGGAACCGACCCCTCTTCGGAGGCGCTGAAGATGATCGTTCGTTGGTCCGGTGCGAACGCGGCCTCGAAGATGATGAGCGGTCGAAACGTGAGCCGCGTGAACGTCGCCGGATCGACGACCGGCGCCATCGATGCGTCTCGCGGCGCCGAGGGATTCTGGCGGCCGGCGTAGTACGCAGCGAAAACGGCAACGATGGCGACCAGGGTCAGCGCGATCGCGAGAACCCGACGAGGTTTGCGTCCGGGCGTCTCGAGCGCGGTGACCTGGCCGGATGACGTTGACGACCCCTCCACGGCTTCGATGGCGAACGCGAGATCACGCGCCGATTGAAAGCGTTGCGACAACTCCTTTTCCAGACAGCGCCTCACGATCCGCTCGACGGCGAGCGGAATGCGCAGGTGCTCGCCTGACAACGCCGGCGGGTCCTCCTTGAGGATGGCACTCATCGTGTCGGCCGAGGAGGAACCGTCGAAGGCGCGGCGGCCGGAGAGCATCTCGTAGAGCACGACACCGCAGGCGAAGATGTCGGCGCGATGGTCCGCGTTTAGTCCGCGGACCTGTTCGGGGGCCATGTAACCGGCGGTTCCCATGACGGTTCCGGGCAAGGTCTGGAGATGCGCGGTCTGCGCGCTCGTCAGGTTCTCTTCGCTGGGTGCAGCGGTGAGTTTGGCGAGACCGAAGTCCAGGATCTTCACGCGCCCGTCGTTCGTGACGAAGATGTTCTCGGGCTTGAGATCGCGGTGAACGATTCCCTTTTCGTGGGCCGCGGCGAGGCCGGTCGCAATCTGCACCCCGTACTCCAGTGCTTTACGGATCGGCAGTCGTTCGCCTCCTTGAGTCGTCCCTTTGGTGTTACCGAGCTTCTCGCGCAGACTCGCTCCCTCGAGGAGCTCGGTGACGAGGTAGGGGTGACCGTCGTGTGTTCCCATCTCGAACACGGTCAGGATGTTGGGGTGGTTCAGCGCACCCGCAGCCTGCGCTTCCTGTTCGAAGCGTAAGAGACGATCGGGGTTCGCGGTCAGTTCTTCGGGAAGGACCTTGATCGCGACGTCGCGATTGATCCGCGTGTCGTGTGCGCGCCAGACCTCTCCCATGCCGCCGACACCGAGGGGAGAGATGATCTCGTAGGAGCCGATCTTGGATCCGGGAGAAATGGTCATGGGTGCTGCTGTCGGAATGACAAATGAACGAAGGCAAATGACGAAGCGACGGGGTGGCGCTTCTTCTCGTCATTTGTCATTTCTGCATTCGTCATTTCGTCTCCCGCTCCGACAAGATCTCGGAGGACCGGCTGCCAGTCTCGAGTGTCATGTAGGCAACAGGATACCGGAATCGAGATCCTCATAGGCCGTGGATGGTCGCGATGTCGGGATGGTTGACGGACGCGGGTTCGATTCCCGCCTCCACCAAAGATCTTGGGCCCAGTTTCGCGCTTCGACGGTCGTCGGCGATTCTCAGCGCGAGCGCCGGTGAAGCTCGCGCGCGATCTGTCCTGCGAAGTGCTCGGCTTCGAGCAGGGAGTTTTCCACCGCCGGAAGGGCCCAGTTGTCCTGGTTGACGAAATAGACCAGCCCCTCGAACGGTCGCCGCACATGTTCGATCACGCCACCGGCGATCAGATTCGGCGCCGCAATCGGCATCGCGTGTCCCCAGCGCGTGAGCCGCACCTGAATCACGTCCCGCGCCGCGAAGCCCAGCACCGGCAGCGCCGCGCGGATGTCCGCCGCCGCGTGTTCGGCGTAGTTCTGCCAGCCTTCTTCTTCGATGAGGGAGAATCGAGCCGAGCCCCACGGCAAGGGCCAATAGAGCGTCAGCCCCGTCCGGGGAACGTTGGGTCCGGCAAACGCTCCGTTGACGGAGTCGATGAACCTGGGGTTCGTCCCGGCCTCGCCATCACTCATCGGGAAGTTGCCGTCGCGCAGGAAGAACGTGTCGTAGGAGGCACTCGAAAAGGGCGCATCGATGAGCACGTTCGCAACCAGATACGCCGCCGTTTCGATCTGACTCATGGCGTTGTACTTCTCGTAGTCGAGCGCTCTGAGATCGTGGAGCATGTGTCTCACGATGTGCTTGGAGTTGGCCATGACGACGCGCCGGGCGTAGAGCCCCCGAGGCGTTCCATGAGGATCCGCGTACGTCACCTGGACGCGTCCGCCCGGAACGACGCGGACGTCGACCACCATGCTCCGCGGCCGCAGCAATTCCGCGGGCGATCCGTGCGGTCGCTCCATCAGCGCCAATTCCCGCCACATCGCATCGACCATGTAGGAGTTGCCGCCCGGCAGCACCCATCGGCCGAACTCCTCCGCTGCGACGAAGTTCCAGCCTGAGGCGGCCGAGATCCTCTCCCACCCGACACCGAACGACGAATAGCAGTAGCCCTGGATCGCCCCTGCCAAAAGCGGTGGGATCGGCAAGCCGCCCATCTTCCGTTCGATGTCGTCTCGCAGCGTGATGCGGTCGAGCTCCAGGATCCACGCGTTGTCCTCCCCTTGGAGAAGCGGGATCTCGGGATAGGCCACCTCGGCGTAGTGCCTGACGATTTCCGCATAGCGTCGAAACGCGAGCACCTCGTGCGCCGGCCGGCCCGCGCCGTCCCAGAACCCGTTCACCACCTGCCCGTTCAACTCCACCGGGTTGTCTCCGGTGTCGACGCGCGCGGCACGATGCAGGCCGAGCCGGCGGTAGAAGCGATCGAGGAACGACCCCGAGTCCGGGGTGATGAAGTAGGCGCCGCCCAGAGAGAGCGACGTGCCCGCCCAACTCTCGCCCTGTGAGTTCCCGCCAAAGCGTGGGTGCAGTTCGAACACGACCGGCCGGAAGCGTTTCAGCAGCAGCGCCGTTGCCAATCCGGAGAGCCCGCCGCCGACGATGGCGACGTCCACCTCTTCTGTCGGTGTGGGCAGGCCGTCGGGAAACTGGTTTTCCGGGGTATGGAACGGGATGGACGTATTGCTGAAATCGTCGCCGGTATAACCCGGGGCGAACGGCATGCCGTCGATCATGATCGAGGGGGGCCGGAACGGCAGGGGCGCCACCGGCCGGGACTCAAGGAGTGGGAGCGTTTCCGAGGAATCGACCGTGCGACCGCCGAGTCCCGGCCTCATGAGCCCGACGGCCAAGGCGCCGAAACCGCTTTGAAGGAACCCGCGGCGACTGATCATGTCCCGTCCCCCGAACGTGCCTTCGACCTCCCAGGATAACTCCTGTCGCAGGCAACGGGCGCGCGACCGATCCGTCATGATCAGTCGCCGTCGGGACGCCGCCGTCGGTGATCAACGTCCGAAACACCCTGACCCATACCTTCGACGGTAGCTCGGGAGTTTTCCCGCGATCTTCGTTTGGGCCTAGGTCATCGGCAGCTTCATCCGAACCACGGTCGAGCCCAGGCCCTCACGAACCAACTCCAACTCCGCCTTGTCGTGATACAGCCGTTGCAATCGCGCCCTGAGGTTCGACAACCCCACGCCGCCGTCTTGCCGGGCGGTAGCGCCATTCGGTCCGGGCCCGTCGTCGCGCACACTCATGACGAGTGAGCGGCCGTCGCCGATAATCTCAATGCGCACGCGGCCTGGTTCCGTGCGCCGCGACACCCCGTGCACGATTGCGTTTTCAACCAACGGCTGAAGCGCCAATGCGGGGACCTTGCAATCCAATGGCGCCGACACATCCCATTCCACCGTCAACCGGTCTGAAAACCGAACCTGCTCCATATCCAAGTACAGCTTGGTCAAGTCGATCTCTTGCTGCAGCGTGATTTGTTGTTGCTCTCCGGCCCGCAGCGTAGCGCGTAGTAGATCCGCCAGCTGAACCACCATGCGCTGAGCCGCCGGGGCATCCTTGTCGATCATGGCCACCACGGAATTGAGCGCGTTGAACAGAAAGTGCGGCCGCAGCTGTGCCTGCAAGGCTCGCAACTGGGCTTCCGCCAAATCCTGATCCAACCGAACCGTGCGCAATTGTTGCTCTCGATACGCCGCACGCCAACGCAGTCCGCCGTGGGCGACCACGATCCCCCAAAATACGACGGTGAACAGATCGCCGTACTGACGAAGCCCCAGGCTGAGCGTGCTCGCCAACGACATCGGCTCTCTCAGACCGACGGCGAGAGCGATCGTGGACACGACCAGTATTTGCGCCAGCACCACGACAGCACACAGGGGCACATGCACGGCGAGCGCGCGCACAATCCGGCCGCGCTCCAAGGGAAACCGGTCGCCGATCGCAAAGATCAAGAGCGACCACAGTCCCCAGGTCAGCCACAACGCAAGTTGGATACCGAGCACGGCGGGCATCGACAGATCGGGTTTGAGACGCGAGGGCACCAGGTGCATGCCGAGCGTGGCGACCAGCGCGGGTGCCACCCAGAACGCCAGCAGCAGCCAACGGCCGCGGCGCATCATGAGCGGCCCTCTAAACGGCGCGCGAGCTCGCTTCGATAATTTCGACTGACCGGCAGCTTGGCGCCGCCTTGCAGCACGATCAGCTGATCTCCTCCCGACCAGGGGTGGAGTTCGCGCATCGCGGTCATATCGACGAGGAAGCGCCGGTGGATTCGTACGAAACGCGCGGGATCGAGTCGCGCCGCGACCGCCGAAAGCGTGTCGCGCAATCGAAACGACGCTTTGGCGCTGTGCAGCACCACGTGATTGCCGGACGACTCGATCCACTCGATCTCGCCCAGCGGCACGACCACGGTACGGCCGCCCTCTCTAATCACGAAACGTTTGCGATCATTGTCGGTGGTCCCACCCGCGGAACCGACTAACGCGGCCAGGAGCTCTTGCAATCGCCGCGCTTCGCCGGCAAGCGCGCCCGCGGCACGCCGCTGTTCGAGCCGGCGCCAAGCCGTTTCAAAGCGCAAGTCATCGAACGGCTTCAAGAGATAGTCAATCGCCGCAAGCTCGAAGGCAGCGACTGCATGCCCGTCGTAGGCCGTAATGAAAATCGTGGGCGGCATGTGCTCGCAGCCGATCGCGGCGATCACGTCGAGTCCGTTGCACGCCGGCATCTCGATATCGAGCAACACCGCGTCCGGCGCCAGCGACTGGATCTGTGCGATCGCGCTGTCGCCATCCGCGGCTTCGTACACCTGCGTGCGAGGCGCAACGCGATGCAGCAGCCGAAGCACGCGCTCCCGGGCCAGCGGTTCATCGTCCACGACCAGCACACGCTCGATCATTCGTTTCGCGTTCCTTGCACCTCTAGCCTCCCGTGAGTGTTGCGCGGTCTGCGGCAAACAGTATGGCGCGGACTCGGCCCCGCGGGCACCACGACTGATCACGGCTGCGTCACGTCTGGTCCCAAACGTCTGGAAACGGCGCGTCCCGATGGTATCGATACAAGGTAGGGACCGATCACAAAGGAGGACTTGCGCCATGTTGAACCGATACCGATTTGCGATGGCGAGTGCACTGTGCACGGCTGCAATTGCCACGTCCGCACCCGCGCACGCCGACGCCGCGTACTCGATTAGCGACGGCGTTGCCGAGCTCACACTCGGCATCGATCCCGGCGAAACGATGATCTGGATGAACACCTTCCCGGTCGACGCGGGGGGGCAGTACATTGACCAGATCAAGGTTGCCTATGGCAAGGTGAACGGCCCCACACCATTGAACGATGAGCTGGTGCAGATCCTGCTGTACGAGGACCTCAACGGCGGCTCGCCGCAAGATGCCGTGTTGAAGTGGGCGTTCAACGCCAGGGTGGCCAACGGCAATACCAATGTGCTCAACGTCTATCGCGTGCCGACGTTCTTGATTCAGGGCAATCTCGTTGCCGCGGTGCTGTACCCGAACCCGAACACAGTGCGCATCTACATTGGCGCCGTCGACACGACGCTTCCGTCATTAGCCGGGCGCTCGTACACCGGTTTCGATGTCTCGATCGACCCCGCAAACCTCGGCGCGATTCCGGAGGGACAGTTTGGAACGATCGAGGGCCTCGGTCTCTCCGGCAACGTCCGGATCGAAGCGCACGGTCGCACCCTTGTCGATGATCTGGATGTCTCGCTCACGGTGGGCAAGCTGGTCCCGTCGGGGCTCGCTCACTTGGAATGGACCGGCGCCCAAGCGACCTTCGATGTCGAGCGCGCCTCGCGCCCCGATTTTCTCGATGGGAAAGTCGTTGCGCCCGGCCTGACCGGTACGACCTTCAACGACGCCACGTCGAATTTGGGGAGCCTGTGGTTTTATCGGGTGCGCTGACGATGTCCGCCGTCCGAGAGAAGATCCCGGTAGCGACCGGCCATGATGTCGGCTCGCTGAACCGAGACTGGGCTCGATGGAGGCATTCGTGTGACGGTCGCGGTTCCTTCCACCGCGGCGGCGCGCAGCGCTGTCCGCTGCAAGCTCTTATCGTGCGGCCCGCCCATCGACTGAGGTCAGGCGAAGCACGATGTATCCAAACAGCCCGGAAATCAGTGAGCCGATCAAAATGCCGAGCCGCTCCAGCCCGAAAGAGACCGTGTTGCCTTGCTCGAACGCCAAGGATGCGATGAACAGGCTCATGGTGAATCCGATGCCGCACAGCAGCGCCGTGCCGTGGAGCTGCCACCAGCTCACACCTTCGGGAAGCGAAGCGAGTCGCAGGCGCGTTGCAATCCAGCACAGCGCCAGCACCCCCACCTGCTTTCCAAGAAACAGACCGGTCACGATGCCGAGCGGAACGGGATGAACCGCGTCGCTGATCGAGAGTCCCACGATCGAGACACCGGCGTTGGCGAACGCAAACACGGGCAGAACCCCAAACGCCACCCACGGATGCAGAATGTGCTCGAGGTGTCGCAGCGGCGGCTGGGGTGTTTGTGACTGGGACTTCTCCGGCACGCGCAGCGGAATGAACATCGCCAGAACGACGCCCGCCAGCGTTGCGTGCACGCCCGACTTCAGTACCGCCACCCAGAGTGCAATGCCGATAAGGAAGTAGCCGGCCGGTCTCATCACACCGGCGCGATTGAGGGCCGCGAGGGCCAGGATGAGACCGGCCGCGACTGCCAGCGAAAGCGAGGACAGCTCGGCCGTGTAGAACAGGGCGATTACGACGATAGCCCCAAGATCATCAAAGATGGCGACGCTCAGAAGGAAGACTTTCAGCGCCGCCGGAACTCGTTTTCCGAGAAGTGAGAGAACTCCCAAAGCGAAGGCGATGTCGGTTGCGGTGGGAATCGCCCAGCCCTTCATCGCAACAGAGTCAGTCCAATTGAACGCCGCGTAGAAGACCGCCGGTACCAGCATTCCCCCCACGGCGGCGAACGCCGGCAGGCTCGCTTGGCGCAGGTTGGACAAGTGCCCTTCGAGTACCTCGCGCTTCAGTTCCATACCGATGAGGAAGAAAAACACGGCCATAAGGCCGTCATTGATCCATAACAGCAAGGGCTTGGCGATTCCGAAGGTGCCGACATTGATCGCAAGCGGAAGATCCAGCAGCGCCGCATACCAGACCGCGAGAGGTGAGTTGGCGACGATCAGAGCCAACCCAGCGGCCGCCATGAGGACCAACCCACCAGCAGCTTCTAGGCGCAGAAAATCGTGGAGCGGCTGCAGCAGCTTGCCGAGTGAGGGCGGTGTCCTAGTATGCATGGGAAATTAGTCGAGCCGGTCGTCTGTCGCGGTCCATCGCGCGGTTAGGATGCTGGCCTGCCTTTGTAATCATCGAGGTATAGCAGTACCCCAGTAGTTGAAGCTCGCTGGGCGCCAGCCCGGTATGTACATGGTGTCCAGGCTCTTGATCCGGAAGCCTCCTGCCTCAATAACCGCGGGGATCGGTCGATTCAGGTTGCACCCACCGCCAAGCCGCTTCCATATCGGATTCAGACGTGCCTGCCAACGGCGGACACTCGCATCTGGCGCTGCCCCATGTTCACAAAAAATCAGTTCACCGCCTGGCCGGAGGACCCGGCTCATCTGCCGAAGTGCGGGGGTCGTATCCGGAATAGTGCAGAGTGTGTACGTCACGAGCACGGTGTCGATGCTGTTGTCCTCAAGCGGGATCTCATCGCTTGGCAGGCCGATGAACTCCACCTCGAAGGGGAGCGAGCGCACGGCCCGTTCCGCCATCCGGGTCATCTCGGGCGCAGGATCGAGGCCCCAGACCTTGATCACCTTGGTAGAGTCATAGAATGAGAGGTTCAAGCCGGATCCGATACCAACCTCCAGAACACACCCCCGGGCGCGCGGCACCACCTTCTCGCGTTGGCGCATGGTTGGCTTCAAGCCACACGTGAAGTGGACGACTTTCGGAAGAATGTACCTGCTATACAGTCCCATCTCTCCCCGACCGTTCAATTCGGTATCACGTTGGCAATGCGATGGATGAGAGCGTCGCGCTCGGGCCCGGCAACGCGCTCAACCGTTCACCTTCGCGATCATGTGGTTGATGACCATGCTGTGCTCGTGCTGAGGGCTAAACATCACGATCTCAGCGTCTGCGTCGACCTTAACGTTGTGACCGGGCGGCCAGTAAAAAAGATCATTCGCGCTGACCGTCTCCTGCGCGCCGTGCTCGTCGGTCGTCGTAAGTCGGCCGCGCAAGACGAAGCCCCAGTGAGGGCACTGGCACGAATTGCCTTGCAGTCCCTGGAACAACGGCGTGGTATCGACGCCCGCCGAGAGACTGAAGAACTCACCGCTTATCTTTCCTAGTCCCGTTGCATCCCCAAAATTCGTTCGCTGACGAATCACGGCACCCGGGATCTGCATCTTGACGTCCACGTCCTCTTTGGCTATCCGCATGGTTGTTTCTCCTGTGTGGTCGTCTGTCGCCGAATCCGTTCATAGCAATAGACGCCCAAGTTGAATTCGATACGCCGCCAGGATAGTGCGGAAACTCCGCGCGCGGAATGCGCGTTCTCGCGCATCCGCTCGGCGTCGGCCACCAACCCGACGGGGCGCAACGAACGTCGCCTCGCGACTAGGGGTCGGATCGAGCCACCGAAGCTTCGCCGTAGCGAAGGACCACGATCTCGCCCTGGCCGTTTTCGGGAATCGTCGCGACGTACAGGCGGTCGTAGTCGGCATCGGTGAGGTCCGCGACCTTTGCCCCCGTCAGTCGCCGCGCCAACTCCGGGGTCGTATTGCTGTGGCCCACGATGAGCGCGCGCCCGTCGGGGGCCAGCGCGCGCACCTTGGACAGCAGCGCATCGATGTCTTTCCCCGGCACGACGGTCACGGATAGGCCCAGTCGCTTCGCCAGGGGCGCGGCGGTTTCTTGGGTGCGCTTGAACTCCGAGCTGAAGATCGCGGTGATGCCTGTGTCCGCGAGCATGGCGGCCAGGGACTCGGCCCTCTGATGTCCCGCTGGAGAAAGCGACGGATCGGATCCGGTCGCCTCTTTTTCTGCATGCCGCACGAGAAACACCGTGAGCTGAGACTCGGCGCGCGCTGCAAAGACCGTCAACGCGACCGCGACGACGACGAGCCCCGCGCGGAACCAGTTACGATTCGGAGTCATCGCACTTCTCCTTAATTAAGGTGCGCCAAGCGACTACGTCAATATCGAGAGGGCAGAGGAAGCGTAGACGACGTGTCGGTCGGATCGTCAACGGGACGAGCCAGTCGATTCGTCGTTCGCGTGTTCCAAGCTCCTAATCGCGGCCAGTTTGTTCAATACGAAAAACGCAATGCAGCCTGTTATCAGAGTTACGAGCAGCGTGGCCACAAACATACGATCAATGCCTGAGTTCTTGATGAGTTGAGGACGCCACAATTGCGCGGGGCCAATGCCCGCGGTGGCAAAGACGAATGCTACCGAGTCGGCGAGAACGTGGGTCAGAATTGAAGGAACAATTGACCTGGACGAAAAGGTCAAAACGCCCAATGCGATTCCCATCGTAAACAGCGCCGGAAATCTCGCGACGCCGTTTGCATGATTCAAATGCGCCGCCCAAAACAACAAGGCTGACAATCCAATCGCGAAAACGGGACCATACACTCGTTGCAACGGTCCTCGGATGTAACCTCGAAATCCAGATTCTTCGGAGACGCCGGCGATGAGGGAAATCATGATGAGCACGGTATAGCGTATGCGTTTCCAAATTCGAATCACGAAGGCCGATTCCCTCTCCGCGGCCGTCATCGTCTGGCGCCAAGTTTCATGGGTTGTTTGTTTTAATGATCGCCCGGCGGCATCGAATCTGCGTGGGTCGCATGTCCAACAAAACGAGTGCACGGGGTGAAGGGTTCCCGTCTTCTGAATGGAGTTGCCGACGACCTACACTGGCCCGTGAACTGCTGACGCGATAGTCTGTAGTTTGTGGACCGCGACGAGATGCTCAGGGTGTTGCGCGCTTTTGATCGGGAGGGACTGGACTACGTGCTCATTGGCGCCGCGGCCATGGGTTTTCACGGCGTCGTTCGCGCCACCGAGGACCTGGACCTCTTCATCCAGGCAACCGCGGAAAACGTGGAGCGACTGAAGCGGGCGTTCCGGGCGACCTATCCCGACGACCCCAACATCGACGAGATCCGGGCGGGAGACCTTTTGGGCGACTACCCGGCGATTCGTTACTACCCGCCCAGTGGCGATCTGTACTTCGACGTGATGACGCGTCTCGGAGAAGTCGCGAGCTTTGAGACCGTGGCGCAGGAGGACAAGCGGGTTGAAGGGATCCGCGTGAGGGTCGCCACCCCCGCGGCGCTCTACCGCCTTAAGAAGGGGACGGTCCGTCCGCTGGACCGGCAGGACGCCGAGGCGTTGCGACGCCGATTCGATCTGCAAGAGGAGTCAGATTGACCGTCGAGCGTTTTCGAACGATCGAGGAGATGGCGGCCGCGCCGGTCGTCGTCCCTGCCGGCGAGGGTTTCGATCGATTCGCACGCCAGTGCGGACGCTACTGGAAGATTGCGCCGCGGGTCTACCCCAGGGGCGTCTTCCGCTTCCGAACGCTCGCCGACGCACAAGCCGCGCGCGAGCAGGTCACGGACGAAAACGTCGCCCGACTACGCGGAGCCACCTGAGAGGACGCCCAGTAGTCGAACCCGCGTGATGGCGGCCGTCGCTGAGTTTTTCGCCGTATTTTCGTCGATCCAGGGGGGACCCGGAGCCTGGCTGGAGCCGCGATCGCGTCTCCTGGACGACCCTACGAAGCCGTTTTCGGCGAAAAACGCCTTTTGGAGCGCCAAAACACCGTTCCTTGCCCAATAAGCTCGAATTTACGATCTTTTATTCGGAGACGACTCTATCGGCCACTTCGGGGGGTCGATCTTGACCCGCGGTTTGATGTCCGCGTAGGCGATTTTCGGATCGGCCGTGGGTTCGGGACTCTCCGCGTTGTATCGGCGGGCCAGCTCGCTGGCCGGGTAGAACAGCTTCATGTTTTCCTTGCCGGGTCGATGTCCGATCGCCAGGAGCGCACAGGGCCCGTCGTCGACGCCGACGAAGACATGGGAGACTCCGGCCGGGCAATGGACGAAATCCCATGATTCAAGCGAACGTTCCTCGCCGTTGACCAGCAGCTTGCAGCGTCCGGCCAGAACGAGGAAATCCTCCTGCGCCTCTTCCCTGTGGTAACGGCAGTTCGGCTTGCCGGGCTCGAGCAGAAAAATATGTATCCCGACTTGCGGGAACGGATTCTCCGTGTCGAATCCACAGGCCTTTCCGAACGCCTCGGTGTGCACCCACGTCGCATCCCGTACATTCTTCACAAACCAGCCATCCCGTTCTTCGATCATCGCCTCTCCTTCATGACTCTGATTCTTCGACCTTGGCATCCACGTCGAAGCCCTCGCTTCGAAGCTGGGCTTCTCGTTTGAAGCGGGCGAGACGCCCCGCGTCTTGCCCGACGTCGGCCGGGAGGACCTTGATCGCCACTTCACGCCCGGGCTTGTGTCGCGTGCGCGGTAGACCTCTCCCGTGCCGCCGGCACCGAGCGGACCGACGATTTCGTAGAGGCCTACGCGGTCTCCGGAGGACAGCGACACGAGGGGGTTCCTCCTCTATCCTCTAATGATACGGACTCGTGATTCTATGCGGAGGCGGCTCGGCACGCTCGGGAGGATCGGAATGAAGGATGTGGAGATCTACACGTCGACGTCGTGCGGGCCCTGCATCAGGGCCAAGGCCCTGCTCAACGCGAAGGGGGTCGCGTTCCGGGAGATCGACATTTCGTCGGACGTCGAGCGCCAGCGCGAGATGATCGAGCGCTCGCAGCGGCGCACCGTCCCGCAGATTTTCATCGGCGGCGAGCCGATCGGCGGATACGACGACCTCGCACGGCTAAACGCCAGGGGAGAGCTCGACGGCTTGCTGGGGAAAACCGAGCCCAAGCCGCCTACGCCTGACGGACCTGCGTCCCCTCGATGAGGGCTTCGAGTTCATCCCGCCGCGCGTCGGCGTCGGCCTCGCCGAGCTCGATCAGGCGGTTGAGGTAGTCGGGCTGGAACATGAGCAAGGAGAGAAGGTCGTTCGACCGCGTCTCGCGCGTGCCCAGGCCTCGCGTCAAGAAACGGAAGGCGCCCGGGAGTCCCGCCTCGTAGTCGTTCGCGAGTTTTCCCAGGTCGCGTGACGGGCGGAGCACGATCAGCTTGATCGGCCTGTAGTGGCGGCGCTGCTCCGGCGAAAGCGTCGCCGTAACCTTATTGACACGCTCCAGGGCCAGCGCGTCGGCGTCGAACAAATCCAGGAAAACGGCGTTGAAGAGCATGCCCATGATCTGCGCGGGTGGCGGGTAGTCATTGACCGAAGGCTGATCCGCCTCCATCGGAGTCCGGGGGTAACGGGTCGAAATCGCGAGGATCCGATCGGCTCCCAAGTGGACGGCGGGGGAGAGGGGAGCCGTGAGCCGCACGCCGCCGTCGCCGAACCACTGACCTTCGATCTCGACCGCGGGAAAGAACATGGGAAGGGACGCCGAGGCCATCACATGGCGCACGCCCAGCTTCGCGGCGATCGACCTGCGGTGCGCGCGCTGCCACTGCGGCAGCTCGCCACCCTGCACCCAAGTGATCGACTGGCCCGTCGAATAGCTCGAGGTCGTGATCGCAACCGCGTCGAGCGCGCCGCGTTTCAGGTTCGCTTCGATGCCGGGGATCTCGTCGCCTCGCGCATCGAGCACCCGTTTGAGAAGGTGTTTTAGAGGGCTCGTGTCCACCGCGGCGCGAGCGCGCGGCCAAACCATCGCGCCGGCCGTCGCGAGTTTCAAGACGACGCGCAGGCCGTTCCGGGCGAGCGACAGGCCGTCGACGCGAAACACCTCGTCCGTGGTGATCCGACTCCACACCTGCGCGAGTGCTTCGACACGCGTCTTGAAATCGTCAGGGCGGGAGGCCAGGAAGGCCGCGTTGATCGCACCCGCCGACACGCCGGTCACGATCGGAATGCGCAGGTCCGGGTAGCGTCGCGCCAGCCAGCGCAGCATCCCGATCTGGTAGGCGGCGCGCGCGCCACCTCCGCTCATGACGAGCGCGAGCCGCTCCCCGCTCTTCATCTATGTATCCTGCGTTTCGAGGCCCGAAAACATTTTGCGCACGATCATCCTGACCTTGAGTTTACAATGGTGTCACGGCGCGACGAGAAACCCATAGTCGAAGGAGGTCTGCGATGGCGGGAATTGTGGTGAAGACGATCGACGGAAAGAGCGTTTCTCTTGCATCCGAAGCGCTCGACGCGCTCCGAGGCGGGCTCCGGGGCACCCTCCGTCTTCCCGGCGAGCCGGGGTACGACGAGGCGAGGACGCTCTGGAACGCGATGATCGACAAGCGCCCCGCGGCGATCGTCTCGGCCGTCGGGGCGAGCGACGTCATCCAAACCGTCCGGTTGGCCGCACAGCACGGGCTCCTGCTCTCAATCCGCAGCGGTGGGCACAACATCGCGGGAAACGCCGTGTGCGAAGGCGGGCTGATGCTCGACCTGTCGCGGATGATCTCGGTGCGGGTCGATCCCGCGGCGCGTACGGCGCGCGTCGAACCCGGCGCCCGGCTTTCCGATCTCGACAAGGAGACCCAAGCCCATGGCCTCGCGATTCCGGTGGGGATCAACTCGACGACCGGAATCGCCGGACTGACGCTCGGCGGTGGATTCGGTTGGCTGAGCCGGAAGTTCGGACTGACGGTCGACAACCTCATTTCCGCCGACGTCGTGACCGCCGCGGGGGATCTGGTGCGCGCGAGTGAAAAGGAACACCCGGATCTCTTCTGGGCGATCCGCGGCGGCGGTGGAAACTTCGGCGTCGTGACGTCCTTCGAATTCAAACTCCACCCCGTCGGCCCGCAGGTCATCGCAGGCCTCATCGTCCACCCGTTCGCCGACGCGAAGGCGGTTTTGCACGAGTACCGCCGCCTGGTCGCGAAGGCGCCGGACGAGCTGTGCTGCTGGGTCGTGATGCGGAAGGCCCCGCCGCTTCCGTTCCTTGCGCCCGAGGTGCATGGCACCGAGGTTCTCGTGCTCGCCCTCTGTCACTCCGGTGATCTCGCCGCCGGAGAGAAAGCAGCCGCGCCGTTCAAGGCCATCGGGAAGCCGATCGCGGATGTCGTCGGGCCCGCCCCGTTTGCGGCGTGGCAAACCGCCTTCGATCCGCTGCTCGCCCCCGGCGAGCGCAACTACTGGAAGTCGCACGATTTCATCGAGCTCTCGGACGGCTTGATCGACACCCTCTTGGACGCCGTCGGGAAACTCCCGAGCCCGCAGTGCGAAGTCTTCATGGGCCATCTCGGCGGAGCGATCAACCGGATTCCCGCCGCGGCGACCGCCTACCCGCACCGGAACATCGATTTCGTGATGAACGTGCACACCCGCTGGAGCTCTCCGTCAGAAGACGCGCAGTGCATCAAGTGGGCCCGGGGGCTCTACGACGCTGCCGCGCCGTTCGCGACGGGAGGCGTCTACGTCAACTTCATGCCCGACGATGAAGCCCAGCGTGTCCGTGTCGGCGCTTACGGCCCAAACTACGACAGGCTCGCCCAGGTGAAGGCGAAGTACGACCCGACGAACCTGTTCCGCATGAATCAGAACGTGGCGCCTGCCGCGAAGGCCTAGGGCTTAGTACAGATCGAACGCGCGCGCCGCCGCGGGGTCGGCTTGGTAGACTCTATCCGTGAAGACACGCGTTCTCGCATCGGCGCTGATGCTGGCGTTCACGATCGCCTCGTCATCGTACGCTGCGCCCCAAAATAAATTCGCGGAGCTCATCGTCCCATCGCAGATGTGCGGTGAGTACTTCCTGATACCCCTCGAAGTCGATCTCGACGGCGACGGGGTCTCGACGACCCTCATGGCTCTTTTCGACACCGGCGGGGCTGGTCTGCACATCGACCCCGACGCGGTCGTTCGAGCCGGCGGCGCTCCGGTCGAAGAGCGCAAGCAGATCACGATCCGAGATGCCACCGCGGGCCCGCTGACGTTTCCCAAATTACGCCCTTACACACTCCAACTCGATCATCTCTCGCGCGCGATCGGTATCGAGATCGATATCTTCTTGCCGTTTCGCGAGTTTGATGAGTACCTGCTGACCCTCGATTTTTCGAAAGAGGAGATTCGCATCGCCCGCGGACGGCTGCCGAAGCCGGATGGCCGCCAAGTGTTCAGTGCTCGTGGGCGCGACGGGCGCCCCTACGTCGGCACCGAGATCTCCGGCCGAACCCACCGACTGCTCATTGACAGCGGTGCGTCCAAATCGATCTCCCTCCAATCGGGCCGCGACCTGTCGTGGGTATCCCCGCCGGTGCCGATTTCAGTCGCGCAAGGCATGGAGACGCTGCGCTACGCCGACGTCGGTCGGCTCGACGCCGACATTGAAATTGCCGGCGTGAAGATCGAAAGGCCCATCGTCGCCATCGGCGCGATCACCGAGCTGATCGGCACCGAAGTGATGCGGCGCTTCGTGTGGACCTTCGATCAGAAATCGCGACGGGTGCGTATTCATCCCGAGTCTTCCGATCCACTGCGCATGCCACCGAGGCGAGGTACGGGTGCCATTTTCGTCCCGCACGCCGAGGGCTACGAGATCGCCCGGGTGCTCGCGGGCAGCCCCGCCGCAAAAACAGGACTGCGATCCGGCGACGTCGTGGTTGCCGTCAACGGCACACGAGTCCTGGAACTGGATTGTGACCGGTGGAAGGTAGAGCACCGAACGGAGATCACGCTGACCGTGCTGCGCGACGACAAGACGTCGGATCTCGCCGTGAAGGTCGTCGACCTGGTGCCGTAAGGACACCGCGCGTTAGGCCCTGTATAGTCGAGCGGCCGTCGGCTTCTGAACCACCTAGGAGAGCCAGTGCAAGCTCGATCCCCCCGAATGCTTCGATTCCTGCCCCTTCTCGTTCTACTCGTCCTCTTCCTGCCCCGCCTGGTCACGCTATTCACCGATTGGCTCTGGTTCCAGGAGGTGGAGCAGGCTCAGGTCATGGCGCGCTCGATCGCGGCTCAGTTCGCCGTCGGCGCGGGGGTCTTCGCGGTCGCGTTTGGCGTGTTCTTCCTGAACTTCGATCTGGCGCGGCGCTCGCTCGGCCGGCTCGACATCGCGCGCATGACCCCGGGCACCGGTACGATCTCGATCGATCCGCGACGGCTCCGGCCGCAGATCGCCGCCCTCTCGGGAGTCGCAGCATTCCTGCTCGCGCTGATCGCCTCCGGGAGTTGGCAGACGTGGCTGCTCTTTTTCAGCGCGCAGACGTTCGGCGCCACCGATCCGCTGCTCGGCCGCGACATCGGCTTTTACGTCTTCGCGATTCCGTTTTTCGAGACGCTGCGGAACCTGCTGCTCGCGCTGGCCGCGCTCACGCTCGCGGGCGTGATCGCCGCGCACGCAGTCGCCGGGAACCTGGGTGTGATTGCGCAGCGGGGCTTGTTCGTCACGAACATCGCGCGGCGGCACATCGCGGCGCTCGCCGCCGCGATCTTCCTGGTCGGGGCGTTTTCGGCCTGGCTCGCATCGCCGGTTCTGCTCACGACCCCGTCGACGATCACGCACGGCGCGAGCTACGCGGACGTGCACGCGCTCATGCCGGCGTTGACCTTGCTCGTTCTGGCCTCACTGGGCGCAGCCCTGCTTGCCGCATATCAAATGGCGGTGACGCGCCTCTGGCCGATCGCGGCGGCGGTGGGGCTGTACGGGGTCGTCGCGGTCGGCGGTATTGTCTATCCCGCGATCGTTCAGCGATTCGTCGCCGCGCCGAACGAGCAGGTGCTCGAGACGCCCTACATCATCCACAACATGAACGCGACGCGCGCCGCGTTCGCGCTCGACCGCGTCGAAGAGCGCGAGCTGTCGGGCGACGCGCAGCTCTCTCGCGCCGACATCGACGCGAACGCGACAACCTTCGACAACGTGCCGCTGTGGAACCGTCAACCGCTGCTCGACACGTTCAGCCAGATTCAGGAGATCCGCACGTACTACGACTTCGTCTCGGTGGACAACGACCGGTACATGATCGACGGCACGTACCGCCAGATCATGCTCAGCGCGCGCGAGCTGAACTCCGAGAGCCTCCCGTCGCGCTCGTGGATCAACGAGCGGCTGACCTTCACGCATGGCTACGGGCTGACGCTCGGCCCGGTGAACCAGGTCACGCCCGAGGGGCTGCCGGTCCTATTCATCAAGGATCTCCCGCCGCAGTCGAGCGTCAACCTGCCGGTGACCGAGCCGGCCATCTACTTCGGCGAGCTCTCGAGCGATCACGTGTTCGTGAAGACCGCGACCGAGGAGTTCGACTACCCGGAGGGCGACAACAACAAGTTCGCCACCTACCAAGGCGACGGCGGCGTCTCCGTCTCCGGATTCTTGCGGCGGCTGGCCTTCGCGATCCGTTTCCGATCCACCGACACGCTCGTCTCACCGAGCCTCACCGCCGAAAGCCGGGTGATGCTCTACCGACGGATCGGTGACCGCGTGCGCCGGATCGCCCCGTTTCTGACCTACGACAGGGACCCTTACCTGGCGATCGACCAGGGGCGGTTGATCTGGATCCAGGACGCGTACACCACGACCACCCGCTACCCGTACGCGACGCCGATCAGCCCGGGCGGCGTGAACTACATCCGCAACGCGGTCAAGGTCACGATCGACGCGTATCACGGTGACGTGCACTTTTACGCGATCGATCCCGACGACCCGATCTTGCGCACCTGGGCGCGCATCTTCCCCGGCCTGCTGACACCGCTCGCGGAGATGCCCGAGGGCCTGCGCACGCGGTTGCGCTACCCGCAGGACATCTTCACGGCGCAGGCCGCCCTGTATGCCACCTACCACATGACCAACCCCGCGGTCTTCTACAACCGCGAGGACCAGTGGCAGGTGCCGGTGGTCGAGAGCGGCGAGGGCGAATCGAAGATGGAGCCCTATTCCACGATCATGCGTCTTCCGGGCGAGAGCGACGCCGAGTACATCCAGATGCTCCCGTTCACGCCGCGCCAAAAGGACAACCTGGCCTCCTGGATGGTCGCGCGCAGCGACGGCGAAAACTACGGCCGCCTCATGGCCTTCCAGTTCCCGAAGCAAAAGGTGATCTACGGGCCGCGCCAGGTCGTCGCGCGGATCAACCAGGACCAGGTCATCTCGCCGCAAATCACGCTCTGGAACCAGCAAGGTTCCGAGGTGATCCAAGGCACGCTGCTCGTGATTCCCGTCGAGGAGTCGCTCGTTTACATCCGGCCGCTCTACCTGCGCGCGGCGGGCGGGCGCATCCCCGAGCTGAAGCGCGTGATCGTCGCCTACCAGAACCAGATCGTCATGGAAAAGACGCTCGAAGGGGCGCTCGCGCGGATCTTCCCGCCGGACGGCGCACCCCCGGCGTCGAATCTGGCTGACGGCGTGCCCGCGCCCGCGCGCGCGGTCGCCGGCGACGACTCCGCGGCGCGCGCGAGAGATGCGTTCCGGCGCGCGATCGAGGCTCAGCGCGCCGGGGACTGGGCGCGCTACGGCAAGGAACTCGAGGAACTCGGCAAGATCCTGGAGCTCATGGACGGCGAGAGCCCGAAGAAGTAGAAGGAGAGCCAGCAGGGGTTGGAGGAGGGGCCAAAACGTCCCGCGACGGTAGGCCGCACAAGACATCGATCGAGTACGGCGTCGGGTCTTCGAGTCTCCCGTTGACGACCAGTTCGTGGAGGAAGCGCTCGGACAGCGTGTAGCCGGACCGAGCCGCGTACGCCGCGCGTTGGGCTTGGACTTCCGGATCGCTCAGAAATGGGCAGTAGCTCTCCATGACCGGCTTGACCTTCTTCCAGCGCTTCGCGCTGTAGATGTTGGGCTGCCAACTCTCGTCCCATTCCGGCGTGACGTAGGCGCCCAGGTCGAACGGCCGCTTCAGGCGCCAGCCCGATGGGCTTTTCTCGAGCGCCGGGTCCGGCCCGTGGCATAGGCCCTTCCAGAAATCGAGCCCCTTCTGGTTCGCCTCGATGTCGGCCAGCGACAGCACGCCGGAGGACGAGCTTCCGAGAATCGTCTTCTCGCTGACGAGCCCGAGATTCATCGCGCGCTGGACCGCCTCGTCGTCCTTCAGTCCGTTGCGCACGTAGTAGCGGTAGGAGATGAACAACCAGGCCCCTTCCGAAAAGAAATGGCTCAGCTTGTCCGTTCCGATCCGCACGCCGTTCACCTCGATCGTCGGGCTCGGCGGCATGAAACGGATCGGATCGAGAGGCGACGTGGCGCCGAACAGATACGCGTGCCGGAAGCTGAGCTCTTCGTCGGGGGTGGCCGGCACGCGATCCAGCATCGACGTATTCGTGGCCCAGAGCTCCGGCTTCAGAAAGAGCAGGTAATTGAAGCGGCGGCGGATCGCTTTTTGCACCGTCGCGCACGGGCAGTTGCCCGCCTCGAATTTCGAGTTGACGGCGGCGAGTGCGGCGTCGATGTCGGCGTTGATCTTCGCGTTGATCGCAACGGTTGCGTCTTTCAAAGGGCGCTTCCAAGCGTAGAACTGGTCGGTTTCCAAGGCCGGAGCAGGCGAGGCCGTTGCGGCCAGTATGACGGCGCATCCCCAGCGGGCGAGAGCACGCATGTCAGAACCCCCATCCGGCGCCGCCGAAAACCCGCCACGAGCGCTCGCCATCGGTGGGTGCCGTCGGCCGGAACGTTCCGATCGTGAGACTGAACTGGCCGATGGTGAACGCCCCCTCGAGCCCCCAAAACGTCTCGCCCCGCGGTGCCAGATTCGAGGTTCCCCACGTACGCAGGAGCGCCGCCCGAACTCCGTAGCCGACGTAAACGTGCCGCAGCAGCCAGTCCCCCCGCCCGGTCTCGCCGACGAGGCTGCCGTAACCGATCGCGAGCTCTCCGGCGCCTGTCCCCGCGAACCCCTGGATCGTCGCCCCGCGGTAGAGGCACGTCGTCGCGCAGTCGAAGTTCGCCGGCATCTTCGTGACGATCGTTCCGAATCCGAGCGTGGCCTGCGACGGGTAGTTCCAACTCGCCCGCAACAAGCCTCCGGTGCGGCGCGTTGGCGGCGCGTCGTCCCCACGGGCGACCGGTACGAGAAGGAGCAGGATGAAGAGGACTCCCGGAACGATCTTCAAAGGGCGCCTCCCTCTCCTCCGCCAACCGCGGTCCGCCCGAATGCGGGTGTCGTAGACTGTGAACCTATCGAGGAAGAAAGTCATGCACGGCACCTTCGCTACTTTGGTCTTCGCCATCGCGATGCCGCTCGTCCCCGATGGGATGCAGGATTATCTGCGGCAGTCCGGCGAGCCGCCGGCGGAGTACCTGCTCTCCAAGCTGAACGACCACCGCATCGTCGTGGTCGGCGAGAATCACTGGCAGCGTAACGACGCGCAGCTGGTCGCCGGACTCGCCTTTGAGCTTCGCCGCCTCGAGGTGGCGCTGGCGATGGAAGTCTTCCGCGCCTCGAGCCAGGACGACATCGAC
>JAQBEH010000131.1:0-5021 GCA_032124015.1 Acidobacteriota bacterium
AAATCCTACAGATCCTGAGCCTCACCTTATTTGAACGAATGCCGTTGAATCAGCTACTTACGCAAACCGTGGCAGACGACATCGCACCCATTTCTGAAAAACAGCGGCTCCTGTTCGATTAACGTTGGGACACTACTGGGAGTGTCCCCTTTTCTAAAGGCGGGAGTTCCAGGTGACGTCGGCGATGCCGCGATGCCGATTCTCCCAGCGCGCCATCACGAACAGAGCATCCGAAAGACGGTTGAGGTAGGGGATCACCGAAGGGCCGATCGCCTCTTCGCGCGCAAGTGCAACCGCGAGGCGCTCGGCGCGGCGGCAGACGGTGCGCGCCACGTGGAGCTGCGCCGCCCCCGCCGAGCCCCCGGGCAGGATGAAGTTCGTCAGGGGCCCGAGAGCTTCCGTCATGCGGTCCATCGCCGCCTCGAGCGCGCGGACGTGCTTGTCCTCGATGCGCGGCACCGGCCGGGCCGCCTTGTCCACCTCGAGCACGCACAGATCGCTCCCCAAGTGGAAGAGCTCGTTTTGCACCCGTGTCAGCTCCGCCGCCAGCGTTGGTTCGAGGCCCACGGCCAGCGCCACCCCGAGCTGGGAGTTCAACTCGTCCACGGTCCCGTAGGTTTCGATGCGAAGCGAGTCCTTCGCGACGCGCTGGCCACCGCCCAAGCCCGTCGTCCCGTCGTCGCCCGTTTTGGTGTAGATCTTCGTGAGGCGCGGCATGGTTGCTCCGTCGTCGGCGTTCATATCCGCCAGGTCAAGCCCGCAAGATAACGCCGTCCGGGCGCGGGTGTCACGAATTCCGCCGGGACAAACGTCGAGAAGTCGAAGGCATAGATGCCGCGGGTAGCGTAGGCCTCGTCAAAGAGGTTCTCTGCCGCGACGAAGAGCCCCAATGTGCCGCGGCGGGATCCCGCATTGGAACCCAGCCCGCGCTCCCAGCCCACGCGCAGATTGACGACCGTGTACGCCGCAAGCCGTTCTTCGCTATTCGAGGGGTCGTTGTCCAACACCTGCGAGCCGACGTAGAGCGCGTCCGCGCGAACGCCGAAGCCGTGTGGGAGCGAGGCCTCGATCCCCGCGGCGAGGCGCCATTTCGGAACGAGCGGCACTTCGTCGCCGTCATCAAGGCCGTTCGTGAAGGTCGAATCCGTGTACGTCGCGTTCGCGAACGCGGCGACGCCACGCCCGAGGCGGCCGCGGGCGGCCAGCTCGACGCCGCGCCGTCTAGTCGTGCCGGCGTTGACGTTGCGTCCGAACGGATCGGTCGCGGTGGGAGTCGGATCGAAGACGATTTCGTTGGTCGTATCCGTCCAGAACAACGCCGCGTCGAGCGAACCGGAACGGCCGCGGCTTCGAAGACCGAACTCGTACGCCTCTGCGTCTTCAGGCTCGAGCTCCGGGTTGCTCCCGAAAAAGGGGAACGCGTAGAGCTGTTCGGGTGACGGCGGAAGAAAGCCGTCGCCGTAGGAGGCGTACAGGTCGACGGCTGCGCTCACGCGCATCGTCGCTCCGGCGTGCAGGGAGATCTCCGAAAACGTCTTGCTCCCGCTGGTCGTCCCCGGAATGGTCTCGACATAACTTGCGCGGCTCCGGTCGGCGCGCGCACCCATGGTCACGCCCCATCGCGGCGAGATCGTCCAGGTGTCCTGCACGAACAACCCCGCGTTCCTGGCGCCGGCGTCGTTGCGCGACGACGGAGCCGACGGGTCGTACGAGCCGGGATCCGCCGGCGACGTGAAATAGCCGACGCTGTCGGTCGAACCGTCCGATGCCTCGAGCCCGAAAGCGACGAGATGCGAACCATGAGTCGATGCGATATCGCGCGCGGCCTGGGCGACGCCGCTCCACGTGCCGCCGTCACCATCGAGGAAGAACCCGCCGTAGGTCGCCGCTGCGCGGCCGGTGGAGAGTGTCTGCGCGTCACCCGAACGATAGGCGAGTGTGGCTACGAGCGAGAACCCGCCACCGACCGGCCCTTGGAACGTCAGCGACGCCTGGCGATCGACGACGTCCGATCCGTCGAGCAGGTTATAAGTGTTTTGCCACGGATCGGAATCGAACTCGGCGAGCGTCAACGCGCCCGGCGCACCGTAGTCGAGGCTCGACGAGAACAGCACGAGCCCGAGCCGGCGGCCCGATCCGAGATCGACCCCTCCCGAAACGTTGAAGCGCTTCTGATCGCCCCCGGAATTCGGCCTGAAGCCGTCGGTCGTGTCGTAAGCGCCCGACACGAACAGGTCGTAGCGGCCGAAGTTCCCGCCGTAGGTGGCGTCGAGGCGCGCGGTGTTCCAGGTGCCGAAAGACGCCGACACCGAGGCGTTGGGGTCCGTGCCGCGTCGCGTGATCACGCGGATCACGCCTGCTTCTGCGCCCCCGCCCGCCAGCGCGGCCGATGGGCCTCGGGTCACCTCGACCCGCTCGACCGCGTCGAGCGGCACCTGCTCGAGCGAAGCAAGGTTGTTCCGCGAATCGTTGATGCGCGTCCCGTCGACGAACACCGCGACCCCCTTCCCGCCCGAGAACCCACGCAGGTCGAGGGACTTCTGCACGTTGTTTCCCACCTGGTCGATCAGTACGACGCCGGTGTGCTCGGACAATAGGTCCTGGAGATTCCGCGCGCCGCTCGCTTCGATCTGCTCGCGATCGATGATCGTCACGTGCGCGGCCACGCCGCTGATCGGAACGCTCTTGTCGTCGAGACGCGTTGCGGTCACGACGACCTGTTCGTCGACGAGGGTGTCGTCATCGTTGGCCGCGACGAGCGGGCACACGACGGCCCAAGAGAGAAAGAGAAGAAACGACGGAACGAGGAAGCTGGATCCAAGACGCCGCATGCGAACCTCCCGTTCGACGTGCGCGACAGCGCGATGAACGCTCGTCCGGTCTCCTGGCTCACGGATCGTCCGCCTTCGGGCTCCTTCCCAAACGCCCGACCCCGATTGGGATCTACTGACGTTCAGTGGATGCGTGCCCGAGGCGTCCCCGTTAACAGTGGCGGGGGCCGCACGGGATTTTCACCCGCTTCCCTCGACGAGCATTAGTTTAAAAAGAGCGAACCGAAACCAGGCGCACCGTACGCGCGTGGGTGGAGGGTGTCAAGGCGGGGTTGATCGCGTGACGGCGATTCATCCCAGCTCAGTCGCCTTTGTCGATGTGAACGAGATACGCCTCGACCATCAGCAAGTTCCGCTCTCCCGAGCGACGAATGACGCTCAGCAATCGATCCATCTTCGACACTTCCTCGAGCTGTTCGTCGATGAACGACTGCAAGAAACCCTGGGCCAGGTAGTCGGTCTGCGACACGGCTAGGTCCATCAGTCGCTTGATCTGCCCGGTGACCTCTTGCTCCCAGTTCAACGCTGCCTGCGCCGCGGCCTCGGCGGAGGCGAAACTGGCGACCGGCTGGGGGATGGCTGGGATCTTGAGCTCGCCCTGCGTGTCGAGCAGGTAGCGCACGAACTTCATGGCGTGTTGATTCTCTTCCTGCGCTTGATCGAAGAAGAGCTTGGCCAAGAGCTGGAGCTTCTGGTTGTCGAAGTAACCTGCGATGCTCACATATTGGAGGCCGGCGCTGAATTCGCGGCCGATCTGTTGGTTGAAGGCAGCGGCCAATTCCGGGCTGATCAACATGCGACGTCTCCTTCGTGCGCTTACCGACGAGGCGATGATACAGGTACCTTGCTCTTGGGCGACTTCCGCGGCGCTCCGTAGAGCGCCGGCAACCTCTAGGCGCCCTCTCGGGGTGCGGGCAAATTGATGCCGAAGGTCCATTTCCACGCATCACCGTCCCTGACATAGATCGACGTGCCCCAAATGGGTCCAATCGTCTGGCCGTAGCAGGTGCCGTCGGCACCACCCTTGAATGTCAAGATGCCGACAGTCGGCGAGAGCATCGTGCCCGCGGCGCCGGTGACGCTGACGCTCTTGACATCGCATCCGACCCCGGTCCAGTCCTTCAAGGCATCGGCCTTGGTCGCGAAGTGGGTGCCAAAAATATTGATGAACGAAATATCCTTGGCTGTCAGGTCCTCGATCTTCTTGGCGTCGTGTGCTCTCCAGGCTTCCCAGACGGCCTCTTCGACCGCGAGCATGGCAGCGGTGTCGGCATCCCGATCGGCGGGACCAGCCTCGTCCTCCTTACGCGCGTCCTTCTTGTCAACCGATTGCGCGGAAGCCGCTTTTGGATCGACAACCGGAGCTTCGGCGTGGAAGGCTGCTTTCCATTTATCGCCGTCGCGAACGTAGACGCTCGCCGCCCAACTGTGCGCCGGGACCTCTTGTCCGCCGCAAGTGCCCTCAACCGTTGCCTCATGAGTGACCAGCGCCGCATCATTGCCGAGCGGCCTCATTTCCTCGTCGGACAGAGCGTAACTTTTGATCTCGCAATTGGCGCCGGTGTATTCCTTTGTCGCTGATGCCTTATCGAGTTTTACGGATGAGCCGTAGCCGACAAACTTGTCCGAAAGAAAGGTGTCCCAGAAGTTCGCGTTCTTAGACTTCCAGGCCTCGTATGCACCCATTTCGAGGGTGTGAATCGCCCCAGGTTTTCCGGGGCCCCCATTGTTTGAGAGGATGGGGTTATGGGAAGGCCAAGTGACCTGCCCCCCCCGGATCCGCTATTTCGCCTTGGCGCGTGCGGTCTTGCGGGCCGGCACCGTGTACTGCAATGGCCGCGCTTCCTTGATCGTGCGAAGCACGTCCTCGAGCACGGGCAACACCGCGCGGTCCTTCGGGCGATTCACGGCGCGTTTGCTCGCGATGATGCGGTCCAGCGGGAGGACGCGGACCTTCGTCGTCCCCACCTTGATTTCGCGAGACCGTTCGTATTCAGCGACGAATCCGTCGAGTCCTTGCACCGACACGACGAGGTCGAAAAATTCGATGCGCTTGCCGACGATCATGGGCGGGTTCAGGCCCACCGGGGGTACGTACGCGGCCCCAAACCGCTTCAGCACCGCGAGGAATTTTTCGCTGCCGACGTCGCGCACCCACAGATCGACATCGCGGGTGACGACCGGGGCCCC
>JAQBEH010000132.1:0-3064 GCA_032124015.1 Acidobacteriota bacterium
TCCATCAGCGCTGATCCAAACATCGTGCTTTCCGCCGTGGCGGTGCAGAGTCCAGCCCATTTCGCGTAGCCGACGCTCCAGTTCCCGCCGTTTCACGGGCTCAATGTACACACATACGTGTACCAAGGCAACTTCGTCCGGGGGCTCCCGGCTCCCCAGACGTAACGCATTTCGAACCCGCACTCAACAACTAGGGATTGCGGAATGACGAGCTTTTTCGATCGCGTACGCCGGGCGAAGCCAACTTTCGGAGAACCGGCTCCCGGCTCCCCAAGCGTAAGGCACTTCCAACCCGAAGTGGGTCGGTGGGGATTGCAGAACTGCGGCCTTTCTCCAACCACCGAGGTGCTCGCCTCTGCTACGCGAAGCTCACCGTGGCGACGCTTCGCTTCTTCGCCAGGCTCCGGCGATGCGTCTTGATCCGCTCGATCTCGTACAGCGTCTCCGCGGTCATGTAGCTCTCGCCGCAGTTCGGGCAGGCAACGACCGGGACGTTTTCGACGACGAGAAGGGTTGGACCCTTCCCGAAGGTCCTCGTGAGTCGCCGGTGGATTGCCCCCCGTTTTCCGCACATGTCACAGCGACCCGTTCTCGTTCTCATTCTCGTTTTGAAAGTCTAACGCCGAATCCGGACACGGGCCGGCTCGATGATGACAAGGCAGCCCACGAGCTCGTCCGGGGCGAGGGCATCCAGCGCCGTGACGATGGCTTGGTTCAGCACCTCGACTGGCGTTTCATTGGGAAACCGAGCAATCACGATTCCGGAGTGAGACCCAAGCGGGTACTGCAGCAAGTTCGAAAAGTCGAGGTCGGCCGTTAGGAGTGTGCGGCGATTCCGGTTCGCTTCAGCCAAAACGTCTGAGTCGGAACGACCACGCAGTCCCGCGTCGATGACATGGAGGCTCTGCATACCGGCGGCCGACAGCGCGCGAGCCAGAGACCGCGGGAGATCCTCGTCAACCAGAAACACCTTCATGCTATCGGACAGCTCGAATGCGCTCGCCCGCTACCGACTTGGCCGCGTACGCCAGGGCCGCAAGCACGTCTTCCTTAGCGATCCCGAAGTCTTCAGCGACTTGCTCTTGCGTCATGCCGCCGGCGAGCTTCCCGACTATCGTTTCGACCGGAACACGGGTGCCCTTGATCACGGGTTTCCCGAAATGAACTGCCTCGTCGACGACGATCCTAGGCGCGATTTCCGTCATGGCAGCCTCCCTGGGGCGTTACGTCGTGACCGTGTTACCGTCCCGAGTTTCGCATACTTTGCGCCGAATGGTCAGCTGCTCGGCGTCGGAGCGCCGCATGGCAGCAATTCGACCCCGCCGGGACCTTCCGCTACCGAAGGATTGGCCAGATCGGGTGCGGTCCGCGATCATCCACGCCGTCTCGATGGCGACGATCTCATTCACCCACGCACTGGCTCGCGTCGCGAACAATCCCGACGCACAAGTCCGGGCCCAGGTGGAAATCGACCGCCTGCAGCGAGATGTCGATCTTCTTCTCGAGGAGGGTCGCATCAAGGACGCCCGCATGGAGCGCCTCCCAGCCCAGCGCAGACCGCACTATCCGCCGAGCGAGCGACTCGCGATTCTGGAGCTGCGTGCTGCGAGGGCCTGGTCGCAGGCAGAAACCGCGCGACGCCGCCTCGTCACGCCGCTGACGGTCGCCTCCTGGACTCAGCGACTCGATGACGCAGGGCCTGATGCGCTCGTCCAGGTGCCACGGCCCGTGAACAGGTTTCCGGAACTCGTCGGCTACCTCGTACAACGGTTGAAGGTGCTCTGCCCGACGATGGGAACGCGCCGCATCGCTCGCGTCTTGGCGCGAGCCGGCCTTCATCTCGGCGCGACCACGGTGCGTCGCAAGCTGAAACCGGCGCCGAAACCGGCCCCCAGAACGAATCGTCCATCGATGCAGAAGTCTGTCACCGCAAAGAGCCCGAACCACGTTTGGCACGTCGACCTGACCACCGTCCCAACTATCGGCGGCTTCTGGATTTCCTGGTGGCCGTTCGCCATCCCGCAGCGCTGGCCGTTCTGTTGGTGGGTCGCCGTCGTTGTCGATCACTTCTCGAGGCGAGCCATCGGGTCCGCACACTTCAAGAAGGAGCCGACCGCGCGCGACATGACGACCTTCCTCGGGGGCGTGCGCCGGCGGATCAAGCGCTGGCCCGCCCACCTGATCACCGATCACGGCGTTCAATTCACGGCAGGAGCGTTCGGCGTTTGGTGCCGCCGTCACGGAATCCAGCAACGCTTCGGCGCCATCGGCAAGTACGGCAGCATCGCCATCATCGAGCGGTTCATAAAGTCGATGAAGAACGAATGCACGCGGCTGCTGCCGGTCGTTCCGTTGGCGCGAGACGCGTTCGGCCGCGAGCTCGACCACTACCTCGTCTGGTACAACGCGGAGCGGCCGCACTCGCGATTCGGCGCTCGCACGCCCGACGAGATCTACTTCGGAAGATTCCCGGCGTGTCGGCGGCCGCGGTTCGAGCCGCGAGCGCGTTGGCCGCGTCGTTCGCCGTGCGCCGGACCACGTGCGCTCGTTCGCGGACAGCCGGGTGCCGTGGTCGAGCTGCGCGTCGAATATCGTGGCGGCCGAAAGCACTTGCCGGTCGTCTCCCTGAAGCGCGTCGCGTAACGATCCCTCGGCTCTCGCGCCGCGAAACGCGTGGAGAGGGAGGCGTGTGCTCACGTCGGCGGCCGCGCGCCGAGATCGCATCATCAACGCGGACATCGACTCGTCCATCGCATCGACGTCCGCTTCGTCGCATCAAAGGAGGTCATTTCAAACCCTCGAAACCCCTTTGTTTTCGCAGCATGGTTTCGCTGGCGCCGTACACTCGCCTGTTAAATCAGAGAGCCGAAAGTTTGTATGCCAAGGGGTCTGGCTCCCCAAGAGACACGCATCTCGAACCCGAAGTACTTCGGTGGGGATATTGGAACGGCGGGCTTTCTTGCTGCGCGATGGCCGGCCCGGGAGTTCGCCAGAGAGCCACCCCGTTATTGGAGGTGACCCGCGTGAATAAGGATGGGCCTGCCCTTCTCCATCCGGCCGGGAC
>JAQBEH010000133.1:0-19256 GCA_032124015.1 Acidobacteriota bacterium
ACGCCACACATGCTCCGATCACAAGCGGGAGACGATCGCCTTCGGGAGGCGGCTCGAGTCGATCATCGGCCGGGCCAACTTGATGGCGGTGTGGAAGAATTTCATCAAGGCGAGATCGGAGCGAGCGCCCGACCGGACCACCCCGGCAATGCGGCTCGGTCTCACCGACGAACGATGGCGATTTGAGCGGATCCTCGCCCGAAGACTGTTCCCGACTCGCGAGCCGGTGTCGAAATCCGCGCTGCGGGTCTATCAGAAGCGCTGGACGCCCGATCTGCCCCAGTTCGAACGCCGCCACGCGGGCTGATTCGAACCCAATCTCATCGAGTGGACGAATTCATAGGTCTTGGGGCCTGGCTTTCTCCTGTGAGTCAACAAGCTTGCGGCCACCGTGGGTGGCGGAGGGGGCGGGATTCGAACCCGCGGCGCCCTTGCGGGCGCGGTCGCTTTCAAGGCGACTCCGATAGGCCACTCCGGCACCCCTCCTCCTAGAGATTCTCTCGCGGCACGATCCGGTCGCGGCCGTCCATGTAGGCGTGAAGCGCTTTCGGCAGCGTGATGCTCCCGTCCGCCTCTTGTCCGTTCTCCAGGAGCGCGACCAACGTGCGCCCGACCGCGAGCCCCGAACCGTTCAGCGTGTGCGCGTGGACCGCCTTGGCCCCTTCGCGCGCGCGGAACTTGATGTTCGCGCGGCGGGCCTGGTAGGCCTCGAAGTTCGAGCACGACGAGATCTCGCGGTAGACGCCTTGAGAGGGGAGCCACACCTCGAGGTCGTAGGTCTTCGCAGCGGAGTTCCCCAGGTCGCCGCCGCACAAGGCGACGACGCGGTACGGAAGCTCGAGGCGCTTCAACACCTCTTCGGCGTGGCTCGTCAGCGCTTCGAGCTGCGCGTACGAGTCTTCGGGTCCGGCGAAGCGGACCAACTCGACCTTGTCGAACTGGTGCTGGCGGATCAGGCCGCGCACGTCCTTCCCGTACGATCCGGCCTCGCTGCGGAAGCAAGGCGTGTACGCGCAGTAGGCGATGGGAAGCCGCGCCGCATCCAAGATCTCTTCCGCGTGGATGTTCGTCACGGGGACTTCCGCCGTGGGGATCAGGTAGTAGCCGCCCGGTTCGACCCTGAACAGGTCGTCCTCGAACTTCGGCAGCTGGCCGGTTCCGTAAAGCGCCTGCGCATTGACCAGAAACGGCGGCAGGATCTCCGTGTAGCCGTGCTCTTTGGTGTGGAGGTCGAGCATGAAGTTGATGAGCGCCCGCTCGAGCCGGGCGCCGTCTCCCGCAAGCAGGGAGAACCGCGCGCCGGTCATCTTGGCCGCGCGTTCGAAATCGAGGATCCCGAGCCTCGTGCCGAGGTCCCAGTGCGCCTGTGGCGCGAACGCGAACGCGCGCGGCGTGCCCCAGGTGCGCACGACGACGTTGTCGTCGGCCGTCGTTCCCGCGGGGACGCTTTCGTGCGGCAGGTTCGGAAGGCGCTTCAGGAATTCGTCGAGCTCGGTTTCGACGTCGGTGATGTCCCTTTCGAGTCCCGCGACCTTCTCGCCGAGCGATTTCATCTCGTTGCGCAGGGCGCCGGCGTCGCCGCCGCTTTTCATGACGTCGCCGATCTTCTTGGAGCTCTCGTTGCGGTGGCGCTTCAGGCTTTCGACCTCGGTGAGCAGCGCGCGTCTTTTCCCGTCGAGCGAGCGAAACGCGTCGAGCGCCACGGCCTGGCCGCGTTTGGTGAGGCCGGCGGCGACGAGTTCGGGATGGTTTCTGACCGTCTGGATGTCGAGCATCGTGGCCTCTCAGTCGGGTCGTGCGGAAAGCCCTGCGAAACGCGTCATTCTATCAAGGGGCGGGTGCTATGATCCTCCTCCACCATGGATAAATTGCGCATCACGGGTGGCCGGCGTCTGAAAGGTCGCGTTTCCATCGCCGGTGCGAAAAACGCGGCGCTCCCCGCCCTGGCGGCGACGCTGCTCACCGAAGACAAATTCGACTTTCAGAATCTCCCGCGCGTGCGCGACGTGCGCACGATGCTGCGGGTGCTCGAACAGCTTGGCGCCGAAGTCGTCGACCGCGGGGACGGCACGGCGTCGGTCCAGGTCGCGCGCCTCCAGTCGTTCGAGGCGCCCTACGACCTGGTCCGGACCATGCGTGCGTCGGTGCTCGTGCTCGGGCCGCTCCTTGCGAGGTACGGCCGCGCGCGCGTCTCCCTCCCCGGGGGGTGCGCGATCGGCGAGCGCCCGATCAACCTCCACATCGACGGGCTCCAGAAGATGGGGGCCGAGATCACGATCGAGCACGGCTACGTCGAGGCGACCGCAAAGCGCCTCCACGGCGCGTCCATCGCGTTCCCCCAAGAGACGGTGACCGGCACCGAGAACCTCATGATGGCGGCCGTGCTCGCCGAAGGGACGACCCACCTGTCCAACTGCGCCCGCGAGCCCGAGGTCGTCGACCTCGCCGAGCTCTTGATCGCCATGGGCGCTTCGATCGACGGAGCCGGAACGGGGGAGCTCGTCATCGAAGGCGGGCGGCCGATCCACGGCGCCACGCATCGCGTCATCCCCGATCGCATCGAGGCCGGCACCTACCTCGTCGCCGGCGCGCTCGTCGGAGACGACGTCGAGGTCCTGGACGCGCGCCCCGATCACCTCGACCCGCTGCTTCAACAACTGGCGTCCTGCGGTGTGACCGTTTCCGCGACCGCTTCGGGTCTGCGGGTCGCGGCTCCGGATTCACTGGTCGCTCGCGACCTACGCACCAGTCCTCACCCCGGCTTCCCCACGGACATGCAGGCCCAGTACATGACGCTGATGACGCAAGCCCAAGGCGCCGCGATGATCGCCGAGACGGTCTTCGAGCGGCGCTTCATGCACGTCGGAGAGCTGCAACGCATGGGCGCCGACATTCGCATCGACGGCCGGTCGGCGGTCGTCGTCGGACCGACGCGCCTCACCGGAGCCCAAGTGATGGCGACCGACCTGCGCGCCTCGGCCTGCCTCGTGCTCGCCGGACTCGTGGCCGACGGACTGACGGTGGTCGACCGGGTCTATCATCTCGACCGCGGGTACGAGTCGATGGAGGCCAAGCTGGGCGCTCTCGGAGCGTCCATCGAGAGGATTCGCGCATGAGCCAGCAATGCATCTTCTGTCGCATCGCGGCCAAGGAAGTCCCCGCGGGTATCGTCTACGAAGACGGGGACATCGTCGCGTTTCGTGACCTGAGCCCGCAGGCTCCCACGCACGTGCTGGTGATCCCGAAACGTCACGTGGCCTCGCTCAGCGACATGGTCGAGGCCGACGCGCTGCTCCTGGGGGCGATGATGCTCGTGGCGAAGAAGGTCGCGCTGGAGGCGGGGCTCGCCGCGGGGTACCGCGTCGTGACCAACAGCGGTCCGGACGCGGGCCAGAGCGTTTCCCACATCCATCTCCACGTCCTCGGCGGCCGGCCGATGTCGTGGCCTCCCGGCTAGTCCCTCACCGGGCCGCGTCATGAGTCGCCGCGCCGCGGGACTTCTCCTCCATCCCACCTCGCTCCTCGGACGCCCGGGAGGGCTGGACGTGGCGGCGCGGAGTTTCTTTACGTGGGCCGAGCAGGCCGGCGTATCCGTCTGGCAGATCCTCCCGGTGGGCCCAGCCGGCCACGGCGGATCGCCTTACTCCGCGCTCTCCACGTTCGCCGGCGAGGCGTCGTGGTTTCCCGAAGCCGGCGACCCTTCTCCCGACGCCCTGGCCGCGTTCGGCTTCGAGCACGCATCGTGGCTTGACGACTGGGCCCACTACGCCGCGCTGAAGGACGCGCACCGAGGCCTTCCCTGGTTCGCCTGGGAAGAACCGGTTCGCCGGTGCGATGCGCCCGCACTAGCCCGAAGCGCCGTGGCGCTCCACGAGTCGATCTCGCGGCATCGCCGCGCGCAGTTCGTCTTCATGACGCGCTGGGCCGAGCTCCGCGAGCAGGCGAAAGAGTGCGGGATCACCATTCTGGGAGACGTTCCCATCTACCCCGCGCTCGACAGCGCCGACGTGTGGGCGCATCAGGAGCTCTTCCACCTGGACGACGACGGTGCGCCCACGCAGGTCGCCGGCGTGCCTCCCGATTATTTCAGCAAGACCGGGCAACTCTGGGGGAATCCCCTCTACCGTTGGGATCGACTCAAGGAAACCGGCTACGCGTGGTGGATCGAGCGCCTGCGGCACGGCCTCGCCCTTCACGACGAGCTGCGCCTCGACCACTTCCGCGGCTTCGCCGGCTACTGGGCCGTTCCCGCCGATGCCGACACCGCGGAAGAGGGAGCGTGGGAACCCGGTCCCGGCGTGGGGCTGTTCGATGCCGTTCGCGCCGCGTTGGGCGGGTTGCCGTTTGTCGCCGAGGATCTCGGCGTCATCACGGAAGACGTCACCGCGCTGCGCAAGACCCTCGGGCTCCCGGGGATGCGAGTCCTTCAGTTCGGCTTCGACGCCACCGACGGCGATCACACGCCGCACCGTCTGACGAAGGACATCGTCGTCTACACCGGTACCCACGACAACGACACGACCCGCGGCTGGTTCGCCTCGCTCGATGCCAAGGCCAAAGCGCGCGTGCTCGATTACCTCGGCGGGACGGCGGAGGAGGTCTCCGGGAGCATGATCCGCGCGGCCTACACGTCGGTCGCCGACCTCGCCGTGGCGCCGCTTCAAGATGTGCTCGATCTCGGCTCCGAGGCGCGCATGAACGTCCCCGGAGTTGCGCGGGGGAACTGGAGCTGGCGCGCGCCTTCGGACGCATTCACCCCGGAGCGCGCGCATCGACTGCGGCGGCTCGCCGAGGATACGGAGCGCGGCTGCTAGAATCGGGCCTTCACGGAGGCCTCCATGGAAAACCCGGTCATCGTCAGCGCGGTTCGCACCCCCATCGGTAAATTCCTCGGCACCCTAGCCGGTATTCAGGCGCAAAGACTCGGCGCGCTCGCCGTCAAAGAAGCCGTCCTTCGAGCCGGCCTGAAGCCCGATCAGATCGACGAAGTGATCATGGGGAATGTGGTCGGAGCCGGTCTCGGCCAGAACCCCGCGCGTCAGGCCGCGATCTTCGGCGGGATCCCCGACACGGTTCCCGCGATGACGGTCAACAAGGTCTGCGGCTCGAGCCTGAAGGCGGTCGTGCTTGCGGCGCAGGCGATCAAGTGCGGCGACGCGGAAATCATCGTCGCGGGCGGCATGGAGTCGATGTCGAACGCGCCGTACCTCATGAAAAATGTGCGCGGCGGTTTCCGGATGGGGAACCAGACGGTCTACGACGCGATGATCCACGACGGCCTTTGGGATGCCTACAACGACTACCACATGGGAAACACCGGCGAGGTCGTTGCCGAGCGGTGGAACGTCACCCGTGAAGAGCAAGACCTCTGGGCGGTCAACAGCCACAAAAAGGCGATCGCCGCGATCGACGCGGGGATGTTCCAGCGAGAGATCGTACCGGTCGAGATTCCCAAAAAGAAGGGCGACCCCGTTCGGTTCGACACCGACGAAGCGCCGCGCCGCGAGACGACGATCGAGGCGCTGCGCGCATTGAAGCCCGCGTTCAAGAAGGACGGAACCGTCACCGCGGGGAACGCCCCCGGCGTTAACGACGGCGCGTCGGCGCTCGTCATCATGTCGAAGGCCGCAGCCAAGCGCCTGGGCCTCAAACCCCGCGCCGAGATCGTGGCGTACGCCTCGTCGGGCCTGGCTCCCGAGCTCGTGATGATGGCGCCCGAAAAAGCGGTGCGCATGCTCTGGGAAAAAACCGGGTGGACGTCGGATGGCGTCGATCTGTACGAGTTCAACGAGGCGTTTGCGGTTCAGCAAGTGGCCTTGCAGCGCGTGCTCGGGTTGAACCCCGAAAAGCACAACGTGCGCGGCGGCGCGGTCGCCCTCGGCCATCCGATCGGGGCTTCGGGAGCACGCATCCTCACAACGCTTCTGCACGCGCTCGAGGACCGCAACGAAGAAAAAGGAATTGCGGCGCTGTGCCTCGGCGGCGGCAACGCGGTGGGCATGGCGATCCGGAGGATCTGATTCTGATGAAGATCGCGAAGCTGGGCATCGTCGGGGCGGGGCAGATGGGAAACGGCATCGCGCACGTGGCGGCGCAGTCGGGCCTCACCGTCGTCATACGCGATCTCACAGACGCATTCGTCCAGAAGGGCCTCGACACGATCGCGAAGAACCTGCAGCGTGGCGTGGACAAGGGAAAGATGACAGCGGCTGAGAAGGACGCGGTCCTCTCCAAGATCTCCGGCACAACCGAACTCTCCGACCTGGCCGGTTGCGATCTCGTCGTCGAAGCGGCGATCGAAAAGCTCGACGTCAAGTTGGAGCTGTTCAAGACGCTCGATGGACTCGTCAAGCCCGGCGCGATCTTGGCGACGAACACCTCGTCGCTTCCGATCACAAAGATCGCCGCCGCGACCAAGCGTCCGGACAAGGTCATCGGCATGCACTTCATGAATCCCGTGCCGATCATGAAGCTCGTCGAGGTCATCCGCGGCCTTCAGACCTCGGATGAGACGACGGCCGACACGAAAGCACTCGCCGAATCGATGGGGAAAACACCCGTCTTGTGCCGCGATTTCCCAGGTTTCATCAGCAATCGCGTGTTGATGCCGATGATCAACGAGGCGATCTTTTGCCTCAACGAAGGGGTCGCCGAACCGGCCGCGATCGACACGATCATGAAGCTCGGCATGAACCACCCGATGGGCCCGCTGACGCTCGCCGATTTCATCGGCCTCGACACCTGCCTCTACATCCTCGAGGTCCTGCACGACGGATTGGGCGAGGACAAGTACCGCCCGTGCCCGCTCCTTGCGAAATACGTCGAAGCGGGTTGGCTCGGCAAGAAGACGGGGCGCGGCTTTTACGACTACAGCCCCGGCGCCGCAGGGGCGCCCGCCTGATCCCCGACGCCGTCAACCGCCTCGACATCGCGCTCGCGATAGTCGCGCGAGGGGGCTTGATCCTCGTCGCCCGTCGCGCCGACGAGCAGCACCTCGGGGGCGCGTGGGAGTTTCCCGGCGGCAAGATCGAAGACGACGAGGAACCTGGCGATGCGGCGCTTCGCGAATTGCGCGAGGAGACGGGGCTCACCGCAACGTTGACCGAGCCGCTTCTCGTTTTCGTCCACGATTACCCCGACCGTCGGCTGCGCTTTCACGCGTTCGTCGTCACGGACGCTCGCGGTGAGGTCGCAACGGACGGTGGCCGCGCGTTTTCCTGGGTCGCGCCGTCGTCGCTCGATGCGTTGGAGATGCCCGAAGCGAATCGGGCGATCTTGAAGGCACTGCGGTGGCGCAGCCTGTGAACGGGACAATCCGTTGCGCCGCTGCCCGATAATCCCGAGCGAATGGCTCTCCTGAAGTGTCGGCCGAATGCAAGGCCACCCGTTGACACGGTGAGATCAGATGCGTATATCTCCCTCAACAGGGAACTCCCGAAGGGAGCGCTATGCGTTTATCCCGTTCAGCCCTCATCACCCTCAGCGTGGTGGTGTTTGTCATCGGCGCGACAGCGTTTGCGGCAGAAGTCGCCGCGCCCCCACCCCTTGAACCGGGCCTTTCCGAGCAAATAGAAAGGCGTCTCATCCAGTTTGAGGTGCGGGTCGCCCAGAAAGGCACTCCCGTGCGCGGCCTTTCTGCTGCGGATCTCGATATCGAACTCAGCGGAAAGCCGCTCAAGAATTTCACCGTGGACGACATGTGCGGAAGTCCGTCACTCGGCGCTCTCGGCACGCATGCGACGAGGCCGGGAAGCTCGATCTTCTATTTCGATGAGCCCGAGTTGACCCAGGAGGGGCGAATTCGCGCCGTTGAGGTCGCCAAGCTCGTTGCCGCACCGTTGTTGGCGCACGGCCATGACCTGCTGCTCCTCCGCAACGGGCCATCCGTGCGTGCGGAAACGACGTGGACGCACGATGCGGTCGAGGTGTACGCCGCGCTTGATCGCATCGCTTCCGACCCAGGGAACAGGGATTACCTGAGCGACCCCGCTGACGAACAGCAGGTCGAGCGCCTGATCGACCAAGCCAAGAACCTGCTTCGGGCGGACGGGACGAATGGTGCAGGACGCAATCCCCAGGAGAATTGCCAGGTTCAGAAGATGAACGCCAAAGTGATACTGGCAACAAAAGTCGCAATCGATCAAATTGCGACCGGTAACCTAGTAGCTGCGCTCAAGAACCTCGTCAATGACGATCTGCGGCGAAGCGGGCGAGACATCGAGCGACTGCGCGGGGCCGTTCGGTTATTGTCCATGCGCGGATCGCCGAAGGGGCTGGTCTATTTCGCCGATACGCTTCGCACCAATCCGGGACGCTTTGTCGCATCGGCCCTAAGCGTGCTACCGAATTTGGACCGTAGCGGGTTCTATCCTCAACCGACGTCCGCGATTGCGCCCTGGAACGAAGTTGGGGCTATGCAGTCACTCGTCCGGGATGCGTCGTCATTCGGTGTCAGGTTTTATGCGGTCGAGGGCCGCGGCCTGACGGCAGCATCGGACTGGGTGCGCGCTTCGCAGGACACTCTCGCGAGTCTGGCGCTGGACACTGGCGGGTTGTCGTTTGTGAACGGCATCAAAGGGTCCGTCATCGCCGACCGTGTCGCCGCCGATCAGTCGTGTTGGTATCTCGTCAGCTTCGACCCCTCGGGATGGGACGAGGACCGGCCGCTTCGCCTCGACGTTTGGGGCAAACAAGCGGGGCTGCGCATCAGTACCGCTTCATCTGTGGTCATACCCAGCCCGGAGACACTCCTCCAAACCCGCCTCTTGGCCGCCCACTTCGGCGATGGCACCGCGGCCGACCCGCCACTACCCGTCGCGATCTACCCCGTTGGTGGCACGGCTGAGCGACTGCAAGTGATGGCGCAGGTCCTCCTCCCCGGAGGTCTCGAGCCGAGCGTACGCGACACGACGTGGGACGTCGGGTTCCAGGTGGTGTCCGGGGGCGCGGTCGTTTCGCATACTTCAAATCGTGTGACGTGGCGCGGAAACGGACCGGCGCAGGTCTATCAGACCACGCTCTCGTTACCCACCGGACCTTATGAAATCGTCGTGGTAGCCCGAAATCGCGGCACCGATTCGATTCGCCAAGGCCGGGTCGGGGGGGACTTGGCCAACCGTCTCCGGGGATCGCGTCAAGCTGAGCCGCCCGGCGCTCGCCCAGCCCCAACGGAGCGGGGTGGTGGTGGATGGCGAAGTGAATCTCCACGGCGTCGTCGTTCGGGGCGCAGATGATCCTGTCGACCCACGCGAACCGGTTGGGATTGTCACCGCCGCCTGTCTCGAAGGCCCCGCGGACGTGGTCTTTCGCGCCGAGCGGAGCATCGCCGGTGAGACCGAAATCTCTTTCGCCCCGATGTCGCTGAGTTCCGACAAGGGTCGCTGCGTGCAAATTCGGGACATGGTGGTCGCCGGGTCGCTGGGTCCCGGGCGGCTGACCTACTTCGTTCGCATCTTCTCGGGCGATCAGATCATTGCGACTCAGGAGTTGACTTTTGATGTGGCCGAGGTTTCCGAGGTGCCTCAGTCGGCCATCGCGGCCGCGGCGAACTGACGCTCGCCCCAGAGTAGAATAGAGCGTTACGATCGAATGCCGATGCGACGGCGGAAGCGACCGCGAAGGTCGCCACCACGCCAAGCATAGGGGGTCGCCATGGGAATTTCGGAGATCATCGCGACGCGGCGCGAAGCTATCCTCGCCACGGCTGCGCGTCACGGTGTCACCAGCATCAGGATTTTCGGTTCGGTCGCCCGCGGCGATGCCCGAGACGACAGTGACGTCGACTTCCTGGTAGAAGTCGGCCCAAAGCACTCGGCTTTCTTCCCCGGGGGGCTTGTAGTCGACTTGGAGGCGATCCTCGGACGACGCGTGGACGTGGTCGAGCGGGAAGGACTCCACCGCCTGTTAAAAGATCGAGTTCTTCGCGAGGCGGTGTCGGTGTGAAGGATCCCCGGGTTCTCGTGCTTCACGCGTTAGTTGTGACCGACGCCGCGGGGAGTTGAAAACCCAGGACGGCCGAGCGTTCGAGTGGGTGGCGCCGTCCTCGCTCGGCGAGTGCCCACCGACTGATGGCGGAGTCCGTCACATCTCTTGACATTTCGGAGCAAAAGACGCGCCTGTAGGCCTTTGGCAGGCGAACCCGCCCGCGGGAAAGTCGACTCAATTGCGGCTGCTTGCCGCGTTCGTCAACCCCGCAGCTCCGACGACGGGTCATTGCGCGCGCTGCTCATCCCTCGTGGTGGTGACGGCAAGAACTGGAAGGCTTCGATTCAGTTTGCCGTCTTGCAGACCGGTCCTGCCGCGATGTCGAATGATGGGGTCGTCAGCTCCTCGGGTTCCCTGAAGGACGCTGTTGGTCGGGACTAGGCCGTGAAGGCGGAGTAAGCCTTCAGTGGCACGGGCCGTATAATCCGGGCATGATCTTCAAGTGGGACCCGGCTAAGGCCGTCGCAAACAGAAAAAGGCACGGGGTCGACTTCCATGAAGCGGCGTCCGTCCTCGATGATCAGCTATCGACGACGTTCCCAGATCCCGCGCATTCCCGGCTTGAGCGGCGTTTCATCTCAATCGGCGTATCTTCTGAACAGCGTCTGCTCGTGGTGTGCCATACCGAGCAAGGCGCTGCGGTGCGCATCATCAGCGCGCGTCCTGCGACGCGCCGTGAGCGGAGATTCTATGAAGAAGGCTAGTAAGCGTTCCTCGAACGGCATGAGTCCCGAGTACGACTTCGCGTCAATGAAGGGTGGGGTTCGAGGCAAGTACGTGAAGCGCCTGCGTGCGGGCAGCAACCTGGTGCTACTCGAACCCGAGTTGGCCGCGGCCTTTCCGTCCGACGCCGCCGTCAATCAGGCCTTGCGGGCAGCACTCGACGTGGCGTCGGCGGTGAACGGTCCGAACCGGCTTCCCAAGCGCGCGTCGGAGCGGGCCCAGTCGCGCGTCACGCCCCGAGCGAAGCACGGGTCGCGGCGCGCGGCGGACCGCTGAACGCGAACGTTACGGCTAGCTTCCAATTGGAAATTCCGCCCCACTTCGAATGGCTCACCCGCGGGAACAACCGCCTGTGAGCGAGCCTCAGACGCTGTTCGGCGTGGGGGAACGCGACCGCGGCAAGCGACTCGACCAATTCCTCCACGAGCGCATCCCGGGGCTGTCCCGCGCGCGCATCCAACGGGCGATCGAGGAGCGGGTCACCCTCTCGTGGGGCGTCCGCGCGCGTTCCGCGACGCCGGTGCGGCCAGGCGGGTCGGTTCAGGTCGGCTACACGCCGATCGTCGAGGACGTGCGGGACGTACCGCTCCCGATCCTGGCGCGTGGGGCGGGGTGGCTCGCCGTCGACAAGCCGTCGGGGATCGTCGTGCATCCCGTCAACACCGTCCGTGAGAACTCGCTGATCCGGATGCTGCGCCGCCAGGAGGGGACGGCGATGCTTCGTCTGGCTCATCGGCTCGATCGCGAGACGACCGGCGTGCTGCTCGTCGCCGAGGATGCACCGACAGCGAGCGCGCTTTCGATGGCGTTCGAACGGGGTCGCGTGCACAAGGAGTACCTCGCGATCGTGGGCGGCGAGGTGGCAGGGGAGGACGGGATGATCGACCTGGCGATCGGCGAGGACGACCGCCGGCGGGTTTTCGTACGTCGCGAGATCAACGACGAGGGCGAGCGTGCGGTGACGCGGTGGCGTGTCGAACGGCGTCTCGCTTCGGCCACGCTCCTCCGGTTGTTCCCCGAGACTGGGCGGCGGCATCAGCTTCGCGTGCACCTTGCGGCCCTCGGCCACCCCATTCTCGGAGACATCCTCTACGGCCGCCCGGATGCGGACTACCTCGATCTGGTGACGGGAACGCGGGATGCGCGCAGCGACGAGGGAGCGCCGGCACGGCAGCTCCTGCATTGCGCTCGGCTTGTGTTTCCCAATCCGGCCGGCGGCGGCGAGGTGGAGGTTTCTGCTCCGCTGCCTGCCGATTTTGCGGCGATACTCGGGGCGTGATGAAGCACCTCCGGTGGATCGCGCTCGTGGCGCTGGCCGTGATCCCTTACCTCGGGGCGATTCATTCTCCGCTGCTCTACGACGACCGGACGCTGCTCGACAATCCGTGGCTCGTTCACGAGGCGGGGCCGGTGTCGGTGTTTCAGCACGATTACTGGTTCGGGACGAAGCACGAGAGTTCCGATCTTTACCGGCCGCTGACGGTGCTGTCGCTCGCGTGGAACATGCGGGCGACGCCGTCCAAGGAGGGGGTTCGCGGGGTCAACGTCGCGTTGCATGCGGTGGGGACGTTGATCGTGTGGTGGATGCTGGCTGCGATCGCCGACGGCCGGAAGGGGACAGTCCCCTTAGAGCGGGGACAGTCCCCTTCGGCATGGATCGGAGCTGCGCTGTTCGCGGTGCATCCTCTAGGGAGCGAGGCCGTCTTTTGGGCCGTGGGGCGGGCGGAGATCCTCGCCGCAATCTTCGGGATGGTGGCGTTCGTTTCGTTCGTGCGGCGTTCCATCGCGGTTTCGGTGGCCGCATTCTTCGCGGCGTTGTGCTTCAAGGAAAGTGCGGCGACGTGGCTCGTGATCGGGGCCGCGTGGGTGGCGCTTCGTCCGAAGGAAGATCGCGAGCCTTTCAGGGTCGTTGCGATCCGTGCCTCCGGCTATCTCGCCGCCTTGGCCGTATTCGGCGCGCTGCGTGTGTCGGCCGTCGGGTGGGGCCGCATGCCTCCGCCCTTCATTGATAACCCACTGGCCGGAGCCGGTGTTCCGGCGCGGGTCGTCAACTCCGTTCTTTTGTTTGGGCGCTACGTCGGGAAGATGCTCTGGCCGCAGACGCTGTCGGTGGAGTACGGGTTCGATCAGCTCCCGGTCGTGCCGTCGTTGCCGTGGGGGGCCATCGCCGCCGCGGCGATCGTTGCGGGCGTCGTCGTTGCGGTGGTCACGCTTCATCGAAAGGGTCACAGGACCGCAGCGTTCCTCGTCGCGTTCGTCCCTTGTGCGTTCGCGGTGACCGGCAACCTCGTCTTCCCGATCGGCACGATTTTCGCCGAGCGCCTGGCCTACCTTCCGCTCGTCGGATTCTGCGGGCTCGCCGGGCTTGCGCTCGCCGCGATCCCGAAAGCCGCGTGGCGCGGTGCGGCGGTTGCCGTCCTGCTCGTCGCGTGCGGCGCGCGCACGATGGTACGGGGCAGCGATTACCGCGATCTTGCCGCGCTGTCCGAGGCGACTGTCGAGGCGTCGCCGCGCGCCGTCAAGGCGCTCGCCAACGCCGGGCGAACGCAGCTCCGGCAGGGCCATCCCGAGCTCGCGATCCCGCCCCTCGAAAGGGCGGTCGCCATTTGGCCGGACTACCTGAAGGCCTGGGGGTATCTCGCCGAGGCGTACGCCGCGTCCGGGGACGAGGCCCGCGCCGCGGACGCGAGGCGGCGGGCGGGCGACGAGCCGCTATAATCGGCGCTCCCGGTCTCCTCGCCGCGAGCCCCTCATGAACGCCGTCTTACGCCGTCTGCTCGAGCATCCGCTCCTCGGTCCAAAAATCGTCCACCATCGGCGGGTGGAAGGCCGCGCCGCGCAGTTCGCCGCGCTGAAGACGCCGCTGCCGCAAGAGCTCGTCGAAGCCCTGGCGGCCACCGGGATCGAACGCCTCTTCACCCATCAGGCCGAGGCGCTCGACGCCGTTGCCGATGGGGACAACGTCCTGGTGGCGACGCCGACGGCGTCGGGGAAGTCGCTCGTCTTTGCGGCTCCGGCACTGTCTGCGGCGCTGTCGGGGGACGGGGCGACGTCGTTGTTCATCTACCCCACCAAGGCGTTGGCCCAGGATCAACTCGCCGGGTTGAACGCGCTCGCGTCGGCCACAGGACGTATACGGCCTCCCCGCATCTCGATCTACGACGGCGACACCTCCGATCACCTGCGCCGCAAGATCAAGGAAGACCCGCCCGACATCCTGATCACCAACCCCGACATGCTCCACGCGGGGATCCTTGCGTACCACGCCGACTGGTCGGGATTCCTGTCGCGCCTCCGCTTCGTCGTGCTGGACGAGCTTCACGTCTATCGGGGTGTATTCGGCGCGCACGTCCATCACATCCTGCGCCGCCTCATGCGGCTCGCGGCGCTCTACGGGGCGCATCCGCAGTTCGTCGCGGCGTCGGCCACCATCGGACGCCCAGGCGAATTCGCAGCGACGCTGCTGGGCGCGCCGTTTCGCGTCGTCGACAACTCCGGGGCGCCCGCAACCGGTCGCGACATCGTGCTCGTCAACCCGGTGACCGTCTCGCCGTACACGGCGGCCGTCCGGGTGGTCGCCGAGGCCGCGCGGGAAGGGGCCCGCACCATCGCGTTCACCAAGGCCCGGCGGATCACCGAGCTGTTGCACCAGTGGCTGGTCAAGGAAGCGCCGGAGCTGAAGAAAAAGGTCGCGCCGTATCGCGCCGGGTATCTCCCCGAAGAGCGCCGGGCGATCGAAAAGAAACTGTTCTCCGGGGAGTTGCTCGCCGTCTTATCGACGAGCGCGCTCGAGCTCGGCATCGACGTCGGCGGCCTCGACGTCTGCGTCCTCGTCGGCTATCCCGGGTCGCGCACGTCGATGTGGCAGCGCATCGGCCGCGTCGGCCGCGAGGGGGACGACGCGCTCGTCGTCCTGATCGCGATGCCCGACGCGCTCGACCAGTTCGTGGTCGCGCACCCGGACACGTTGTTCGACGGGGCCTTCGAGCGGGCCGTGCTCGATCCGTGGAATCCGGTCGTGGCCGGAGCGCACCTCGTCTGCGCCGCCGCGGAAGAGCCGCTGACACAGGCTGAGGTCTCCTCGTTCGGCCCGCGAGGGCGCGCCATCGTCGACGACCTCGTCGCCTCGGGCCGTCTGGCGCGCGATGCGGAGGGGAACCGTTTCTGCTCTTACCGGCGCCGCCCGCAGCGCGACGTCAACCCGCGCTCCGCCGGTTCCCCCTTCGCGATCCTGGAGGCCGATACCGGCCGGTTGCTCGGCACGATCGACGCCCTGCGCGTCTGGTACGAGTGCCACCCCGGCGCGATCTACCTCCACGCGGGACAGTCCTATCGGATCGACGAGCTCGATGTTCCCCACAAACGCGCGATCGCCCGTGCGTTGCGCGCCGATTACTACACCGTGGTGCTCGGCGAAAAGGAAACCGAGATCCTGGAACGGATCGAGGAGCGCACGCTTCCGATCCCGGGAGGGGGGGTTCCGATCGGTTTCGGCCGGCTCAAGGTGACGGTCACCATCCGCGAGTACCAGAAGAAACGCCTCTTCGGCGGCGAGGCGATCGCGAATCATCCGCTCGAGGTGCCGCCGCTGACGTACGAGACGACCGGCCTCTGGATCGAGATTCCGCGCGCGCTCCCTTCGCTTCTCACCGTGGATGGGCTCCACTTCATGGGAGGGATCCACGCCGTCGAGCACGCGATGATCGGACTGTTCCCCCTCCTCGCCATCGCCGATCGCGGTGACGTCGGCGGCATCTCGTATACGACGCATCCCCAACTCCACGGCCCGGCGATCTTCCTCTACGACGGCGTTCCCGGAGGAGCCGGGCTCGCGGACCGGGCGTACGCGGAGTTGACCGCACTGCTCACGAAAACCCGCGAGCTGATCGACGCCTGTCCGTGCGACGCCGGTTGTCCGGCGTGCATCCAGTCGCCAAGGTGCGGAAACGGGAACAAGCCGCTCGACAAGGCTGCGGCTTTCTACGTTCTCCGAGTGCTCTTAGGCGAGATCAAGGTCGACCTCACGACCGATCCCATGGCTGAGGCGGCGCCCGTAGCCCCGCGTCCTCCACGCAAACACGGCATCACGCGCGGCGGTCACGTGGAGCCCGTGGCGGCGACGCCTTCCGCCGCGGGGCACGTCCTGGTCTTCGATCTCGAAACCCAGCGCAGCGCGGAAGACGTCGGCGGGTGGGGCTTCGCCTCCAAGATGGGGCTGGCCCTGGCCGTCGTTTACGACGTCACGCGTGAGGCGTACACGACCTACTACGAGGCCGACGTCGACCGGCTTCTCCTCGACCTGGCGTTCGCGGACCGCGTCGTGGGATTCAACATCGACCGGTTCGATCTCGCGGTGCTCTCCGGCTACACCGATCGCGACCTAGGCCGCATCCGCACCCTCGACCTGCTCGCCGAGATTCACAAGAGCGTCGGGTTTCGCGTTTCGCTCAATCACTTGTCCGAGGTTAATCTGGGCGAGTCCAAGGCGGGGGACGGCCTGCAGAGCCTGAAGTGGTGGAAGGAAGGACGCATCGACTTGATCGAGCACTATTGTCGAAAGGACGTCGAGGTCACGCGGAAGCTTTGGGAACTCGGTCGCGCCCAGGGGTTTCTCCTCCAACGCGACAAGGCCGGTCGCTCACTTCGTATCCCCACGGTGTGGACATGAGGCGCGGTTACACGCTGCTTCTCATCGCCGGCCTCTTCGTGTCGTGGGCCTGCAACCGGGCGGGCGTCACCATGTCGCCGGTGCCTCCGCAACGTTCGTGGGAGCAGGAGATTGCTGCAGCCCGGAAGGAGACCGACGCCGCCTTCGCGAGCGACCCGGACTCGCCGATCCCGCGCGCGGAACGGGCGACGTTTCGCGGGTTGTCTCACTATCCTCTGGACCCTTCGTGGCGTTATGCGGGTTATATCGAGCGCTACAAGACCGCGGAGCGCATCTCGATCGTCACAACGGCCGGCAAGCCGCGCCCGTGCGAGCGGTGGGGGCATGTGACCTTCGCGCGTGACGGGCAGGTCCTCACGCTGCAGGTCTACCGCCTCCTCGATCTCCCGGAAAGGAAGGGAGGCGAAGGTCTCTTCCTTCCTTTCAAGGACGCAACCACCGGCAAGGAGACCTACGACGCTGGCCGATACGTCGATCTCGTCGGGCCCGAGGGCGGGCCGTTCGTTCTCGATTTCAATCGCGCGTACAACCCCTCGTGCGCCTACGGCGATCCGGATCGGTTTCAATGCCCGGCGACCCCGGCCGAGAACCGGCTTCCGATCGCGATCACTGCGGGGGAGCGCGGACCGGAGCACGCCGCAGCCGAGCCCGTGCCGTGAACCCGCGCCGCGATCCTTCGGCTCCGATATTCCTCGTCGGATTCATGGGGACGGGCAAGTCGACCGTCGGGCGCGCGCTTGCCGCACGCTTAAGCTGGGACTTCGAGGACACCGACACGCTCGTCGAACGCGCGCAAGGCCGCTCCATCGAGGAGATCTTTCGCGCCGAGGGCGAGGGGCGCTTCCGCGAGGCGGAGTGGCGTGCCTTGTGTTCCTTGGACGGCCGGTCGCGTCTCGTCGTTGCCACGGGCGGCGGGCTGTTCCTCGGCGTGGCGCAGCGCGCCTTCGTCCGCGCCCACGGGCTGTCGTGCTGGCTCGACGCGCCTCTCGCGGTCGTGGCAGCGCGTCTTGACGCGTCAACCACGCGGCCGTTGTGGCCGAGCGACGATGCGCTCTCGCGCCGCGCGTTTTTCGAGCGGCGCCGAGCGGCCTACGCGCTCGCGGACATCACAATCGACGCGTCGCGCGGAGGAGCGGATCATCTCGCGAGCGCGATCGAAGCCGCGAAACGCTCGCTTTCGCTTTGATTTGTTCCAGAAAAAGGCCATACTTGCGGCCGTCTCATTCCCTATTTGGAGGACCGTTCGATGACGAGAACCGAACTGATTCAGATGCTGGCCGACGCGACGAGTTCCGATCGCAAGAGCGCGAAGATGTTTCTCGAGGGCCTCACCGGGGTCGTCGAGAAGACCATCAAGAAGGGCGGCGAAGTCCCGCTGAAGGGCCTCGGGAAGTTCAAGGTCGTCAAGCGCAAGGCGCGGATGGGGCGGAACCCTGCGACGGGCGAAGCGATCAAAATCGCCGCAAAAACGGTGGTCCGCTTCACCGTGGCGAAGGCCCTCAAGGACCTCGTCAAGAAGGCCAAGTAGTTCATCCCCACGTGCGGCTCGCCTTTTTCGGTGCCGCCGTCGTGGCCGCTCTGGTGATCCCCGGCCTGGTTAGGGCCGGGGATCCGCGGCTCACCTTCGAAATCCGCCCGCCGGTCACCCTCGTGCTCGAAAACGGTGGTGGGCGAGACGCCCTCCTCACGATCGATGCGCGCAATCCGGGAGACCGCCGTGTGCGGGTCGAACGCGTCCGCTTGACGTACTTCAAGGGCGACACCGCGGTCGGCACGCTCGACCCCGCAACCTCGATTTTCACGCAGGCGGGCCTCCTGTCCGATCCTCGCGTCGATCCGGGTGGCCTCGATCGCTGGGAGGGGTTGTGCTTGGCGCCGCCCACGAGCGCGACCGATCGCGTCCGCCTCGATTTCGATCTCGTGGAGCGCCGAGAGCTTCGCCGCATACGCGCAAAGCAGTCCCTCGACGTGCCGCTGCAAAGGCCCGTGGACCCGCCGGTGATCGCGCTTCCATTCATCGGAACCTGGCGGGTCACTCAAGGGCATACCTGCGAAACGAACCACCGCCGCGGCCGTCTCGGCGGCCAGTTCTCCTGGGATTTCGTCGCCGTGAGCGATACGGGACATCTAGGTGCGCCCGAGTTCGACACGTCGCACCGCAATGACGACAGCGAAACGTTCGGGCGACCCGTGATCTCACCGGTAACGGGGACGGTCGTTTCTTTCGTCGACGGTGTTGACGACAACGACGGGCAGAAATCGTTCCCGCGCCGAAGCCTGACCGAGGCCACGCACCACCCACGTTGGTTCTTCGGGAACCACATCGTGCTCGATGCGGGTGAAGGCGTCTATGTCCTTCTCGCCCACTTGAAGAAGGATTCGGTGGTTGTCAAGCCGGGAGCGATCGTCCACCAGGGGGACCCGATCGCCCAGGCGGGAAACAGCGGGAACACGATGTTGCCTCACGTCCACATTCAGGTGATGGACGGCGCGGACCCGGCTGGCGCTTCCGTGTCCGGGATCCCCGCGCTGTTCGGGGACTACGTCGAGATCATCTCGGACGGCGAGAGGATCGAGCGCGAGACGATCGTCCGCCGGATGACGTCGGGCGACCCTCCGGTTGACTCGATTGTCCTGACCCCGGCCCCGCCCCGCCGCCCCCACGGTGGCCGCAAGCTTGTTGACTGACGGGGGGAGGTTGTGATCCCCAAGCGATTGAGCGCGTCCATTCGGTGACGTTGGGTTCGAATCAGGCCGCGTGGCGGCGGTCGAACCGGGGAAGAGCGGGCGTCCAGCGCTTCTCGTAGACGCGCAGCGCGGACTCCGACACCGGCTCGCGATGCGGAAACAGTCTTCGGGCAAGGATGCGCTCGAATCGCCA
>JAQBEH010000134.1:0-22967 GCA_032124015.1 Acidobacteriota bacterium
GGCATCCTCGGGAGTACAGTGGGGGTGAATGTCTGATGGTCCGGCGCGGTCGTCCGGGAAATGGGGACACTCCCCTTTTTATTGAAAAGCTTCCCGGATACCGCTTTGTTGCTAAAATGGGGAGTGTCCCCTTTTCCCTGACGACCGCGCCGGAGCATCAGACTTTCTCCGCCACTGTCGTCCCGAGGATGCCGCTCGGGCGCACGAGAAGGACGAGGATCAGGATCGAAAAGACATAGATGTCGCGTAGGTGGGGCGACAGATACGCTGCGCCGAACAGCTCGATGAACCCGATCAGGATGCCGCCCAACATGGCGCCGCGGATGTTCCCGATGCCGCCGATGACCGCTGCGACGAACGCCTTGAGCCCCAAGAGCACCCAGGTCGCATGCGCGGGCTGGTTCAAGCCGGGGTATTTCATCGCGTAGAGGAACCCGGCGGCCGCGGCGAGCGACGAGCCCAACACGAACGTGAAGGAGATCACCGCGTCGACATTGATCCCCATCAACGCGGCGACACTCGTGTCGTGCGAGACGGCGCGCATCGCCCGGCCCAGGCGCGTCCTGAAGATCAGCCAGTCAAGGACCAGCATGAGCGCCAGCGCCGTAACGATTCCGATGATGTCGACCAGGTGGATCTGCACGCCGGCGACGTTCGCAAGGACGCGGTCTTCGAGCACCGACGGCATGCGCTGGGGCTGTGTGCCGAAGATCCACTTCAATTGCCCGACGTTTTGCAGGAACAGCGAAACGCCGATGGCGGTGATCAAGACGTTCAAGCGAGGCGCCTTGCGCAGCGGGCGGTACGCGAGCCGTTCGATCGTGAACCCCGCCACGCCGCACGTCGCCATCGCGGCGAGCATGATGAGGATTCCGGCGTAGAGCGGCGGATGCGTCCCCGCCAGCGCGTACCCCATGGCGACGGCGATCGTGTACGAGATCCAGGCCCCGAGAACGAAGATGTCCGAGTGGGCGAAATTGATGAACTGAAGGGTGCCGTAGACCATCGTGTAGCCCAGCGCGATGAGCGCGTACAGGCTCCCGACGGCCATGCCGTCCATCAGAGTCTGAAAGAACTTCGTCACGAGGGAATCGGCGGTGCGGCGCGGCTTACGGCGCGGGTTCGATCGTCGTCACGTAGGCAGGAACGCCGTCTTTCATTTCGAGCACCACCGCGGCCTTTTGCGCGTTGCGCTCGGCGTCGATCGTGATCTTCCCGGTGACCCCCGGGAAGTTCTTCGTCGAGGCGATCGCCGCCGCGAGGTCCTTCCCGCCGAGCGACGGCGCGCGGTTCATCGCGTCGAAGAGCAGGCGCGCCGCGTCGTACCCGAGCGCCGCGAGACCATCGGGGATCTGTCCGTAGTCGGACTTGTACTTGGCGACGAAGTTCTGCACCTCGGGGGCCGGGTTCTGGTGCGAGTAGTGGTTCGTGAAGTAGCTCCCCTCGATCGAGGAGCCGCCGATCTCGGCCAGCTTCACCGAATCCCAGCCGTCGCCGCCCAGAAGCGGCGCGGTCAGGCCCAACTTGCGCACCTGGATCGACACGTTGCCGGCATCCGTGTAGTAGCCCGGAACGAAGATGACGTCGGGGTTCGTCTGCCGAATCGTCGTCAGCTGCGCGGAGAAATCCTGGTCGCCGCCGGTGTAGGCCTGGATGGTGGTGATGGTGCCCCCCATCTCCTTGAATGCCTCGTCGAACGCGTCCATCAGCCCTTTGGAATAGGCCTGGGCCTGGTCGTAGAGGATCGCGGCGTTTTGAGCCTTGAGGTTTTCTCGTGCGAACTTGGCGGCGACCCAGCCCTGGAACGGATCGAGGAAGCAGACGCGGGAGACCATGTCGCCGATCTGCGTGACCGTCGGATTCGTCGACGAGGGGGAGATCATCGGCACGCCGTACTGCTGCGCGACGCGGCCGCCGGCCAAAGACAACGACGAAGCGACCTCGCCCAGCACCGCGACGACCTTGTCGCTCGTGATCAGGCGCGTGACTGCGGTTCCGGCCTCCTGTGACTTCCCTTGGTCGTCGTAAGTCTTGAGCTCGATCTGTTTCCCCAGGACTCCGCCTGCGGCGTTGACTTCTTTGATGGCGAGCCGGATCCCGTTGTCGGTGGACTGCCCGAACGTCGCCTCCGAGCCCGTCATCGAGCCGAAATGCCCGATGAGGATTGTCTCGGACTTGCCGCCTCCGCCGCAGCCGGCCAGGCTGGCAGAGAGAAGAAACAGTGCGAAGGCGGACGTCAGGCGTGTTCTACAGACGATCAGGCTCATGGGACCTCGCTTTCGGGCCGGGATTATCGGTTGCACCTGCCCCAGGGTCAACCGGAGACGGTCTCGGTCACGATGAGTCGTGACGCTTCGACGCTGCGATTTCGAAGGCTGAAGGATGGTGTATAGATTCGTCCAACTTTCGTTTATACCCGGGGTCCGAAAGCCCGTCGGAGCAGGCGATCGTCGATCCTGGGCGATCCTGCGCGGTCGTTTTTCCGGGGAACCCCCTTTGGGCGCCTCAAAACGCCCGTTTCCTTGGAAAAACATCGACAAATAAATACTTTATTTCGAGACGAGCGTGGCCTCGGCGGTTTTCGTCTGTCCGTCGTGCTCGTACGTCACCGTGACCTTCGTCCCGGGGATGAACGCCTTCAAGGCCGCCGAGAAATCTCTCATCGAGGCGATCGGCTTGTCGCCGAGCTTGACGATGACGTCGCCCGCTTGAAGCCCGGCGTTTTCGGCGGGTGAGCCGGGCATCGTCCCGGTGACGCGCACGCCGGGCCCTGGGAAGGCGTAGTCGGGGATCGAGCCCAACGAAACGCGGCGCTCACCGGCGGCGGGCGCGGCCACAGCGCTCGGTGCACCGGAGATCTTCGAGGTTAGAGGCGTTGGCCGCTCGGCGAGGTAGGCGACGAGCTCGCGCGTCACCGCGGCGACTTTCACGAGCCCCGGGCCGTCGATCTTGCCCACTGTGTCGCCCGGCTGGTGGTAGTCGGCGTGCGCTCCGGTGAACAATTGCACGGCGGGAACGCCGATCTCGATGAAGCTCTTCTGATCGCTGCCGCCCGGATCGTTCATCACCGCTTGGACGGGCGCCCCGGTGACGTAGCCGGCTCCGTTGACGATGTGGATCCACTCGTCCGCCGAGCTCGATCCCAGCACGAGAATTTTTCCGGCGAAGAGGCGGCCGACGGTGTCGAGGTTGACCATGCCGATCGCCTTGGCCGCGGGCCAGGGCGACGTCGCCGCGGCGGAGCGCTTCGAGCCCAGAAGGCCCGACTCTTCGCCCGTGAACGCGACGAAGATCACCGTGCGCTGCGGCGCGCCGGATCCGGCCATCTGTTTCGCAAGCTCGAGAAGGACCGCGACGCCGCTCGCGTTGTCGTCGGCGCCGGGATGCGTTGCCCCGTCGGCGGTGACGCCGAGATGATCGTAGTGGGCTCCCACGACGACGCTTTGTTCGGCCCACTCGGGCTTCGTGCCGCGCAGCACGCCGACCACGTTCCGCATCGAGGGGTCGGCCGGGAGGACCTCGAGGCCCGCCTCCTTCATCGCGGCCGCAATCAACTCCGCGGCGCGATCGAGCCCCGGCGTTCCGAGGCCTCGCCCCTTCAGTTCGGGGGCCGACAACGCGCGCACCGTGGCCATCATCCGTTCCTCGGAGAACGCGGGGGGCAACTCCGCCAGCGGCTCTCGCGGCGCAAGCTTCGCCATCGCCGGCGTGCCTTCGATGAAGGCGGTCATCGGAGAGCCCGTCACCGGCCAGCGGCCCTTGTCGACGTTGACCGGCTCGTCCCCTTCGAACGCCAGGTACGAGTACTTGTGGTAGTGCGGGAGCTTACGCGCGAGCCCCGGCACCTGCGCTTCATGATCGGCGGCGACGAACGCGATGACCGCGGGCTGTCCCACCTTGCGGCGCGCCACGAGGACCCGGGCGCGCGCGCCATCGCGCGCCGCCTTCACGCCGTAGGGGAGGAGGGCCTCCGTGGCCGCGGCGGCGAATCGGTTCTCGAAGCCGACGATGAAGAGCGATCCGTCCTTCGGGAGCGCCTTCAACGCGTCGTCGGTCACGATCGTCATCGGCGAGGTCTTGCCGGTGTTCCACTCCGTCGCCAGAGCGCGGTACGCGGCGAGCAGTCCGGCGTCGGCTTTCGCGGGGAGGATCAGGGTGCACTGGTCGGCGCCGAACGCTCCCGACAGCGCGGGAGGGGCCTCTTCGACGTCGAGCCTGCGGAACAGGTCGAACTCGGGGTCGACGTCGAGACGCACCGGCCGCGCCGGGACGGTCAGCTCGAACGCCGTCGTTTTCGCGCTCGAACGCACTGTTGTTTGCGAGGCGGCGTCCCGGCCTTCCATCGCGATCGCGACGGGCACGGCCAGCATGTAAGGAGCGGCCTCCTGCGTCTGATCGATGGTCCCGGTGACCCGCCATGAGCCTCCGTCTCCGGCGACCGCCTTGACGTCGCGCACCCGAAGCCGCGGGGCCCCCGTGCGCACGACCCAAGGGGTGAACGTTGCCGCGAGGTCGCGACCCGCCGCTGCCTCGAAGGCGCGGCGAACGTCGTCAAAGCTCGCGCGTTGGAACTTCTTACCGGCGTAGAGCCCTCGCAGCCCCTTCACGAAGACGTCGTCGCCCAACTCGCGCCGCGTCATGTGGAAGAGCATCAGCGCCTTCCCGTATCCGACGGCTTCGGTCGCGGGGCTGTGCCGTTCGCGGAACTCCGACAGCGGGAAGTCCTTCGCGCGCGAGGCGTAGTCGGCGTACTTCTGCAACGTTTCCTGACGGTAAGAGGCGCCGCCGCCCTTCTGCTCGGCGAAGAGGTGATCGGCGAGGTACGCGGTCAGTCCCTCGCTCCAGTTGCCGCTCATGCGCGCGACGTAGACGCCGTTCCCCCACCAGTTGTGGAGGATCTCGTGTGGGTACGACGAGGTCAGGATGAACGGGAGGCGCATGACCTTGCCGCCGAGCAGCGTGAACGACGGCATGCCGTAGCCGGTCTCCCAGAAGTTCTCGACGAGCGCGAACTTCGTGTAGGGGTAGGCCCCGAGCAACTTCGAATACATCGCGATGTAGGGGCCGGTCGCGTCGAGGTACTTCGCGGCCAGAGCGTCGTCGCGCTCTCGAAGGAGCGCAATGGCCTCGATGCCGTCGACAACTTGCTTCGTCTCGATCCACGGTCCGGCGACGAGCCAGATTTCTTCCTGAGGGTCGTTCGCGACGAAGCGAATGCGGGCGCCGGTCGCGCCGCGCTCCAACACTTCCCGGCTCCCCTGGCTCATTGCGTCCCAACCGGGGGGGAGCGTGACCGTCAGGTCGAAGGTGACGAGGCCGTCACCCGAAGGCGGGTACCAGCCCGAGGCTCCCGACAGGAAGACGCCCTCAGGCTGGATCGTCCCCTCGGTCTCGGCGAATCCGCGCGCGTAGTCCTCGCCCTCTTTCGAGATCGGATGGTCGATCGTCTTGGCGAGGGCGACTGGCGTTTCCTTGCCGGACGCGTCGCGCAGTGTGCCCGCGACGGTGATCCGGTGGGCGGCCGGGTCGAGTTCGACCTGCAACGTGTAGTGGGTGACGGGTGGGGCGGGAGTCGCAAGGGCGGCGACCAGCATCGCCGGGACGAGGATCGACAGGAAACTCATGGTGGCAAGATCCTAGCAGCGGTCACCCCCCTATAATCTCCCTTATGCCGCAACTCGCGATTGAAAACGTCGTCAAGGCCTACGACGCGAAGCTTGCCGTCGACCACGTGTCATTCGAAGTCAACGGCGGGGAGGTGTTTGGCCTCCTCGGCCCCAACGGGGCGGGCAAAAGCACGCTCATCCGGATGGTGATGGACATCCTCCGGCCGGATTCGGGGCGAATCCTGGTGAATGGGAGGCCGTCGATCGACGCCGACCATGACAAGGTCGGCTACCTGCCGGAAGAGCGCGGGCTCTATCGCAAGCAGAAGGTGATCGACGTCCTCGACTACTTCGGCCGGCTGAAGGGGATGACGGGCCGCGATGTGAAGGCCAAGGCGCAAGCGGCGCTCGATCGCGTGGGTCTCGGTGAATGGGCCAAAAAGAGGGTAGACGCGCTCTCGAAGGGGATGCAGCAGAAGGTGCAAATCGTGGGGACGCTGCTCCACGAACCGGAGGTCGTCATCCTCGACGAGCCGTTCGCCGGGCTCGACCCGGTGAACGCGCGCATGGTGAAGGACATCATCCTCGACTTGAAGCGGGAGGGGAGGCTCGTCGTGCTGTCCACCCACCAGATGGACCAGGCCGAAGAGCTCTGCGACCGCATCGTGATGATCGACCGCGGGAGACGCGTGCTCTACGGCACCCTGCGCGAAATCAAGAAACGCTACGCCGACGAACTGCAAGGTGCGGCCGGGCGCGACAACGTCGTGCTCGTGGACGGCGAGGGGGAGTTCGCGTCGCTTCCGGGCGTGCTGACCTCTTCGAACGTGGGGGCCGCGATGAAGCTGACGCTCGCTCCGGAGCTGCGGCCCGAGCGCTTCCTCGAGTCGGCGCTCGCCTCCGGAATGACGATCGCGCGCTTCGAAGCCGCACCGACGCCCCTCGAGGAGATCTTCGTGCACGTCGTCAAGACGAATTCGGGAGCGGCGGCATGAAGGGGAAGACCTCGATCGTCGCCCGGCGCGAGTTCCTGGGAACGATCAAGCGCCCCGGCTGGCTGATCGGGACGTTCGGTATGCCGGTCTTCGTCGGGCTCTATGCCGGCCTCATCTTCCTGATCGGAACGACGGCCGCCAAGATGGACAAGCCGACGGGGAAGGCCGGCGTCGTGGACCAAGCCGGGATCGTGCGGTTCGAGAAGGGGCCGGTCGGCCTGGGCGAGATCCCTCCCGAGGCGCAAAAGGCGGTGAACGACGCCATGGGGATGGCCGGATCGTCCGCGGGGCCTGCGTCCGGGATCATGAAGACGCTGCTGGCGGGAACCGAGTTCCTCCCTTACCCCGACGAGACGACGGCGCTTGCCGCGCTCGAGAACAAAGAGATCGGCGCGGTCTTCGTCATCCCGGCCGACTACGTGGCCGCCGGGAAGGTCACCGCGTACAACCCGAGCGAGTCCTTCTTCTCCGAGGGGAAGCTCTCGCAGGTGCCGCTCCGCCGGCTTCTGGTCAAAAGTCTTGCAGCCGACCGGGTCCAGCCCGAGGTCGTCGCCCGGATCCTGAGCCCGGTCGACATCAAGACCCTGATCAAGGCCAAGGACGGGACGTGGGTCGAGCGCGGACTCGCCGAGATCGCCAGGCGGATCGGCGTGCCGATCGCGTTCACGTTCTTGCTCCTGATCTCGATCCTCACCAGCGCGGGAACGCTGATCCAGGGGGTCAGCGAGGAGAAGGAAAACCGGGTGATCGAAGTGATCCTGTCGTCGATCGACGCGCGATCGCTGCTCCTGGGCAAGTTGCTCGGTCTCGGGGCCGCGGGGCTCTTACAGCTTGCGATCTGGCTGACCATGGCGCTCCTGCCCGCCATGCTTCTGATCGCCGGATTGGCGCTTTCGCCGATGATCGTGATCCTCTGCCTCGCCTACTTCGTCCTGGCGTTCCTGCTCTACGGGACGCTGATCACCGGGACTGGGGTCATCGGCACGAACGCCAAGGACATGCAGCAGTACGGGATGTTCTGGTCGATCGGGAGCGCGATCCCCATGGTGTTCCTCGAGGTGCTCCTGCGCGACCCCAACGGCACGACGGCGCGTATCCTCTCGTATTTCCCGTTGACCTCGGCGGTCACGATGATGATCCGCATCGGCAGCGGGGGATATTCGTGGTGGGAGATACCGCTCACCCTGGGGATCCTCGCGATTTCCGTCTGGATCGCGCTCCGGTTCGCCGCGCGAATTTTCAGGACCGCTCTCCTCATGTACGGGAAGCGGCCGACCTTCGTCGAGATCTTCCGCTGGATGCGCCAGGCCTAGAGGGGGAACTTCCCTTTTTCGCACAAGGCGGTATCCGGGGAGCTTTGAAGAAAAAGGGAAGTTCCCCCTCTAGGCCTGGCGCTAACCGCCCAGATGCTCGCGGATGACGGCGGCGATGCGGTCGGCGGTGGTTCGGACGAGGGCGTCGTCGTCGGCCTCGACCATCACGCGCGCGAGGCTCTCCGTACCGGAATAGCGCAGCACGACGCGTCCGCGGCCTTCGAGCTCGCGCTCGACGGCCGTGACCACGGGGCCGATCGCGGGGTGGGCGTGGAGGTCGGGCTTCCCGCTCACGCGAATGTTGATCAATAACTGGGGAAACGGGACGATGCCGTCGAGCGTCGCCTCGACCGGAACCCCGTCATCGAGCACCGCATCGAGGAGGAGGAGGCCGGTCAGGATGCCGTCTCCTGTCGTGCCTCGATCGCGGAAAATGACGTGCCCCGATTGCTCGCCGCCCAATATCGCGTTTTCGGCGACCATCCTCTCGAGCACGTACTTGTCGCCGACGGGCGCGCGGTGGAGACGGATGCCGAGATCTCCGAGCCGCTTCTCGAGCCAGAAGTTGCTCATGATCGTTGCGACGATCGCATCGCCGGGGAGCGCGCCGCGGCGTTTCAGGCCGCGCCCGCACAGGAACAGAATGTGGTCGCCGTCGATCACTCGACCGCGCCGATCAACCGCGAGGCATCGGTCCGCGTCGCCGTCGAACGCAAGCCCCAGATCGAAGCCGCCTGCCCGAACCCGCTCGGCCAATCCGTCGAGGTGCAAGGATCCGCACCCGAGGTTGATGTTGCGCCCGTTCGGCTGGTCGCCCTGAGTCGCAACCGTGGCGCCCAGGTCGCTAAAAACCGCCGGAGCGATCGCCGAGGCCGAACCGTTCGCGCAGTCAAGCACGATGCGCAGTCCGCGGAAACGGTCCGCGGGCAATACCCCCTTCGAGAGCGGCAACGTAGCGACGGATGAGCGCAGGGTCGGGCACCGCCCGACCGGCGCCCTCGGGCGGCGGGGCGATCGTTTCGTCCAAGATGATCGTCTCGATGCGCGATTCCATCGCGTCCTCGAGTTTCACGCCGTGGCGCGAGAACACCTTCAGCCCGTTGTCCTCGAACGGATTGTGGCTGGCCGAGATCATCACGCCGGCGTCGAAGCCCGCGGCGGTCGTCGCGTACGCGAGCCCCGGCGTTGTGATCACGCCTGCATCCGTCACGGTGCCCCCACGGGCTGCGAGGCCGTCCGCCAGCGCATCCCGCAGCCAAGGCCCGGATTCGCGCGTGTCACGTCCGCAGACGACTCGCGGAGGGTGTTTGAACTCCGTGGTCAAGACTGAGGCCAAGGCGAGGCCGAACTTCCGGACGGAAACGGGATCGAGCGGCGGCGTGCCGGCAATTCCGCGAATGCCGTCGGTTCCGAACAGTCGTTTCATCGGGTGCTCCTGCGGACGTTCACTTTTGTGCGGGACAGGCTCTTGACGGACACTTTCGCTCGCTCCTCGGCGTCTAGCCCCGGAAACTCGATCCTCACCCGCGCGCCCGCGACGAACGTCTGGCCCGCCGATCCATTGAGATCGACCACGGCCCGCACGTGCCCAGCGCGCAGTTTCGGGATCAGCGCGGACGGCGCCGAAACCGTGACGGCGATCGTCGAGGGCACGATGACGACGGGGCCGGACTCACCCGCGGCAAAAACCGGAACGCGATCGATAGTGGCGGTGACCGCCGCGAGATCGATGTAGACGATGACGTCGAGTGGACGTGTGTCCACAACCCTCACATCCGATCCGTCCGGGACCACGCCGACGCGCGCGGTGAACGGCTCGGATTTATCGGTGATGCGGATCGGGTCGGTGCCGAGGCGAGTCAAGCTTGAGATCTTCGCCTCGGGCCCTTCGACGAGCAGGGCGTCCGGGCGGGCGAGCGCGCCGTAGACCTGATACCCGCGCGGCGGCTTGCCGACGACCGTCGGGACGACGGCCACCTCGCGACGCTTCTTCTTGGCGACCGTCAGGCGCAGGCGGTCCGGATCGATGAGCGCGACCTCCACGTCGCGCGGAACGCCGGAGACGTTGCGCGGAGTCAGATGGACCGTACGCTCGCCGCCGCCGGCGTCCCTGAGGTCGACACGGACCGTGAGGTCGTACGGATCCACGCGGCGCATCAGCGAATCGGGCCCGCGTAAGCGCACGGTCACGTTGGTCGGCGGCGAGCCCGCGAGCGTGGCGCCGGTTCCCAGCACGACATCCACGGGAACGCGGAAGTCGGAAACGCCGCGCCCTTCACCCGTGACGGCCATCCAGATTGCAACGGCGAGCGCCAAGGCCACAACCTTGAGATGCCACCGATGGATCCACCAATCAACCAAGGCGCGACTCCGTGGCCCGATCCGGGTCCTTGCGTCGGCCTAACGGCCACCACGGCTCGCGCCTCGGCGTCAGCGCGGTTTCGAGGCGGCGGGTCAGGGCGAGCGCGTCGAGGTCCTCTTCGATCTTCCCCGCCTCGCAGAACGACACCAGACCCCGCTGCTCCGAGACGACGATCGCGATCGCGTCCGATTCCTCGGTGATCCCGATCGCCGCGCGGTGTCGCGTGCCGTAGGTCCGCGACAGGTTCGGGTTCTGCGTCAACGGGAGGTAGGCGCACGCGGCGCGAATGCGGGAGCCCACGATGACCAGGGCGCCGTCGTGGAGCGGGGCGGTCCGCTGGAAGATCGAGACGATCAGATCGTACGAGACGTAGGCGTCGAGGGTGATGCCGGTCTCCGAAAAAGCCCTCAGGCCCAGTTCACGTTCGACCACGATGAGCGCGCCCATCCGCTTGCTCGCGAGCGACACGGCGGCGAGCGCGATCTCCTCGACAATGTTGTCGTGGGTCTTGCGGGAGAACAGGGCCGCCATCGGGTTCCGGCCGACACGCGCCAGCACCTGCCGGATTTGGTTCTGGAACAAGACGATGATCGCGAGCGGGATGTACAAGAGCAGATCGCCGAGCACTGCGTGCATCGCCGGGAGGTAGATCAGGCCCGGGCGCGTCAGGAAGTGCAGCACGATCAACGCGACAACCCCGACGATCATGTGGACGGCGCGCGAGCCGCGGATGAGCAGGAGGATCTGGTAGATGATCGCCGCGAGGAGGAGGATGTCCAGGACGGCGAGGCCGTTCAGGTCATGCGCGTGGACGGCGGCGGCGAGTCGTTCCAGCATGCCGCTACGCCCCCCGGACCGCGTCGATCATCCGCGTCGTCCGCTTGGTTGCCCTCACGTCATGCGTACGAATCACGTGCGCGCCCAGCCACGACGCATGAGCCGCGATCGCCAAGCTTCCCTCCAGACGGTCGTTCACGGGGAGGTCGAGCGCGGTCCCGATGAACGACTTGCGGGAGGCCCCGATCAGAATGGGCCGTCCCACGCTTCGCAGCGTGGGCAGTTCGCGGAGGATCCGGAGGTTCCCGGCCGCCGACTTGCCGAAACCCAGGCCGGGATCGACGAGGATCTTGTCCTCCGCGATCCCGGAGGCCACGGCTCGTTCCACGGTCTTGCGCAGAAAACCGACGACCGACGAGAGCAGGTCGACGTAGTCGGTGTCCTGCTGCATCGTTTGGGGGGTCCCGCGCATGTGCATGACGATCACCGGCACGCGCGCGTCGCGCACCACCGTCAGCATCGCGGGATCGGAAAACGCCGACACGTCGTTGACCAGATCGGCGCCGGCCTCGATCGCGAGCCGGGCGACGCCGGATTTCATCGTGTCCACCGAGACCCGCACCGAAAGCTCGCGCTTGATCGCCTGGATGACGGGCACGACCCGCCGGACCTCTTCATCTTCCGTGACGGAGGCCGCGCCGGGACGCGTGCTCTCGCCGCCGACGTCGACAAAGTCGGCCCCGTCGTCGACCAGTCGCGCGGCCGCCTCGACGGCTGTCCCGGGCGTCTTGAGCATCGCGCCTTCCGAGAAGGAGTCAGGGGTGACGTTCAAGATCCCCATCACACGCGTTTCCTGAGTGAGGTCCATCCTCCCGCCGTCCGCGAAACCGAGCGCGAACGCCGTGCGCTCGTACGCCGCGAGCGCCAACCGGATCGCCGCGCCCATCGGCTTCATTCCCTGGGACTCGAGGCCGGCGCCCAGCCTTTCCATCGTCTCGCGATCGGCCACGAGGATCCGGGGGGAGGGGCCCGACGATCCGGAAGTGCCCTCGAGCACGACGCCCCCGAACCTTTCGGCCTCCTGTTTGAGTGTCCTCGCATCGTCGTCGCCGACCGCGTCGAGACGCATCGCGCGACGCACCCCGCCGGCGAGGCGATCGGCCGCCACGGCCCGGGATTCGTCCAGGTCTCCCATCGTGCGCATGGCACGGGGGAGATCGCGGAGTTCGATGATGCGCGGGTTGTGCTCCACGGCCGCCTGCGGCGCGCCGTGCGTCAGGCCGGCTGACTTCCCGGCGTCGGCAATGCGCCCGGCCGCCGGGCCGCCTCGGCCTGATCGGTGACTTCGGCGCCGGCCGTCGGGGGGACCTGCGGAGGCACCGGGAGCGATTCTCCCCGGACGAGCGCGGCGATCTGATCGGCGTCCAAAACCTCCCGTTCGAGAAGGGCCTCGGCGATGAACCGCAGCGCGTCGCGATTCTCATCGAGGATCTTCTTGGCGGTGCTGTAGCCGGCAAGCGCGATCGCCTTCACCTCACGATCGATCTCGACGGCGGTCGCCTCGGAGTAGTCGCGGTGCTGGGAGATCTCCCGGCCGAGGAAGATCTGCTCTTCCTTCTTTCCGAACGTGATCGGGCCCATCGAGCCCGACATGCCCCACTCGCACACCATCTTCCGCGCGAGCTCGGTGACGCGTTCAATGTCGTTGCCCGCGCCCGTCGTCATGCGGTCGAACGTCAATTGCTCGCTGACGCGGCCTCCCATCAACACCGCGATCGTCGATTCCAGGTACTCGCGTGAATAGGTGTGCTTGTCGTCGACGGGAAGCTGCATCGTGACGCCGAGGGCCCGGCCGCGCGGGATGATCGTGACCTTATGCAAGGGGTCCGCGTACGGGACCTTGACCGCAACCAACGCATGCCCGGCCTCGTGATAGGCCGTGATCTTCTTTTCCTCGTCCGAGATGATCAGCGATTTCCGCTCGACGCCCATCAAGACCTTGTCCTTGGCGATCTCGAAGTCGTCCTGCATCACCGCCTTGCGGTTCTTGCGCGCGGCGCAAAGCGCCGCTTCATTGACCAAGTTGGCGAGATCCGCTCCCGAAAATCCGGGTGTCGCGCGGGCCAAGACCGAGAGGTTGACGTCCGGAGAGAGCGGGACCTTCCGCGCGTGCACCCTGAGGATCTCTTCGCGGCCGCGCACGTCCGGGCGCCCGACGATCACTTGCCGGTCGAAACGTCCGGGGCGCAAGAGGGCGGGGTCGAGTACATCGGGGCGATTGGTCGCGGCGATCAGGATCACGCCTTCGTTCGTTTCGAAGCCGTCCATCTCGACCAAGAGTTGATTGAGAGTCTGCTCACGCTCGTCGTGGCCGCCGCCTAAACCGGCGCCGCGATGACGGCCGACGGCGTCGATCTCGTCGATGAAGATGATGCAGGGCGCGTTCTTCTTCCCCTGCTCGAACAGATCGCGGACGCGCGAGGCGCCCACACCGACGAACATCTCGACGAAGTCGGAGCCGGAGATCGAGAAGAACGGAACGTTGGCCTCGCCCGCGATCGCGCGCGCGAGAAGGGTCTTGCCGGTCCCCGGGGGGCCCATCAGGAGGACGCCCTTCGGGATCTTGCCGCCGAGCTTTTGGAATTTCTGCGGCTCTTTCAGGAACTCGATGATCTCCTGGAGCTCTTCTTTCGCCTCTTCGACGCCGGCCACGTCCTTGAACGTGATCTTCTTTCCTTGGGCCGAGGTCAGCTTCGCGCGGGACTTGCCGAACGACATGGCCTTGTTCCCGCCGGATTGCATTTGCCGCATGAAGATGATCCACACGACGACGAGGATCAGGATGGGAGACCACATGAAGATCATGGACAAGAGCGAGTTGTCGGCCGGCTTCTTGGCTTTGACGACGACGCCCTTGTCGCGGAGCGTCTTCATGAGCGCCTCGTCCTTGACGGTGTAAACGTGGAAGTTGGGGACCTGCTGGCCGGTCGTCGTCAGCTGGGGAGCCTTGAACTTGCCTTGAATGTCGTAACCGACCGCGTCTCCCGAGACGCTGACCTCTTGGATCTCTCCGGCATCGACGAGCTTGTAAAACTCGGAGGTGTCGAGATCTTTTCGCTGCTCGCTCGCGGTCGCAAAGATCTGGTAGGCGATGACAACCACCCCCAGGAACACGAGCCACACGAGGATTGTCCTGAGGTGGTTGTTCACTTCGATCGACCTCCCGGCCCTGCGGGCCCCCATGGAATATATAGGGAGGGTGGGCCTGGCGCCAAAGGGGCATCCTCTTTTTTCGACAAAGCTCCCCCAGATACCGCTTTGTCCGAAAAAAGAGGATGCCCCTTTGGCGTCACTCCACGAAGGTGATGTAGGGGAGGTTTCGGTACAGCCCGTCCACATCGAGCCCGTAGCCGACGATCCAGCGGTCGGGGACCTGGAATCCGACGTAGTCCGCGATCAGGGGCACCGCGCGCCGGGCGGGTTTGTCGAGGAGGACCGCAATCCGCAGCCGCGTGGGGCGATGTGCTTCGATGTGGTTTTTCAGCGCAAGGAGAGTGCGCCCGCTGTCGAGGATGTCCTCAACGACCAGCACATCGGCTCCCTCGAGAGGGAACCCTTCGGGAAACGTCATCGCGGACGGGTTCCCCCCGCGATCGATCGACTTGATGGGAACGAGGGTCAGGCGCACCGGCATGGGAAGCCGCCGCACGAGGTCGGCGCAGAACATGAAGGCGCCGTCCATGAGAGCGATGACGGAGAGTTCCCCTCCCTCGCGGGTATCGGTCGCGATCGCCCGAGCCAGGGCTTCGACGCGGGCGCACAGCGCGGACTCGCCGATCAGAATGTCCCCGGAGAGGCGCATGGACGGAACTCTAGCAAACGCAGGCGGCGGCGCGCGCAGATCCGCCCTGCCAAATCGACCGATGCGCCCGGACGCGCAGAGGCCAGCGCGACGATGGCGTCGATCTGTCGGGAAGAAACCCGTCGCGGGTCGCACCCCGCCGCAACGAGTGCGAAAAGAGCGACGCGAGCGGCGAGCGGATGGGGGAGGGCGGCGAGCGCTGGGGCTTTCACGATGAGAACCTCCGCGCGTTGGATTGCAATCGCCTCGAATTGCTCCCGGGCCATCGCGTCGAGATAGGCGGAATCCTTGCGCAGGCGTGCGGCCGCTTCGACGAGGTGCCGCGCGGCCGCGGGGTTCAACGCCTTGGCGAGCGTCGGAACGACCAGACGTCTCACGCGGTTGCGGTCGAATGCGAGGCTGGCGTTCGAAGGATCGTCCCGGAACCGTAGCCGGCGCTTCTTGAGCCACGAGCGCAACGCGGCGCGCTCGATGCCCAAAAGCGGCTTGACGAACGGCCCCGGCCCGGCGGGCGTCATGGCGGAAAGGGCCGTCGGCCCCGCGCCTCGAGCCAGGCGCATGAGGATCGTTTCGGCCTGATCGTCCAACGTGTGGCCGGTCACGATCACGGCGGAATCGGTGTCCCTTGCGGATTGAAGCAAGAACGCGCGGCGGACGCGGCGCGCGGTTTCCTCGAGCGATTCGTCCTTGCGGCGCGAATCCGCCACGTCAACGCGTGCGGCGACGAAAGGAAGGTGAAGCGTGCTTGCGAGCCGGCCGACGAATCGGGAATCCTCGGCGGAGCCTCGGCGCAGCGCGTGGTCGAGGTGCGCCACGACGAGCTCCGGTTTGCGCCGGGGGGAAAGTCGAGCCAGAAGGTGGAGCAGCGCGACGGAGTCGCCGCCGCCCGACACCGCAACGACCGCTCGTTCGCACCCGTCGAGCAACTCCGCCGCCGCGCGGTTGAAGGCGATTTCGAGGGCGTCGGGCACGGCGGGCGCCTACCTTCCCTGCGCGACCATGGCGAGGTTCTCGCGGCGCGCGTCGAGCGCCCGCGCGGCGAGCCGCCAGGAGAGCCGCGCGACGAGGGCGGCCGCGGCGAGAAGAGCCGTTGCCGCGGCGAATCCTGCCACGGGGCTTCGCGTCAGCACGACGGTCGTCGCGAAGATGCCACCGCAAACGGCGTAAACGAAGGTCGACGTGATGAGTCCGAGGATGGCGGCCAGCGGGTGTGGATTCCCGGCTCTGAGCCGGGTGAGATCGAACGGTGCGGGAAACCAGGCCGAAAGCGCGGCGGCGCCGGGGGATTGCGCGAGATAGGCGGCGGTCACGCACATCAGCGCGCCCAGCCACAACAGGGGCGAGCCTCGGGGATGGATAGTCACGGCCGCGATCGTTCCGATTACCAAGGGGATGAAAAAAGCGGCCATCCCGCCTATGGCCTTGCCGGCCACGATCTCGGTTCCGGTCGCGGGGCCCAGGAACGTGAGCGTCAGACCCGCGCGATCGACGGCGAACTGGTCGGTCAGAAACGAAGACATCGACATGAGCGCCAACAAACCGGCCACGGACAGGACGACAACGCCCGTGTAGGCGGGGTCGATCCATTCCGTCGTCGTGCCTCGCCAGGCGAACGCCAGAACGAACGCCGGAAGGGGGGCCGTGAAGAGGATCACGCGCCCTCGTACGGAGCGCGTCACCAGCCGGAAGAAGGTGCGCGCAACGGCCGAGGCGGCTGGGGAGAGTCCCGGGACGCGGCGCACGCGAAGTTCACGGTGCTTGGCGCGAATCCGGCGATCTCCCGGCGCGTCCATGAGCCGGCCGAACGCCCAACGGCCGGTCCCGCCGAGGACGAGAGCGGAGAGCGCCAGGCCCGCGAGCGGGGCGAAGGGCGCGCCGCCGGCCGGCGGGGCCGCGTCTTCGATGGCGCGGGCGTAAAGCTCCCACGGAGCGGCGAGGAGCCACGGATGGTCCTTCGTGTCGTACGCAAAGGTCTGCCGCATCGCCCGGCGCTGAATCTCGCTTGTCTCATTGGGCCGACCCAACCACTCCCCATGGGAGGCCACCATCGGGAGATACGCCATCAGGGTGATGCCCAAGAGCAATAGGACGCTGACGATTTCGCCCAGACGGCGGTTGCGGAACACGAGGGCACCCAGGAGCGACGCTGCGCTTGCCAGAGAACACAGCACCAGCAGCACGGCAATGCCCGCGGCCAGCGCCCAGAACGCTCCTCCGGGATCGCCCCCAGCGAGGAAGCCCGCGGGAAGAGCCAGCGTGGCCGGAACGATCGCCAGGATCCACGGATTGGTGAACTGCGCGCCCAGCTCCGCGGCGAACAGCAGGCCGCGGGGCACGGGGAGCAGGGCGAGACGGGTCGTCGACGCCGCGGCGCCGCCGAATCGGAGGATCGGGGTGATCGTCACGGCGATCGCGACCAGGGCGAGCACGCCGCGCGCCCCGGTCGTCGGTGCCAACGCCTGTTCGCTCCCGACGGCCAAGCCGCGCCCGCCTAAGAAAGCGAGCCCGGCCAAGAGAACCGATCCGGGGATGAGCGACACCGCGACGATTGCGGCGACGAGCAGCCGCGTGATTCGCGACACCTGTTCGAAGCTGTCGCGGCGGCGCGCGCGAAGCCCGTTGATCAGTAGCCGGAAGCGGAGAAACGCGAAGGCACGCAGGAGGCCGATCACCCGGCGAGCCAGTCGAGGCGCGCCGCGGTCCCCTCGGAAGCTCCGACGAGTCGGAGAAACATCGCCTCGAGCGTTTCGCCACCGGTGACGGCCGAACGCAGGGTGTCGGTCGGACCCTGGGCGACGAGGCACCCCTTGTGGATCACGCCGATGTGGTCGCACAGGCGCTCGACGACCTCGAGGATGTGCGAGGTGAGGAACACAGTCCCTCCTCGCCTCACATATTCGAGCAAGAGGTCTTTGATCTGCCGCGAAGCGATCGCGTCGATTCCCTCGAACGGCTCGTCGAGAAAAAGCAACTTCGGAGCCGGCAGGAGCGCCGCCGCGAGCGATGTCTTCTTGCGCATTCCGTGTGAGTAATCGGCGACGAGTTGACCCGACGCGTTCGTGAGATCCATCAGGGCCAATAGCTCCGCGCTCCGCGTTTTGATCGTCGCGGCGGCGAGGCCGTGCACCTGCCCGACGAAAGCGAGCGTTTCGGCTGCGGTCAACTGCTCGAAGAGGGCGAGGTCCTCCGGGACGACGCCGACCTGCCGTTTCACCGCCACGGGTTCTTTCAGGGGGTCAAGACCGAGTAACGACAAGGATCCGGACGTCGGCGCGAGAAGTCCCGTGAGGCATTTGATCGTCGTCGACTTGCCGGCACCGTTGGGGCCGACGAAACCGTAGAGCGAACCGCGGGGCACCGCGAGGTCGATAGCATCCACCGCGACGAATGTTCCAAACTCTCTGCGCAGTTCGTGCGTATGTATGGCGAGGTCCATGCGAGGATTCTACCCGTTGGCCCTTTCAAGGAGACGAGAATGCTCGAGCTGAACGATCTGGTGAAAGTCTATCCCGGCCCGGTGGCGGCGCTTCAAGGCGTCAGCCTTTCGATCCCGCAGGGGATGTTTGGCCTGCTCGGACCGAACGGGGCGGGGAAGACGACGCTCATGCGGATCGTCGCGGGGCTCCTCGAGCCGACCTCGGGGCGCGTCGTGTTGGACGGCGACGACGTGACCGAGAAACCGGAGCGGGTCTGGGCGAAGCTCGGGTATCTACCGCAAGAGTTCGGCTTCTATCCGCACCTCACCGGTGAGGCGATGCTGGGGCACCTGCTCGAGCTCAAGGGCGTCGATGCTCCGGGCGGCAAGAAAGCGCTGGTCGCCGGGCTCCTGGAGCGTGTCAACCTCTCGTTCGCGGCCAAGCGGAAGGTCAAGGCGTACTCCGGCGGCATGAGGCAGCGCTTGGGCCTCGCCCAGGCGATCGCCGGGAACCCCCGCCTGATCATCGTGGACGAGCCGACCGCAGGCCTCGATCCGGAAGAGCGCTTCCGCTTCTACCGCCTCCTCGCCGAGTTGGCGGCGGATCGCATCGTCATTCTCTCGACCCACATTGTCGAGGACGTCTCGGTGCTCTGCTCGCGCTTCGCGGTGATCCGCGGCGGACGTGTCGTCGCGCTCACCACGCCGGCGGAGGCACGAACGCTGATCAAGGGGCGGATCTATCAAGGTACCGCCGACACGCACGAACAACTCGACGAGATCCTCGCGACCCGGCGCGTGACCCAGTCCATCTTGGTCGAAGGGAGAAACCAGGTGAGGGTCTACGAGGCCGGTGGCGCACCGCCTCCGGGGTTCACCGCGGTCGAGCCCAACCTCGAGGACGCCTACTTCGTCTTGATGCGCGGCGACGCGCTCGAAGAGGCGGCCCGATGAGCCTCCGCCGCCTCTTTCTCGTCTTCAAGACCGAACTGACGCTTCACGTCAAGCGTCCGATGACTTGGATCCTCGTCCTGATCATAGGATTCATGGTGTGGGGGTTGTCCTCGGGAGGCGCGAGGATCCAGAGTGGCGACGCGTCGGTCGGCGGATCCAAAGCGTGGATCACCTCGGAATTCGCGATCGGCATGACGGTCTGCTTCGTCGTCTTCCTCTTTTACACCTTCTTCATCGCCGTCGCCGCCGGAATGTCCGTCATCCAGGACGACGAGCGGAAGGTGGGCGAGATTCTCCACTCGACTCCGCTGACGCCGCACGAATACGTCTGGGGGAAGTTGCTGGCAATTCTGGCTGTGTTTGCCGGCGTGCTGGTCATTCAACAGCTGTTTTCGATGGTCTGCTACCACCTTCTCCCGAACGCGAAGGCCGATGAAATACGTGGGCCGTTCTCGATCGCCGCCTACGTCGTGCCTGCGATCGCGTTCGGGCTGCCGACGATGATATTCACTTCTTTGACGGCGTTCGCCGTCGGCCTCAGGTGGCGCAAGCCGATCCTCGTTTTCGTGCTGCCGGTCGTGATGATCCTCGTTTGCGGCTTTTTCCTCTGGGACTGGTCTCCGACGTGGCTGGCGCCCGGCTGGAACAAGCTGTTGATGGCGCTTGACCCTTCCGGGTTCCGGTGGCTCAACGAGACCCATCTCAAGCTCGACCGCGGCGTCGACTTCTACAACAAGGCGTCGATTCCCTTCGACGCGATTTTTCTCGGCAGTCGCGCAGCGCTTCTGGGTTTGGGAGTGCTGGCCCTTGGGCTCGCGGAGGGGCACTTCGCCCGGACGATGCGGGGTGAGACGTCGGCGGTTGCCAAGAAGCGTCTCGCCGCGGTTGGGGTGGAAGCGGCCGCGGTAGCCGCTCGATTCGAACCGGCGGCTTCCGGCAAGCCGCTGGGTGAGCTTCGCATGAGCGGAGGGGCTCCCGGGTTTTGGGGCGGCGTGATGTGTGTCGCCCGCGTCGAGCTGCACGAGCTTCGCAATTCGGCGGGGTTGTACTTGTTCGTGCCGCTCATCCTCATGCAGACGATCGGCTCCGGTTCGACGGCGCTCGGTGCGTTCGGCACCTACATGCTCATCACGCCGGGGACCATTGCCGTAAGGATGATGAACACGCTTACGCTCCTCGTCGCGTTCCTCCTCCTTTTCTACACCGTCGAATCGCACCAGAGGGAGAAGAACACGGGGCTTGCGTCGATCTTCGACGCGACGCCGGTTCGGACCGCGTCGATTCTCTTCGGGAAGTCGATTGCAAACGCGGTCGTCGGCATCGCCGTGCTCGTCGCGTGTTTTGTCGGCACCGCCGTCGTGATTTTGGTACAGGGAAAGGTCCCCCTGTCGTTGACGCCGTTTCTGATCACTTGGGGGCTGCTCCTCATCCCGACGTTTCTCGTCTGGGCTTGTTTCGTGATGGCGGTCGTTGCGATCACGCGCAACCGCTACGCGACCTACGGTATCGGCCTTTTCGCGCTGGCGATCTCGGGCTGGGCCCAGTTCAAGGGGTACATGAGCTGGGCGATCAACTGGAATCTCTGGAGCGCCCTGCGTTGGAGCGATATGGGGCCGTACGAGATGGACCGGCCGGCGCTCGTCCTGAACCGCCTGATGGTGGTCTCGTTGGCGGTGTTTTTCGTCGTCGTCGCGGTCCGTTTTCACGCGAGGCGCGACTCCGACCCGGTCCGCATCATCCACCGCCTGCGCCCGGGGGCACTTTGGGGTACGGCTTGGCGCTTGGCACCGTTCGCGGTCCTCCCCATCGTGCTCGGCTCGACCCTGGGCGTGATGATCTCCCGCGGCGAGGGATCGGATGCCGCGAAAAAGAAGGCTCACGACTACTGGAAACAGAACATCGCAACCTGGAAGGATGCGCCGCAGCCCGAAATCGTCGATGTCGACGTGAAGCTCGAACTCGATCCGGAACGAGGCCACTTCGCCACCGAGGGGCAGTTCACACTCTCGAATCCGCACGACGCTCCCCTCAAGCGGTTCGCGCTGACCGGCGGGTTCCACTGGACCGACGTCAAGTGGACGATGAACGGAGAGGAGTACAAGCCCGAAAACCGAACATCGCTGTTTGCGTTCACGCCGGAGGCGCCCATGGAGCCCGGTGGGACGGCCGTCGTCGGGTTCTCGTTCGAGGGAAACCTGCCGAAGGGGATCAGCAAGAACGGGGGCGGAGCGGGGGAGTTCATCCTGCCCTCCGGCGTCGTGCTGACCGCGTTCGGCCCGTCATTCGTCCCGGAGGTCGGCTACGACGCGGACATCGGGATCGAGGAGGACAAGAACCGCTACGAGTCGAGGGTCTATCCGGACGACTTCCACGTCGGCCGCACGGAGCCCGCGTTCGGCAGCGGCTCGGCGTTCACCGCGCGGGTTCAGGTGTCCGGGCCCGCTGCCTACCGCTACAACTCGATCGGCGTACTCGAATCGGACACCGTCAAGGACGGCGTGCGCACCGCGATCTGGAAGACCGACCGCAAAGTCCGCATGTTCAACGTTGTCGCCGGCAAGTGGGCGGAGCGCAAGGGCGAGGGGACCGCGGTCTACTACCACCCCGCGCACACCTACAACATCGACGAATTGACGCTCGCGCTGGACGGCGCTCGCAAGTACTACTCGGAATGGTTTCGCGAATTCCCGTGGAAGGAGCTGAAGCTCTCGGAGTTCCCCGCGATGGCGACCTACGCGCAGGGGTTTCCGACCAACATCACGTTCTCTGAAGGGATCGGGTTCCTCACGTTGCAGGAGAAGACGGGAAACGCCCCGTTCACGGTCGCGGCCCACGAGGCCGCGCACCAGTGGTGGGGGAACATGCTCCTCCCCGGCAAGGGACCCGGCGGCAATCTCCTCTCGGAGGGGATGTCGCATTTCTCGACGATCCTTTTGACCGAGCAGGTGAAGGGGCTTTCTGCGCGCATCGAGTTCTGTAAGCGCATCGAAGAGCGCTACGGCGACGGCCGGCAAGTCGACTCCGAAAGGCCGATGGTGAAGATCGACGGGACCAAGCCCGGCGACACGACGGTCACCTACGACAAGATGGGCTGGGTCGTGTGGATGCTTCTCCATGAGATGGGGCGCGACAACCTGATGCGCGGCCTGCGTGACTTCCAGTCGACCTACGACGAAAACCCCGACCATCCCGTGCTCCAAGATCTCACGGCGTTCCTACGACCGTATGCACCGGATGCGGTCGCTTACGACGCGTTCGTCAAGCAGTGGTTCCACGAGGTCGTGGTGCCCGAGTACATCCTGGCGGACGCGAAGAAGACCGGGACCGCAGGTGCGTTCGAGGTGGCCGTCAAGGTCACGAACAAGGGAAAGGCGACGATGCCGATCACGATCGCGGCGGCGAAGGGGGAGCGCTTCGACGACAAGGGTGTCGCCAAGGCGGACTACCAAGACGCGCGCACCGATCTGACGCTCGCCGCAGGTGAGACGAAGGACGTCACCGTCCGCTGCGACTTCGATCCCGATCGCGTGCTCGTCGATCCCGACGCCGTCGTGCTCCAGCTCCGCCGCAAGACCGCGGTCGCTAAGTTGTAATTGGGGACATTCTGCTCTTACTTACAAATTCAGAGAGGGCACTCCCCTTTTTCCTGACAAGCTCCTCGGATACCGCTTGTCAGGAAAAAG
>JAQBEH010000135.1:0-34107 GCA_032124015.1 Acidobacteriota bacterium
CTGATCACCTCGCTCGCCGCCGGGGGCGCGGCGGCGTGGGCTGTGCTGGAGCAGCCATGAGCGGTCGCTTCGTGGTGGCGATCCCCGCGCTCGATGCCGCGGAGTCGATTGCCGCGGTCGTGCGGCGCACGCTTGCGATGGGCGCCGAGATCGTCGTGATCGACGACGGTTCGCGAGACGGAACCGGCGACGTGGCGCGCGCGTGCGGCGTGACCGTGCTGACGCACCCCGTCAACCTCGGGAAGGGGCGCGCGCTGAAGACGGCGTTCGACCACCTCTTCGCCAGAGGGTGCGACGCCGTCGTCACGATCGATGCCGACGGCCAGCATCCTCCGGAGGAATTGCCGAAGCTCCTGGCGCCCTGGCGCGAAGGGGCCGACCTGGTGCTGGGCACGCGCGATCACCTGTACGCCGCGATGGGCCGAGTGCGGCGTGCGTCAAACGGCACGTCGTCGTGGCTGATCTCGCACGTCGCCGGGGCCGAGCTTCCCGACTGCCAGACCGGCTACCGCGTCTACGCCCGGCGCCTGATCGAGATGATCGGATTCCCCGAGCCGCGTTTCGAGGCGGAGAGCGCGGTCCTCGTCCGGGCCGTGCGCGCGGGTTTCCGCGTCGTCGGCGTACCGGTGCGCCTCGACAAGGCGGACGGCCGCGCGACGAGTCACTACCGCCCGATCGTCGACTCGTTGCGCATCGCCGGCGCCGTTGCGCGCGCGCGGTTCGAGGCGCCGTCGTGAACGACGGCGTCGTTTTGATTACCGGCGGGAGCCGCGGGATCGGTCGCGCCCTCGTCTATGCCCTCGTCGCGGAGGGCCGGCGCGTGGCCTTCACCTATTGCACCGGGGAGGCCGCGGCGCGCTCGGTCGAGGCCGAGTGCGGCGGCCTCGCCAAGGCGTGGCAGTTCGATCTTGCCGACCGCGCGCGCCCAGGCCTCATCGTGCCCGAGATCGAAGATGCGCAGGGAGCGATCGACGGGCTCGTCAACAACGCGGCGATCCGGCGCGATCAGCTCCTGGCCGCGACCCCCGACGCCGACTGGGATGCCGTGATCGACGCCAACCTCGGCGGTGCTTTCCGATGCTGCCGCGCGGTGCTCCCGAAGATGGTCGCGCGCCGCGCGGGGAGCATCGTCAACGTCTCGTCACTCACGGCGGTGCGCGGGGTCGCGGGGCAGGCGGCCTACGGCGCCACCAAGGCGGGCCTCATCGGCATGACCAAGTCGCTCGCGCGAGAGCTGGGGCGGCGCAACATCCGCGTGAACGCGGTGGTGCCGGGGCTCGTCATGACCGAGATGATCGCGGACACCCCCCCCGACCGACTGAAGGAACTGCGCGCGATCGAGGCGCTCCCCTCGGGGACGAAACCGGAAGACGTGGCCGCGATGATCGTCTTCCTCCTTTCGGACCGAGCCGCTGCGATCACGGGGCAGGCGTTTCTCGTGGACGCCGGGAGTACGGCGTGAATCGCGCGTCGCTCCTACCGCCGGACATCCTTCCGCTGATCAGCGACTCCTTCGTCCGCTCGTGCGATCTCTACGAAGAGTACGTCTTCCGCCTCACCCTCGACGTCTTCCGCCGCACGGGGCTCGAGGCGGTGTGCGCGACGCCCGTGACGACCGACGAGGCGATCGCCGAGGCGGGGCTTCTCGCAGAGGCCGCGCGCGTGCCGCTCGACTGGATCCTCCGCGGGTTGGCGGCGCGCGGCGTTTTGCACACGAGTGGGGAAGGCGCGGCCTTGCACTACCGGCTCCCCGGCGATCTCCCGGAGCTCGACGCCGCCTCGGTGCGCTCCGCACAGGCGGCGCACGATCCGTCGGCGTTGCCGTCCTATGCGATCGCGGCGCTCGCGGCGGAACACTACCCCGAGGTGCTGCGCGGCGAGACCTCCGGAGAGAACGTGCTTTTCGGTCCCGATCGGATCGGCGCCTGGGTCGACTACTTCTCCAACGACAACGTCCTCTACGCGATCAGCAATGCCGTCGGTGCGATCGCCTGCGACGCCGCGCTGCCCGAAGCCGGCGGGATGATCCTGGAACTCGGGGGCGGGCTCGGGAGCGGCGCTGAGGCGCTGCTGTCGCGTCTTAGCGCGAAGGGGCGCGCGTCTTGCGTGTCGTCGTACCGGTTCACCGAGATCTCGCTTCCCTTCGTGAGGCGTGCGCAAAAATCACTGAAGGCACGTTTCCCGGAAACGGCCTTCGCGTTCGCGCACCTCGACATGAACAAGCCATTCGCGGAGGCGGGCGTGCAAGCTCAGGCCTACGCGCTCGTTCATGGGGTCAACACGCTGCACGTGGCCACCGACCTGGCGTTCACGCTCGGGGAGGTCAGAAACGCGTTGGCTCCTCGCGGCGCGGTCGTGATCTCGGAGTGCGTACGGCCGTTCCCGGGTCAGCCGGTCTACGTCGAGTTCGTTTTCAACTTGCTCGAGGCCTTCAGACGGCCCGTCCTCGATGCCGGGTGGAGGCCGAACGGCGGCTTCCTGACGCCGGAACAGTGGACGGCCGCCCTCGAAGCGAACGGGTTTCGCGACGTGCGCATCGTTCCCGACATCGCCGTGATTCGCGACGTTTACCCCGCGTTCGTCGTCGCCGCGGTTTCGGCCTCCCGGGCATGAACGTGGCGATCGCCGTCCCCGCGGACGGTCCACTGTTCGAAGGACACTTCCCCGGCCGTCCGATCCTTCCCGGAATCGCCGAGCTGGTGCTGATCGCCCGTGCTCTGGCACCCGGTGGCGATGCCGCCGAAGTCTCCGCGATCCCTTTCGCGCGCTTCCGGGGGCTCGTCCTTCCGGACGACCGCCTCGAGGTCGAAGCCGTCCCGCGCGGCGACGACGGCGTCCGCTTCGAAGTGCGGCGCACCGGTGAGGTCGTCGCCAACGGCGCGATGACCTTCGGGGCCCCACTTGACGATGACACAGGCGAGACGGCCGTGGCCTCGCGCGCGGCACGCGGCGTGCCGCCGCTTCACGAGCTGATCCCCCACCGGCCGCCGATGCGCTTCGTCGAGCGGATCTTGGGCGAGGCGGAAGACGGCGCGACCTGTCTCTCTCGCGTGCCGGCGGCTTGTGCCCTCGTCACCCGAGGCGTCACCCCGGCGTTCGTCGCGCTCGAAGCGGCCGCGCAGACGGCCGCCGTGTGGGAGGCGCTCCGGCGCTCCCGCGACGCCGGCGCGCCTTCCGTGCGGATGGGCTACCTCGTCTCGCTGAGGGACGTCGTTTTATATCGACGGACGATCCCCGCCGATGCCGATCTCATCGCCACGATCCGGCTGGTGGCGACGGCCCCGCCCCTCACGACGTACGCAGTCGACGTGGCCGTCCTGGGGGAAGGCGCGCTCCGGGGGACGATCGGGACCTACCTCAGCGACTGACGGGAACCGTCTCGGGCCATAGCTCGCGGAACACGAACCACTGGTGCGGCGCGGCGCGCACGGCGTCCTCGACCGCTGTGGCGACGCGGCTCATGGCCCACGTGAGATCGGCGTCGCGATTCTCGGTGCGGGGCACCGTGATGGGTGGGCACAAGAGGATGCGGCATTGGCGGCGTCCTTCGCGAATCGCGAAGACCGGGAGCATCGGCACTCCCGCGGTGCGCGCCAAAGCCGCGGGCCCCGAAGGCAGGGCGATCGGCCGTCCGAAAAGCGTGGATTGCACCGTGCGGCTTCCCGTGCGGGGGCGGTCCCCCTGCATCGCGACGATTTCCCCCCGCCGGAGCGCGTCCAATAAGACCATTCCCTGAAGCGGGTCGTCGGTTTGGAAGTGCATCGAGTAATGCGATCCTTCGACCGCGCGGACGCACTGTCGAATGAACTCCTGCGCACGCGGGTCGATCTCGGGCTCGCGCACCAAGTGCACGTGGCGCGGCTCCTTCGGATCCGGGAGCATCGAGCCGACCTCGTACATCCCCAGATGCGCCGTCACCATGACGAAACCGGAGGCCGTCGCCGTGACCGCATTCCAGTGCTCGAGCGTCTCGATCGTCTGCTGGAAGGGCCGGTCGGTCGTCAGCCGCTCGTACCGTTCCGTGAGGCACCACGCGAACGACCACATCGTCGCGTAGATGCGTCGCTGGCGTTCGAGGAACCCGCAGGGGCCCAGTACGGCGTTCAGGTTGGAGGCGATCGCGCGGCGGATATTGAAGATCGTGCAGAAGAAAAACGTCGTGAACGTGATGGTGATCGGCCAGAGCGTCCACGCCGGGAGGGTCGACACCGCCCACTTGTGGAACTGGTACCAGAACAACCCCGTGACGTGATAGTCCCCCAATAAGCGTCGTGCCCGACCGACCTTGGGGGCGTGAGGGGGAACGCGGTGCGGCGCACTCATGCGTGCGGCATTGTAGGTCACAGGTCCGCCGCTGCTAAACTAAACCGACGCGACACGCGGCGGGAAAAGCACCATGGCGATTCCGAAAGAGATCGAAGTTGTCATTCTTGGCGGCGGCCCGGCGGGGAGCACCACGGGCATGGTGCTCGCCCGGGAGGGCATCCCGTCGATCCTTATCGAATCCGATCGTCACCCGCGTTTTCACGTCGGCGAATCGCTGCTGCCGCATTCGCTTCCGATGTTCGACCGACTCGGTCTCCACGAGGCGATCCGGGCGCTCCCGCGGACGCTCGTCAAGCCCGGTGCGACGTTTTGCAGCCACGACGGTTCGGAGAAGTCCGATTTCTGGTTCGACGAGAGCTCCGCTCCCGTCATTCCTCACGCGTACAACGTGAGGCGCGACGAGTTCGACGCGATGCTCCTGAGAACCGCTGAAGTGCGCGGTGTCGACGTGCGCGAAGGGTGGAAGGCGATCGCTCCGGAATGGGAGGGCGACCGCCTCGCGGGGGTTTGCGTGCGCACCCCGGAGGGTGAGGAGGGGACGATCCGGGCGAAGTGCATCGTCGACGCCACCGGCCAGCACGCCTTCCTCGCGACCCGGATGGGATGGAAGTCGATCTACCCCGACCACCGGAAGCTCGCGATCGTCGGCCACTTCGAAGGGGTCGAGCGGTTCCCGGGGCGCGGTGCCGGCAACATCGTGATCATCGTGACCCAGTCCGGCTGGTTCTGGTTGATTCCCTTCGCCGACGGAACGACGTCGGTGGGGGTCGTGCTCGAGGCGGCTCGCTACGAGGGCATCTCCGGCGGGATCGATGCCCAGTTCGATGCCGCGATTGAAGCGACGCCGGAGGCCGCGCGGCAGTTGGCCTCAGCCCGTCGGCTGTTCCCGGCGAGCGCCGTTCAGAATTTCTCGTTCAAGGTCTCCCGGACGCACGGAGACGGGTTCGCGATAGTCGGCGATGCCGCGGGCTTTCTCGACCCGATCTTCTCGTCGGGAATCATGATGGGCATGAGCACCGCGGAGCGCGCTGCGCTCGATATCGCTTCCGCCCTTCGTCGCAAAGGCCGGGTCGACGCGAAGGACACCGCTCGGTGCGCGGTTTTGAACCGGCGGTTGCAGAAACGCTTCTTCATGATGATCCGATCGTACTATGACCCGAGCTTCCTCGACGTGTTCTTGTTGCCGAGCACGGAATCCCGGGTCCCGGGGGAGCGCTTCGGGATCAGGCCGGCGGTCATCTCGCTTCTGGCCGGCGACATCGTCGGCGCCGGCACCTGGAGAAAGCTCTCGCTCTTCCGCGTGTTGCAGGGCGTCGGCCGGGTTCAACGCCTCGCGCGACGATTCGGCGGGCAGATCGTCAGGCGGCTCGAGAATTCCCCGGGGGCCTGACTCAGGAGGTCGCTATGAAGAACGAATTTCTGGCCCTATTGCTCACGGCGATGTTGGTTGTGGGGAGCCCCGCGTTCGCCGAGGACACGCCGACGGCCGCCTCCAACGACGGCATGGAGGGGAACGTCCAGTTCCTCATCGGTCAGAACTACCTCGGTGACGTTTGGCAACCGCTCGACCGGCCCGCGGTGTTCGGCGTCGAAGTCGACTTCGCCCCTAAGAAATCCCCCGTGCACGTGGCTCTCGCCTCGAGTGTTTCGGGCGACAGCGCGAGCGTCGCGAGCCCCTATTTCGGCCATACGGGCCACGTCGCGGTCGGCTTTGTCGAGTTCTCGGCGGGTTTCATCTGGCTTCCCGTGAAGCACGCCATCGCGCGGCCGTACCTGGGCGCCGGCGCGCTGACGTTGATCGCCGGAGTCGACGCCGGCGCGAATGCGTGGAACGGAGGCGATTCCGACCAGACCTTCGGCTTCTACGCCAACGCCGGACTGTTCTTCAAAGTCGGATCCAGCTTCAACATCGGCTTCGACGGCCGCATCGTGCGCGGCACGAGCATCACCCTCGCCGGGACCAAGCTGGACGCCGACTACGAACGGGCGAGTCTGCTTCTCGGGTTCTCATGGGGGGAGTGACCTCCTCCGGAGTCAGAACGGCTGGACGCCCGCGTACGAGCCCGCGGCGAGAATGTAGTGCCAGACCGCCTCCGGGTTCTTCGAGAAGGCAAGGCCGAACAACTCTTCGGCCCGCTCGCGTTCGCCGTTCAGGTTGAACCAGCAGGCCGCCTTCATGATGCCCGAGTCGTCGCTGGCGTCCATGGCGATCGCGCGCTCGAACAACGGTTTGGCCTTTTCCCAGTTCTTGCCGGCCGCATAGGCCGTGGCGATCCGGTAGAGGTCGCCCTTTCCGACCTTGCCGCCGAGCACGCTGTCGAAAAGGGCCTGGCCTTTTTCGTTGTCGCCGGACACGTAGGCCACCCGTCCTACGCCGATCCGTTCCCAGGTGCCCTGTCCTGCCAGCTTTTCGGCTTCGGCGAGAAGCGCGGCCGAGGCCACCTTGGACTCACGGCCGGTGTAGTAGGCGTTCGGATCGAAAACCACCTTGGTCTTCGCGAGGAGGACCGTCGTCGCGCCGAGGGCAAAGGCCAACACGACGTAGAGGGCGTTCGTTCGGTTCATGATTTTTCCTCCTGGTGAACGGACGTTACAGCGCCTTCACGAAACTTCGGAAGATATTACCCCGCTCCTCGAAGTTCTCGTACACGCCGTAGCTCGGAGAAGCGGGGGAGAACAGGACCGTCGATCCCCGGGGTGCAAGCCGCGCTGCCAGCGCAACGGCCTCCGCGAGGTCCGACACGACGCGCGCTCGCGCGCCCGCCTCGGGATCGAGCGCCACGAGAGCCGCGAGAACGGCAGGGCCGCAGGGGGGGAGCAAGATCACGTTCGGGAGGGCGCGCGAAACCAACGCTCGCGCGAGCGGCGTGAAGTCGAACCCCCGATCGGTCCCGCCGCCGATGTAGGTTGCGACCTCATCGCCGAAAGCTTCGAGCGCGGCGACCGCGGCCTCGGGAGCCGTCGAGATCGAGTCGTTGATCCAGCGCACGCCGCCGTAAACCCCGAGATCTTCGAGCCGGTGGGGGAGTCCGGGAAACGTCGCGAGCACGCCCTCGAGATGCGAGGGGAGGGCTCCGAAAATCCCGGCGGCGCTGAGCGCGGCACGGGCATTCAATCGGTTGTGCGGACCGCGCAGCTTCATGTGCGTGTCGGAAAAGCCGGCGGGCCCGACGCCGTAGGGGAGGTGCCTGGCGGGTCCGAAAGGGGCGCGTCGCGCGAGCTCGGGGTCGGCCGCGTTCCAGATCGTGACGTCGTCCTCGCGCTGGGTCGTCGCGATCTTGAGCTTGGCGGCATAGTAGGGCTCGACGCCTCCGTGCCAATCGAGATGCTCGGGGAACAGGCGCGTAAGCACGGCGACCGAGGGGCCGGCCGTCAGGTCGTGCGTTTGGTAGCTCGACAGTTCGACGACGATCACGGGGCGATTGGACACGACGTCTTCGACGACGTCGAGTGCTGCGCGGCCGATGTTGCCGACGAGCACCGTGGGGATCGATGCTGCCTCGAGCGTCTTTGCGATCAGCGTCGCGGTCGTGGACTTGCCTTTGCTGCCCGTGACACCGATTACGGCCAGACCCGCCGCACGCGCTCGTTCGACGAACAGGGCCGTCGCCGACGTCGTTGGAATGCCGGAGGCGAGCGCGGCGAGAATCAACGGATGCGACGGTTTGATCCCGGGAGACTTGATCAAGACGTCGACACCGGAAAGCGCGGCTTGGAGGTCGTCCGCGGCGATCCAATCGATGTTTCGGTCGAGGTCGGCGGGATGCTCGGAGGAGATCACCCGCACCTGACGGCAGCCGAGCCGCCGCAGCCACGAGACGGCGGAACGGCCCTCGATGCCGTAGCCGAAAACGGCAGCGGAGGTGTCAGTGCCGATCGAGGTAGTCATTGAGTTGAGCGGCCCTCAGGGCGGACAGTTCGTGATCGGAAGACGGCGTCAGCGCACGACTTGCCATGGCTTCGAGATCGGGATGTCTTGGAAGGACGTGTCCGGCGAACGCCGTCATGATCCCGTGCGGGATCGTCCGGCCGCGCGTCAACGCCAGGTGCAGCGCGGCGATCGTCTCGTCGGGAGTGCCGACGCATTCGAAGGGCTTGGTCCCGCGCACCCCGAGCAGTTCCTCGACGAACGTGTGGTTTCCCGGATCGGCGAGAGCGTCGCCCCCGAAAAGGGCGTGATACGCCGCGTCGTCGAGCCACGGCCGCGCCATCAGCGAGACGAAAACGCACTTCGGGCAGGCGAGGCAGAAGCGCCGCGCCACGGGCCCCGACTGCTTGAAGTTCGCGTTGCACGACGTCACGGCGTCGAAGTAGTCCGGGTGCGTCGCAAAGGCCTTGACGATGCGCAGCTCGCTCAGCGGCCGGAGAAGGCTGACGTACTCCGGCCCGCCGTCAAACTGTCGCGCGAGCCACTCCCGGGCCATCCGCTCGAACTCCACGGACTTGCTCCACTGGTGGTTGACGTCGATGCCGTGCCAGGCCGTGTTCCCGATCGAGGCGCTCGCTTCGTTCGACGCGATGACCGCCGGCCTTCCGCAAAGCACCGCGACGAGCGCCCCGGCCGCCGCGAGGATGGCGTTGACCGGGACATGGCCGTTCAACGCGCCGGCCGCATTCATGTCCAAAAGCACAGGATCCAGACGGCGCGACACGACGTGCAGAGCGCGCCCCGCGACCGCGGCCGAGCGGTGGACCCACTCCCAATCCGTTCGGCCCACCGACAAGAGCTCATGCTGCTCGCCCGCGGCCTCCAAGATCTCGTGCGAGACGACGGAGTCTTTTCCCCCGCCCCAGAGCAGAAGCGAAGAGCCCGGGGAAGGAGGCGCGGTCGCCTTGCGGCGATCGGAACCCGCGGTTTCGCGAAACGACGCGCGCCCCGCCGGATCGATCTGATTCCGGTAGAAGAACTCGCCTAGACCCAGGGTGTAGACCGCGTTCCAGAACTGCGCGTCGTCATCGGAGAGCGCGGCGTCTTCCACCACGAGCTCCCGTGGGATGCAGGTCTTCCAGTACGACGTTCCCGCCGCGAGGTGCAGGCCCAAGAGAGCGCGCCCGACCGCTGTGTCGGCAGCGGTGGCGAGCGGCCCGAGCGAGGCCGGAAGTTCGAAGGTCTCCTCGAAGTCGACGCGCGCCCCTTCGCGGGAGCTCAGCGTGTACCCGAGGCGCACGCGCCGCCCCTCGATCGCGCGGTGCGTGAAGGAAAATCTGTCCACGGACCGAAGTCTAGCGCTTCGGGCCGCCCGCGGCCGAAAGGAGCGCGCGAATTCCCTCGGTCACGGCGGGATCCGTCCCGTCCTGGCTCCCCTGGCGGTCGGCCCCGCGAGCCTGGGTCAATCCACCTTGAGGATCGCGAGAAACGCTTCCTGCGGGATGTCCACGCGGCCGACCCGCTTCATGCGCTTTTTCCCTTCCTTCTGTTTTTCGAGCAGCTTGCGTTTGCGCGAGATGTCGCCGCCGTAGCACTTCGCCAGGACGTTTTTTCCCATGGACTTGACGGTCTCGCGGCAGAGGATCTTGCCGCCGATCGCCGTCTGGATGATCACCTCGAACATCTGCCTCGGGATCAATTCCTTCATCTTGGCCGCAAGCGCGCGCCCCTTCGGCTCCGACTTCTCGCGATGGCAGATGACCGACAGCGCATCCACCGGCTCGCCGTTGACCAGAAGGTCCATCTTGACGAGCTTGTCGGGGCGATATCCGGCGAGGTGATAGTCGAGAGAGGCGTAGCCGCGCGAGCCGGATTTCAACTTGTCGAAGAAGTCGAGCACGACCTCGTTCAACGGCATGTCGTACTCGAGCAGAACGCGCGTTTTCGAGAGGTAGCTCAGCTTGTTCTGCACGCCGCGCCGCTCGTCGCACAGCTTCATGATGTTCCCGAGGTACTCCGGAGGCGAGATGATCATCGCGGTGATGATGGGCTCTTCGATGGTTTCGATGTTTGCGGCGGGAGGCATCTTCGAGGGGTTGTGCACCTCGAGCACCTCGCCCTTCGTCGTCGTCACGCGGTAGGACACGCCCGGCGCCGTCGTGATCAGCTCCAGATTGAACTCCCGCTCGAGGCGCTCTTGCACGATTTCCATGTGGAGCAGCCCGAGAAACCCGCACCGGAAGCCGAAGCCGAGCGCGCCCGACGATTCGGGCTCGTAGTTGAACGACGCGTCGTTCAAGCGCAGCTTCTCCATCGCGTCCCGCAAGTCTTCGTACTGGGCCGAGTCGGTCGGATAGAGTCCCGCGAACACCATCGGCTTGATCTCGCGAAAGCCCGGGAACGGCTGCGTCGTCTGGATCTTCTCGTCGGTCAGTGTGTCGCCGATCTGGCAGTCGGAGATCTTCTTGATGTTCGCGATCACGAAACCGACCTCGCCGACCGAAAGCGTGTCGCGCGGTTCGGCCTTCGGAGAGAAGACGCCGAGGTCCTCCACGTCGTACGTGCCGCCGGTGATCATCAGCCGGATGCGTTGCCGTTTCTGGATCGTGCCGTCCACGACCCTAACGAGCATCACGACGCCGCGGTAGGCGTCGTACCACGAGTCGAAGATCAGCGCCTTGAGTGGTGCGTCGTAGCTCCCGCTCGGGGGCGGCACCAGGGCGACGATGGCCTCCAAGATCTCGTCGATCCCGATCCCCTCTTTCGCGGAGGCCGAGATCGTGTGCTCCGTGTCGATCCCGATGATGTTTTCGATCTGTTCCTTGACCCTTTCGGGCTCGGCGCCGGGGAGGTCGATCTTGTTGAGGACGGGAATGACCTCGAGCTGATTGTCGACCGCGAGGTAGGTGTTCGCGAGCGTCTGCGCCTCGACCCCTTGGCTGGCATCCACGACGAGCAAGGCGCCTTCGCAAGCGGCGAGGGAGCGACTGACCTCGTAGCTGAAATCGACGTGCCCGGGGGTGTCGATGAGATTGAGGATGTACTCCTGGCCGTTTTTGGCCTTGTAGCCGAGCGTCACGGCGTGGGCTTTGATCGTGATGCCGCGCTCGCGCTCCAAGTCCATCGCGTCGAGCATCTGCTCGCCCATGTCTCTCGCGGCGACGGCTCCCGTCCTCTGTAAGAGGCGGTCGGAGAGGGTCGTCTTGCCGTGATCGATGTGCGCGATGATCGAGAAATTGCGGATGCTCTGGGACTTCATAAAGGAACGGGGCCCTCGAAACCGGTCAGTATAGCAACCGGCTTCGGGGCCCCCTGGCGGCGCGAGAGCGCCGTCCTAAACGGTCGGCTTCGGAAGCCGGCCGCAGCCTAGGCCTTTTCTTTCTTGGCGGTCTCGATCTTTTGGACCTTGATCGTGTCTTGGTCGAGCGTGCCCGTGATGACGACCTCGTGCCCGATATGCTCTGCCGCCGCCTTTTGGTCCGAGATCTGATACGTCTTGCCGTCCGCCACCAATTCGAGCTTGGCGCCCTTTTTGTAGCATTCCTTGGCACAGGACGCGCCCGCGGCATTCGCGTTTTTCGCCCCGCAGTAGGAGTCGGTGATCCAGCCCGTCATGCTGGTTGGCTGGTCGGCGGCGTCAGCGGCGAAGGCCGCCACGGTCATCGCAAGCACGAGAGCGAGCACAGAGCCTAAGGACATCAGTCGCTTCATTCCGGATCCTCCGTTGGGCCCGCCGTCGGGCGTGACTGGAACTAGGCTAGACCGGTCCCGCCCAGCGCGCAAACCACCGTTCCTAGACCCCGATGTTGTAGACGGCTCGCTTGTTCCTCCGCGGTGCGGAGAGCAGAGCCTCTAAGGTGGTCTCACGGAGGAGCTCGGTCATCTGGCGTTGCACCTCGAGCCACACGCTGCTGACAGGGCAATCGTGCGAGAGCGTGCAGTGATCGGGGTCGGGCGCGCAGTCGGTCAACTGAATCGGTCCCTCGATCCCTTCGATAATGTCCAGAAGGTTGATCTCGGCTGCCGTTCGCTGGAGACCGAAGCCGCCGTTCACCCCTCGCGCGGATCGCAGCAGGCCCGTCTTGACCAACTGACGGAGGATCTTGGCCATGAAGCTCGGGGGGATGTTTTGGGCGTGCGCAATCTCATCCTTGAGCGCGACGCCCCCCTCGGGGAGCGAACCCAGGTGCAACATGGCCCTAACGGCGTAATCGGCGGCACGTGTCAGTCGGAGTCCCATGGTCGACCTCAGGGCGGCCAGTGGGGGCGATTGATTCCCCTTCGGACCGCGAACCTCCGTTATAGATCGTCCTCCGATATTGGGAAAGGGAATTCAGGAGTATTTTTATCCTTAAGTTGCCCCCGATCGCGACGTACGCTCCTCTATCGCGGACCAAAGGAGTGTCATGGAAACCGACGTCCGGAAGAACCCAGGGCTGCTGAAGCTCGACCTTTACTGCCGCGGAATGCGGCTCGACGATTCGTGCACCATCGAGGAAAAGGGAGGGCGCAAGATCCTCCGCACCCGGGCGGGACTGGGCTCGGGGCTCGAGGTGATCCTCCCGGGCGAGTTGTGGACGAACGTCCCGGTCGTCGAGGAATTCGTCGCCGGGTCCCCGTACAGCCTGCACTGGCGCGACGGCGCGTTCTGGGTCGACCACGAGACGCTCGGCGCGGTCACGACGGTGCGCCTGTCGCCGCAGCCCGCCTGGTACAACCGCACGACCTCGACCGGTAAGCGCATGACGATGGTCGGCACGCTGCAAGGGACCTATCTGGGCGTCTACCCGTCCAAGGTGTGCGACTACTGGCTGAAGCAGCCCGACAAGGAGCAGTGCAAGTTCTGTTCGGTCGGTCTGAACCTGGGCGCGGACGACGGAGACGACAAGTCGGTGGAAGAGGTCCTCGAGGTCGTGAAAGCCGCGAGAGCCGAGTCCGGCATCACCTACGTGGACTTCAATACCGGGCACTACGACGGGGACACCTACCTCGACATCCTCGAGCCCTACATCCGCCGCGTGAAAGAAGAAACCAACGTGATGATCGGGGTCCAGACTCCGCCGCACAGCGACCTTTCGCGTTACCACGAGCTGCGGCGGATGGGCGTCAATCGCGTCTCATTTTGTTTCGAGATCTGGGACCGGAATCGCTTCGTCGAGGTCTGTCCGGGAAAGCACCGCGAGTATGGTCTCGACCGCTACCTCGAGGCGATCCGGTACTGCGCGCAAGAAGTCGGCCCGACGGGCCGCGGATTCGAGCCGTGGGTCGTCAACGGTGAGATCATCGCCGGGCTCGAGGCCGCCGAAGATTCCATCCGTGCCATCGACTGGATCACGAGCGTCGGCGCGATCCCGACGGTGTGCGTGTTCCGTCCGCTGCAGGCGACCGACTACGCAAAGCTCCCGCCTCCGAGAACCGAGGACATCGTGCCGGTGTTCCGCCGCCTCTACGAAGCCACGATGGAACGCGGACTTCCGATCGGCGTCGCGGAGAACATCCACGTTTCGCTCGTGATGCTCCCGGAGGAAGCCCGCTGGCTCCAGCACGATCCGAGCCGGTTCTGGATGGGCGAGCTCAAGCTCAAGCTGATGCGAAAGGTGTTCGCGATGCAGTTCCGCCGCGAGTTGAAAAAGGCCGAGTCCCGCGCAGCGTGACGAGGGGACATTCCCCTTTTTCGCAACAAAGCGGTATCCGGGGAGCTTTGAAAGAAAAAGGGGAATGTCCCCTCGTCACGCGGCGCGGGCGCCTAGACGCCCATGATGTGGTAGCCGGTGTCGACGTAGAGCGTCGTCCCGGTGATCCCCGAGGCCATCGGGGAGCACAGAAACAGCGCCGCGTCTCCGACCTCGCGCGGTTCGATGTTCCTCTTCAGCGGCGACATCTTCTCGTGGTGCTTCGCCATGTGCGAGAACCCGTGGATTCCGCGGGCCGACAGCGTGGCGACGGGCCCCGCGGAAATTGTGTTCACGCGAATGGACATCGGCCCGAGTTCGTAGGCGAGCTGCCGCGTGGCGTGCTCGAGCGCCGCCTTGGCGCTTCCCATGACGTTGTAGTTGGGGAAGACCCGCTGGCTCGCCTGGAAGGACAGCGAAAGAATCGAGCCTCCGCCGGCCGTCTGCATGAGCGGCGTTGCGCGGTTCGTGAGCGCGAGGAGGGAATACGCGCTGATGTCGAGCGCCGTGTGCCAGCCCTCGCGGCTCGTCTTCCGGAAATCGCCGTCCAGATCTTCGCGGCGGGCGTAGGCGATGGAGTGCACGAGGATGTCGAGCTTGCCGTCGGTCGCCGCTCCGATCTTCTGGAAGAGCGCGTAGATCTCGACGTCGTTGGTGACGTCGCAAGGGAGGATCTGCGTGCCAGGGCGCGTGGCGGCCAACTCGGCGACGTTTTTCTGGAGCCGAGCGCCCTGGTACGTGACGATCAGCCGCGCGCCGGCATCGGAAAGAGCCTCCGCGATGGCCCACGCCAGGGATCGCTGGTTGGCGACACCCGCCACCAGGGCGGTCTTGCCGGACAGGTCGATGGTGCGCACGGCGCCCAGGGTAGCCAGAGCGTGCCGGATGTCAACGCGCCTCGAAAATTCGTTCGAGCTGAAACCCGGCTTGCGCATCGCGCGTATAGCTGTATGATATCAATATGAAATCACACTCGGAAGGAGTGAGCCATGAGCCGTGAAAACGTCCGATCGGCGATGTCCGGATACGCGATGGTCCTCTTGAGCCTCGTTCTCGTTTCGGCGGCCGTGGGGTCGTTCGTGCTGGCTGCGCGGCCGGCGAGCGTCCCGCTGGTCCTGACCGGGTTCGCGTTCGCCCTAGCCGCGATCTTCGTCGCCGCAGGCCTGTTCATCGTGAACCCGAACGACGCGCGCGTCCTCGTGCTCTTCGGGACGTACAAAGGCACGGTCAAAGGAAACGGCTTCTATTGGGCGAACCCGTTCCTCGTCAAGAAACGGATCACGCTGCGCGCCCGCAACTTGAACGGCGAAAAGCTGAAGGTCAACGACAAGGGCGGAAACCCGATCCAGATCGCCGCGGTGGTGGTCTGGCAGGTCGAAGACACCTTCCGCGCCAGCTTCGACGTCGATGACTACGACCACTACGTGGTGGTTCAGAGCGAGGCGGCGGTCCGTCACCTGGCCGGCCGGTATCCCTACGACACCTTCGAGGATGACTCCGAGGAGACGATGACGCTTCGCGGCGGCACGGACCAAGTGAACGGCGTGCTCGAGAAGGAACTCTCCGAGCGCTTCGCACGGGCCGGGATCAAAGTGGTGGAGGCCCGGATCAGTCACCTCGCGTACGCGCCCGAAATCGCCGAGGCGATGCTCCGCCGCCAGCAGGCCACGGCCGTGGTCGCCGCCAGGTTCCAGATCGTCGAGGGCGCGGTGAGCATGGTGGAGCTGGCGCTCCAGAAGCTCTCGGAAAAAAACGTCGTCGTCCTGGATGAAGAGCGGAAGGCCGCGATGGTGTCGAACCTTCTGGTCGTGCTCTGCAGCGAGAGCTCCGCCTCGCCCGTCATCAACGCCGGAACGCTGTACCACTGAGGCTGCGGAGATGGCCGAGCGCAAGAGCCTCCTGCTTCGGATTCGCCCCGAACTATGGGACGAGCTGAATCGCTGGGCTGCCGAGGAGTTCCGGAGCGTCAACGGCCAGATCGAGTTCCTGCTCCAGCGCGCCTCGGACGAGAAATTCGGGAAACGCGCCGAACGCGGAGACGACCGATCGTCGAAAGGTCGAAGCCGGGGCCGGTGATCAGACCCCGAGCTTCCAGTTCGGGTCCGCGTTGACGTCAAGCGGGGCGAAATCGCCTCGCTCGAAGTGGAGAAACCCGGCGGCGGCGATCATGGCGGCGTTGTCGGTGGTGAACCGGGGGGACGGCATGAAGACCGTGAGCCCGTTCACACCCGCGGCCTCGACGAACGCGCGGCGCAGCCGGCGGTTGCAGGCGACGCCCCCCGAAACCAGGACCGTCGTCACCCTCTCGCGGCGGCAGGCCCGAAGCGTCGTATCGACGAGAGTCTCGACCACGGTGCGCTGGAACGATGCCACGAGATCGCGGACCGCGGTTGAGGTCTCGACGTTGGCAGCGGCCCCGTCCGCGAGGCCGTCGCCGGTGACGCGGTTGCGCACCGCGGTCTTCAAGCCGGAAAACGAGAAGTCGAGCGACTGGTTCTTCATCACCGCGCGCGGAAAGTCGATCGCGTGTTCATTCGCCCCCTCGGAGATGCGGTCGATGACCGGCCCGCCGGGGAAGGGGAGGCCGAGGAGTCTTGCGACCTTGTCGAACGCCTCGCCGGCGGCGTCGTCCCGGGTCCTCGCGAGCAGCCGGTAGACCCCCTCGTCCGGGCAGAGGTACAGCGCGGTGTGTCCCCCCGACACGACGAGCGCGATCGCCGGAAACTCGATCCCGGGGTTTTCGAGAAACGGCGAGCGCACGTGCCCCTCGAGGTGGTTGACCGCGATCAACGGGATTCCCAACTGCCACGCCATCGCCTTCGCCACGCAAACACCCACGAGCAGCGGGCCGATGAGCCCGGGCCCGCACGTCACCGCGATCGCGTCGAGTCCGGAAAGCGTGGTGCCCGCCCTCTCGAGCGCCTCGGTCACGACCGGCCCGATGCACTCGAGGTGGCGGCGAGACGCGAGCTCCGGAACGATGCCTCCGTACTTCGCGTGAATGTCGTCCTGCGAGGCGATCACCGACGAAAGCACGTGGCAGCGATCCTCGACGACCGCCGCCGCGGTCTCGTCGCAGGAACTCTCGATGGCGAGAATTTTGGCCATGGCGGGGCATGGTGGCCGATCGTCCCGGTGCGCCGCAAGGCGGCGACCTCGCTTTCGCCCCGCGCGGCGCCTAGATTCCAGCCGCGTGACCGACCTGCAGCCAAACGCCGCGCGCCGCGCTTTGATCGTGGGGGGAGCCCTCGCTCTCGTCGTCTACTTCGTCCCGTTCCTGCGTTTCGTCTTCCATACGTTGATCACGCTCGTCCACGAGCTCGGGCACACGCTCGTGGCGTGGGCGTTCGGCATCCCGGCCGTACCGGCGTTCGATTTCGTCTACGGCGGCGGCGTGACCCTGAATCAGGGACGATCGAGCGGCCTGACCCTCCTCATTTACGTCGCGTTTGCCGCTCTCGCCTACTGGGTCAGGGAGCACCGGGGCTACCTGATCGCACTCGCCGTGTGGGTGTGCGCCTACACGCTCGTCGCGTTCACCCCGCTGCATGAGGCGATCGAGATCGCGATGGGGCACGGGTCGGAGCTGATCTTCGCGGGGATCTTCCTCTACCGGGCTCTCACAGGCTCAGCATGCCGTGTCCCCGGCGAGCGCCCGCTTTACGCGTTCTGCGCAATCTTCATCCTGTTGAGCGACGCCGCCTTCGCGCTTTCGCTTCTGACGAGCTCCGCAAGCGTCGCGGACTACGAGGACGCGAAAGGCGGCGGGCACTGGATGGATTTCTCGCGCCTCGCCGACGACTACGCTCACGTCGGTCTCCAGGCGGTCGTGTTCGTCTTTCTTATCGCCGTCGTGCTTGTTCCGTTCGCGGCGTACCTCGCGAGCACGCGCGCGGTCGATCAGGCGCCGGACGCAAGCGTCGCGAGCGAAAGCTCGTAGGGAGCCCGTGCGATCCCGCGCTCGGTGACGATCGCGGCGACGTAGCGGGACGGGGTGACGTCGAACGCCGGATTGAGCACGCCCACGCCGTCCGGCGCGATGGGCGTTCCGAACGGCGCGGTGACCTCACTTCGATCCCGCTGCTCGATCGGAATGCGGTCGCCGTCGGGACAGGCGAGATCGACCGTCGAAAGGGGCGCGGCGACGTAAAACGGGACGCCGTTCTCCTTGGCGAGCACCGCGATCGAGTAGGTCCCGATCTTGTTCGCGACGTCGCCGTTTGCGGCGATGCGGTCGGCACCCACCACGACGAGATCGACCTGACCGCCACGCATCAGGCTTCCGGCGGAACCGTCCGTGATGAGGACGGTCTCGATGCCGTCTTCCATCAACTCCCAGGCCGTGAGGCGGGCGCCCTGCCAAAGGGGGCGCGTCTCGTCGGCGAGCACGCGGACCTTCTTTCCGGCATCGATAGCGCCGCGGATGACGCCCAGGGCCGTTCCGTACCCGGCCGTCGCCAGGCCACCCGCGTTGCAATGCGTCAAGACGGTCGCGCTTCCGGGGACGAGCGTGGCTCCGTGTCGGCCGATCGCGCGGCACGCCGCGAGATCCTCGTCGTGGATCGCCTGGGCCTCGCGCTCGAGAGTTGCCGCGAGCTCGGCGTTTCCCAAGCCGGCCGCACGGGACTCACGGGCCCTTCCCGCCATGCGCGAAATCGCCCAGAACAGGTTGACCGCCGTCGGTCTGGCGGCGCCGAGCAGCTCGCACGCGTTCGCGATCCGCCGGTCGAGTGCTCCGGCGTCGAGCGCGACGGCGGCAGACGCAGCCGCCGCGATCCCGAACGCCGCGGTCACCCCGATCGCGGGCGCGCCTCGAACGACCATCTGCCGGATTGCGTCCGCGGTTTCTTCCGGGGTCTTGCAGGTGAGGTACACGGCCTCTTGCGGGAGCTTGCGCTGGTCGAGGAGGCGCACGCCGGCTGGAGTTCGTTCGACGGTACGAAACATGGCGGACTTATACTGCCTGACGTGAGCGAAGACTCCACCAAGAAAAAGGGCGCCGAGCGCCGCCCGAGCTTTACGACGAGCTCCGGTATCGAGGTCAAACGCGTCTACACGGAGGCCGATCGCTCGGGGGCCGATGCGACGCGCGATCTGGGGCTTCCGGGCGCTCCTCCGTTCACGCGCGGCGTGCAAGAGACGATGTACCGAAGCCGCCTTTGGACGATGCGCCAGTACTCCGGCTTCGGCACCGCGGTCCAGACGAATCAGCGCTTCCGGTACCTTCTGGATCAGGGACAATCGGGGCTTTCGGTGGCGTTCGATCTGCCGACCCAGATGGGGTACGACTCCGACCACGCGGCAGCGCAAGGCGAGGTCGGAAAGGTGGGGGTCGCCATCTCGTCGCTCGAGGACATGGAAGAGCTGCTCGCCGGGATTCCTCTCGACAAAGTCTCGACGTCGATGACCATCAACGCGACGGCGTCGATCCTCCTCGCGTTCTACGTGGCGGTCGCGAAGCGGCAGGGGATCGATCCCGCCTCGATTTCGGGCACGATCCAGAACGATCTCTTGAAGGAGTACGTCGCCCGCGGGACGTACATCTATCCGCCGGAGCCGTCTTTGCGTCTCACGACCGATCTGTTCGCCTGGTGCTCCGAGCACACGCCGAAGTGGAACACGATCTCGATCTCGGGCTATCACATGCGCGAGGCCGGGGCGACGGCGGTCCAGGAGGTCGCCTTCACCCTCGCAAATGCGATCGCCTACTGCGAGGCGGCGATCGCGCGCGGCCTTCCGTTTACGACCTTCGGCGCGCGCCTCTCCTTCTTCTTCAACGGGCACGCGAACTTTTTCGAGGAGGCCGCCAAGTTCCGCGCCGCGCGCCGCCTGTGGGCGCGCATCGTGAAAGAGCGCTTCGGGGTGCAAGACCCCGAACTGGGCAAGCTGAGATTCCACACCCAGACGGCGGGCTCGACGCTGACCGCGCAGCAGCCCGAGGTCAACGTGGTACGCACCGCGCTGCAGGCGCTCTCCGCCGTCCTGGGAGGAACCCAGTCCCTTCACACGAACTCGATGGACGAAGCCCTGGGGCTTCCCACCGAGCACGCGGCGCTTCTGGCTCTGCGCACGCAGCAGGTGATCGCGTTCGAGACCGGAGTCGCCGACACGGTCGACCCGCTCGCCGGTTCGTACTTCGTTGAGTCGCTCACCGATGCGATCGAAGCGGGCGCCGCGGAGTACATCGCCAAGATCGACACGATGGGTGGGGCGACGCGCGCCATCCTGCGCGGCTTCCAGCAGCGCGAGATCCACGAGGCGGCCTACCGGTGGCAGAGGCAGGTCGAAACGGGAGACGCCGTCGTTGTGGGCGTCAACCGTTTCACCTCGAGTGACGCGGTCAAGCCGCCCATTCTGAAGGTGGACGCCTCGGCCGAGAGCGCGCGCCGCGAACGGCTGATAGCACTTCGCCGCCGCCGCGACGCCAAAGCCGTCGAGGCCGCGCTTTCGCGGGTGGACGAAGCGGCGCGCGGCGACGCCAACTTGATGCCGCCCATCCTGACTGCGGTCGAGGCTGACGCGACCCTGGGGGAGATCGCCGACCGACTACGCGCGGTGTTCGGAATCCACCACGAGACGTTTGCGTTCTAGGCTCCCCCCAGGGGGGCTAGAATCCCTGACGATGCCGCCCCTCCTTTCGATCGAAGGCTTGGACGTCCGCTACGACAGCCCCCGCGGCGACGTGCGCGCTGTGGACGGTCTGGATCTGGTGCTCGAAGCGGGCGAGACCTACGCGCTCGTCGGCGAGTCGGGTTGCGGAAAGACGGCGACCGCCTACGCGACCTTGCGTTTGGTCGAGCCGGGCCGGATCGCCGGCGGACGCATCCTGTTCCAGGGACGCGATTTGATGGCCCTCTCCGAAAAGGAGATGCGACGGGTGCGCGGGGCCGGGATCGGCTTCGCCTTCCAGGAGCCGGGCGCGGCGTTGAACCCCGTGATGAAGATCGGCACGCAGGTCGGCGAGTCGCTGCGGATCCACAGGGGTCTATCGCGCAAGGAGGCCTGGCGCGAGGCGGTGCGGCTGCTTACCGCAGTGTCCCTTCCCGATCCGGAGCGTCAAGCCTCTTCGTACCCGCACGAACTGTCGGGGGGCATGAAGCAACGGGTGATGCTCGCGATCGCGCTCTCGTGCCGCCCGGCGCTCCTGATCGCCGACGAACCGACCAGCGCTCTCGACGTGACGATCCAGGCGCAGATTCTGGACCTCCTCCGCAAGCTGAAGGCCGACTACAACCTGACCGTGCTCCTGATCACGCACGACTTCGGTGTGGTGGCGGAAGTCGCCGACCGGGTGGGCGTCATGTACGCGGGGCGGCTCGTCGAAGAGGCTACAGCTCGCGAGCTATTCGCCGATCCGAAGCATCCGTACACACGGGCTCTGCTCCGCGCGATGCCCGAAGAAGGAGACGACGGCCGCGGGAAGCGGCTGCGTGCGCTTCCGGGAAACGCTCCGGATCCCGTAGTACCGCCGCCGGGCTGCCGCTTCCATCCCCGATGTCCGGACGTTTTCGCACCGTGCGCCGGCATCGAGCCCGCAAACCTCGTGCTCTCAGGCGGGCGCCGCGTCGCGTGCCATCTCCACGCGCCGGAGAGTCGTTGAGCACCGGACCGCTCGTCGAGGCGAAGGGGCTCGCCAAGACGTTTCCCGCGCGAACCGGTTGGTTCGGGAGCAGCGGGCCCGGCGTGCGCGCCGTCGACGGCGTCGATCTCACGGTCCACGCTGGGGAGACGGTGGGGCTCGTCGGCGAATCGGGCTCGGGGAAATCGACGCTGGGCCGCCTGCTCATCCGATTGATCGAGCCGGGCGCCGGCACCGTCCGGTTCGACGGAACCGATCTGCTCGCATTGGCGCCGGGCCCGTTGCGCCGCATGCGGCGCCGATTTCAGATCGTTTTCCAGGATTCGCACGGGGCGCTCAACCCCAGGATGAAGGTCGGGACGCTGGTCGCCGAGCCGCTGGCCATCCACGGCATCGGGGCGGGGCGCGCCGAGCGACGCGAGAGGGCGGCGGGCCTCCTCGAGGAAGTGGGCCTCGATCGCGGCGCGCTCGACAAGTACCCCCATGAGTTTTCTGGCGGACAGCGCCAGCGCATCGGGCTTGCGCGGGCGATCGCCTGCCAGCCGGAGTTCGTGGTGGCCGACGAGCCGGTTTCCTCGCTCGACCCGTCGGTCCAGGCGCAGATCGTCAACCTCATGGCCGAGCTCCAAGAGCGGCGCGGGCTGGCCTACCTCTTCATCGCCCACGATTTGCGCCTGGTACGCCACGTCGCCCGCCGCGTCGCCGTGATGTACTTGGGGAAGATCGTCGAGGAAGCCGGCACGGATGAGCTCTACTCGCGGCCCCTCCACCCCTACACGAAGGCCCTTTTGGAGGCCGCCCCGCGCCGCGACCCGCAGGCCCCCCGCGCAAGGGTGCTCCCGGGCGAGCCGCCGTCCCCCGTCAGGCCGCCCTCCGGGTGCCGATTCCACCCGCGCTGCCCGGTCGCCGAGGCGGTCTGCTCCCGCGAGGAGCCGAAGCTCCTGGCGATCGGTTCGGAACGTCTTGTGGCGTGTCACCTGGTCGCCGGCGTTGTATCCTCCTCCGCCGCAGACTGAAACCGCGCCCATGAGTCGCGCGTATTACGCGTGCGACGATGAAGCGGATCGAGCGGGGGCAGGGTCAACGAGCGCAAGCTCATCCGAACGGGAGGAACGACGTGAAGTCGCAACGCATGATCTTGGTGTCCTTGGCGACGATCGCAGTGCTCGTCGTCTCGTTCGTCCCCGCGGTCCGGGCGGAAGACGTCGACGCGGTCCCGATGAGCCTGTCCGAGTGCCTTACGACCGCTCTCGCGAACAACCTCGACCTGGCGATCGCGAAGAAGGATCCGGCGATAGCCGATCTCAACGTGACGTTTCAGAAGGCGGAGTTCGACCCGATCCTGGGGGCTTCCGCCGGGTACAGCGCCGTGCGAGGCTCGACCACGAACGAGACCACCGTTGATCCCAATCCGCCCGTTTCCACCTCCGAGTCCGCGAGGAGCATCAACGAACGTCTCCGAGGCAACCTGCAGCAGAAGTTGAATTTCGGTGCGACGTACAACGTGGTGTTCGGCGGTTCGACGGCACCCGGGACGACGAACGAAGTCTTCATCCCGAGCTTCCCTCTCCGCTATACGGTGGAATCCGATCGGCCGTACGCTTGGGACTACGGTTTGAGTTTCACGCTTCCACTCCTCAGGGGGTTCGGGAAAGCGGTGAACGAGGCGTCGCTGTTGGTCGCGACGCACAACCTCAACATCAGCAACAACGAATTGCAACTTCGCTCCGAGCTCACGGTTCAGGCCGTCGAGGGGGCGTACTGGGATCTTCTCGCGGTCCGCGAGGCCCAAAAGGTGGCTGGACAGGCTCTCGAACTCGCCCAGGAGCTCTACGAACTCAACAAGAAGAAGGTCGAAGTCGGGACCCTGGCGCCGATCGAGATCACGCAGGCCGAAGCCAACGTCGCGTCGAGCGTCGAGGGAACCATCAATTCGAAGCAGGCGGTTGAAAACGCGCAGGACAACCTCCGCCGACTGCTCGCGATTCCGGAGAACGATCCGCTCTGGACGAAAACGATTCTTCCGACCGAGAAGCCGAAGTCGGAGCCGACGACCACCGATCAGGACCTGGCGATCAAGATCGCCTACGAGCGTCGAACCGAGGTCGCGAGCGCGCGCGAGCAGATCGAGATCGCGAAGGTCAACGAAGCGGCTGCGAAAAACGGTGTCAAGCACGGATTGGACGTGCAAGCCGACTGGGCTCGATCCCACGCCGAGTCGGGGCAGGCGTTCACCTATACCTTCCCTGCCCAACCGCCGTACACCGTGGACACCGTCACCCGCCAATCGCCTGATTGGGGCATCGCGCTGATCTACTCCTACCCCATCGGCAATCGTGCGGCGAAGTCGAACTACGCCGTCGCGAAGATCAACATCGAGAAGTCGGAAATTGCGCTGCAAAGCGTGTTGCAAGACGTCCGTGTGGACGTCCGTAGGTCGGCGCGCGCCGTCGAATCGGGCTACGAACGGGTGGTCGCCGCGCGCAAGAACACCGAGCTCCAAACCAAGAAGCTCGAGGCCGAGCAGAAGAAGTTCGACAACGGCATGTCCACGTCGTTCGAGGTGTTCACGTTCCAGACGGATCTGCGTAACGCGCAGCTTTCGTTGATTCAGGCGCTGCTCGACTACAACAAGGCGCTGGCCGATCTCGAGCGCGCCAAGGGGACGCTGCTCGAATCGAAGGGGTTGACGCTCGCCGATAACACGGGGAGGTGACGGCATGACAGAGGCGACTGGTGGGGCACCGTCCGGTCCCGAGCTGGGGACCTTGGCCCGGTTGACGGGCGTCTTCTTTTCTCCCGCAAAGACCTTCGAGTCGATCGCCCGGAAGCCCGGTTGGGATTGGCTCGTGCCGGTCGTTTTGCTCATGGCGGCGATTTTCGTTTCGCAGAGCGCCACCGTCACCAAGATCGACGTGGACGATGCCGTCAAAACCCAGATGAAGTTCGTCGACAAGATGGCGGGCGGGAATCTGCCCGAAGAAAGCCGCGCCGAAATCGTCGAGAAGACGAGGGAGGGGATTGAGAAGCAGAAGAGTCCCATCAGGCGCGGCCTGAACACGCTCCTCATCTTCATCCCGGTCTTGATCGTCCCGTTGATCTACCACGGAATCGCCGCAGCGTTCGGCGCGAAGACGAAGTACTTGACCGTCGTCGCGGGGTACGCCTACACGCAGGTCATCCAAGTCATCCCCCAACTATTGACCGCGGTTGTGGCCTGGCCTGCCGAGAAGCTCGACGCGTCCGACGTTCAATTCGTTCGCGTCCTGAAGTCCAACGTCGGGGCGTTCCTCGACTTCGACACGACGAGCAAGGCCGTCCTCGCCATCGCGTCGAGCATCGACGTGTTCGACATCTGGCTGTTTTTCATCGGCTCGATCGCACTCTCGAAGACCACCCGCTTTTCGCCCACGGCCGCGCGCTACGTGGTCGGCGGAGTGTGGCTCGCCTACATCCTCTTGAAGGTCGTGCTCGGCGCGGTCTACTCGAGTTTCATGGGATGACGACTCTCCAGAAGTCCCTGATCGCGGTCGGCGCCGTCGCCGTGGTCGCCGCGATCGTCGCTTCGTCCGTCCTCTCCAAGCCCAAGGCCAAGGGGGAGGAGGTCTACATGGCCAAGGTGGCCACGAGAGACCTGGCCTCGTTTGTCTCCGCGACCGGACGGATCGAGGCGCGGACGAAGGTCAACATCCAATCCTCGGTCATCGGCGAGATCCTGCAGCTCCCCGTCAAGGAGGGAGATGCCGTCAAGACCGGCGACCTGCTCGTTCAAATCGATCAGGAGCGCTACCGAACCGACGTGGACCGCTTGCAGTCGGCGGTCCGGATGCAAAAGATCGCGATCGAGCAGGCGGAGGTTTCCCTCGCGAACTCCGAACGGAAGCACAGTCGGAACCAATCGCTGCACGGCGACAGCGGCCTGGTGTCGACGGAGGCGCTCGAGCTGAGCGAGCTCGATCTCCGTTCACGCACGATCGACGTCAGAAGCCTCAAAGAGCAGGTCCAGCAGGCGGAGGCGAGTCTTGCCCGGGCGCGGGACGACCTGTCCAAAACGACGATCCGCTCGCCGATGGACGGCACGGTCACGAAGCTGAACGCCGAAAAGGGCGAGATCACCCTCACCGGCACGATGAACAACCCGGGCACCGTCCTCATGATCGTTTCGGACATGGGCGAGATCCTCGCCACGGTGGACGTCGACGAGACGCGCGTCACCCAGTTGAGCCTCGGCCAAACGGCGCGCGTGGTGGTCGATGCGGTCGGCGAGGCGAAACCCTATTCGGGGAAGGTCGTCGAGATCGCCGGCTCGGCGGTGCAGCGTCCGGGGCAGCAGACGCAGGTGTTCGAGGTGAAAGTAGCGCTCGATACCGTCGATGCACAGCTTCGACCCGGAATGACCGCGAAAGCGCGGATCGAGACGCAGACCGCGAAAAATGTGGTCACGGTGCCGATCCAGGCCGTGATGCTTCGCCCGGTGAAAGAAATTGCGGACGCCGCCGCGAGTGGCGCGAAAAAGACGGACGAGGCCAAGAAAGACGACGGGCAGGCCGGCGAGACGAAAGAGTGCGTTTTCGTCGTCGACGACGGAAAGGCGAGACTCCGCGCGGTGAAGTCGGGGATCAGCGACGAGACCTCAGTCGTGGTCCTCGAAGGGCTGAAAGACGGCGAGACCGTCGTGACCGGGCCGTACCGCGGGCTTCGCGATCTGAAAGACGGCGACGCCGTCAAGGAGAAGAAAGCCGAGACCTCCGAGGACTCGAAGGAAGGCGCAAAGGCCGAGGTGACCATCGATTGAGCGCACTGATTGACATCCGCGACGTCACGAAGACCTACGAGATGGGCGCAGAGACGATCGTTCACGCCTTGGACGGGGTCACGCTTTCGATCGAAGCGGGCGAATACGTGGCGATCATGGGCCCTTCCGGGTCGGGAAAATCCACGTTGATGAACCTCATCGGCTGCCTCGACACGCCATCGACGGGATCGTACATCCTGAAGGGACGCGAGATCTCGGCGATGAACGACGATGAACTGGCGCAGATCCGGAACAAGGAGATCGGGTTCATCTTCCAGACCTTCAACCTCCTCCCGCGCGCCGACGCCGTGCAGAACGTCGAGCTACCCCTGGTCTATTCGGGCCTGCCGCGCAAGGAACGGAAATTGCGGGCCGACAAGGCGCTCGACGCCGTGGGCCTCGGATCCCGAAAGCATCACCGGCCGAACGAGATGTCGGGCGGTCAACGTCAGCGCGTCGCGATCGCGCGCGCCCTGGTCAACGACCCGTCGATCCTGCTCGCCGACGAGCCCACCGGGAACCTCGATTCCAAAACCGGCGAGGAGATCCTTGCCTTGATGGACGACCTGCACCACGGCGGGAACACGATCATCCTCGTCACCCACGAGGACGAACTCGCCCAGCACGCCGCGCGCGTCGTGCGACTGCGCGACGGCAAGATCGTCAGTGACGTACGCAACCATCCGGTCGTCGGCTGACGCCGGGACCGTAAGGCGAGGCTGCGGTGTTCCTGGAAAACGTCATGATGGCCCTGAAGGCGATCTGGGCCAACAAGATGAGATCGATGCTCACGACCTTGGGGATCGTCATCGGCACGGCCGCGGTGATCGCGGTGGTCTCGATCGTCCAAGGGTTTTCCCAAGTCATCACGAACGAAGTGCAAAACCTGGGAGCGAACACGATCATCGTGGGTCCGTTCCGGCCTCCCGGCAAGGACGGCGACAAGCTCGGCAAGATCATTCTCACCTGGGCGGACGGTCAAGCGATCATGCGCACCTGCCCTTCCGTTTCGGTCGCAACGCCGATCGTGCAGCAGCTCGGCGAGGTGAAGTTCGGCGAGGAGCGGTCGAAGTACGGGATCGTCGGCGTGCAACCGGTGTTTCAAGACGTGCGCAACTACTACGTCGATAGCGGCCGCTTCTTCAGCGTACTGGACGACACGGGGCGCACCAATGCGTGCGTGATCGGCCACGGCGTGCTCAAGGATCTCAAGCTCCCGGAAAACCCCATCGGACGAGACCTGCTGATCGAGGGGCGTACCTGCAACATCATCGGCGTCATGGAGCCGAAGGGGCAGCTTCTGGGTCAGGAACTCGACAAGTTCGTCATGATTCCCTACGGCACGGCGGTCAGCCTGTGGGGGCACGACGTCGAGGAGAACACGGCACTGCTCGTGCGCTCCAAGAGCCCCGAACTCGTGGATCAAGCCGCCGACGAGATCGAAAACACGCTGCGGGTCCGCCACCGACTGCGCTCCGACCAACCGAACGACTTCGAAGTCTCGACGCAAAAAGAGTTCTTGAAGTCGTTCACCAAGTTCGCCAACGGGGTGACCTACGTCGTCGCCGGCGTCGTCTCGATCGCGCTTCTGGTCGGCGGGATCGGCATCATGAACATCATGCTGGTCTCGGTGACCGAAAGAACGCGAGAGATCGGAGTGCGGAAGGCGGTCGGCGCCCGCCGCAGCCACATCCTGTCGCAATTCGTCATAGAGGCCATCGTGCTGGCGCTGGTCGGCGGGATCATCGGTATCGCCATGGGCATCGGTGTGGGCGCGATCGCGGCCAAGTTGATCCCCAACTGGCCCGGGTTCTTCGTGCCGATCTGGGCGGTGGCGCTCGCTTTCGGCTTCTCGTCCGCCGTCGGCCTCTTTTTCGGCATCTACCCGGCCGCCAAGGCCTCGCGCCTCGACCCGATCGAATCCCTGCGTTACGAGTAGTCGCGCCCTCAAGGCGCCCGCGCGGGGCTTGGGTTATCCTCTTTCTACCATGTTGGGAGATCTCAGCAGGATCTATGCCGCCGGTGGACTGATGATGCACCCGATCAGCGTGTGCAGCGTCTTCGCCACGGCCGTCATCTTCTACAAGCTCGTCCAGTTCCGTTCGCTCCAGCTCAACGTGCGCGACTTGTTTGGGCAGGTGCGCCAAGAGCTGTTGAACGGCCGAGTCAAGGAAGCGGGCGAGTTGTGCGAGCGTCGCCGCGGCCCCGTCTCGTCGGTGCTCCACGCCGGGATCCTCAAGATCGGGGCGCCCCGCAACGAAATCGCCTCCGCCATGGAGGCCACCGCGCTTTTTGAGTTGTCGCGCCTCGAGGGAAAGCTCGGTCTTCTCGCGACGGTTGCGAACCTCGCGCCGATCCTCGGATTTCTCGGGACGGTGTGGGGGATGATTCTCGCGTTCGACGTCATCCACGCGGGCGGTCTTTCGGATCCCGCGCGTATCGCGGGGGCGATCGCGCAAGCCCTCTACACGACCGCTTGGGGGCTCGTGGTCGCCGCCGTCGCCCTTCCGTTTCACAATTTCTTCGCGGGACGCATCGCCGCACAGACGCGCGCGCTCGAGATGGCGGGAAGCGTCGTCGTCGAGACCTTCTCCGAGATGGAACGGATGGGGACGAAGGCCTAGGGGCGAGCCCATGCGCCTGCCAAAACCGCGCCCTCCGCTCGCTCCCGCCGTGCCCGTCGCCGCGTGGGCCGACATCATGCTGCTGCTCGCCTTGTTTTTTCTGTTGTCGACGAGCTTCGCCCCGGAGCACGACACGATCGCCTTGCCGCGCGCGCCGGGCCTCAACGAAGCCGCTCCCGGAGCCGCGTGCCTCATCGTGCTTCGCCACGTCAGCGCTTCGGCCGGAGAACAACTCAGCTGGCGCTTTTCGGAACGAAACGGAGTGATTCGCGACCTCCGCGGCCCGGAGGCGATCTACTTCGAAGCGTCGCGGATCGTCGATAGCGACCCCGAACGGACGTTCCTGCTGCGCGTCGACGCCGGTGTGCGCTACGCGGTTGTCGACGACGTCCTCGAGACGTTGCGCAAGGCGGGTGTGCGCAACGTCGTTTTCGGCGCCCGCCCGGACGATGCGGGAGGGTCGTGATGCGCCTCGACCGCACCGGGCCCGAGCGCCCTCACATTCCGGTCGTTCCCCTGGCGAGCCTCGCGCTCCTCGTGTTGGCCACCGTGGTCATATCCGGGATGTACTCCGCCTCGCGGGGTCCGGGTCTCAGGTTCGCACGCGCCGATCGCGACGGGCGCTTTTACGACACCGACGTGGTTCGCGTCGAAGTGCTCTTGGAGCGCGAGACGCTCGTGGACGGCGCGCCGGTGCCTTTTTTCGATCTGGCCGCAGCGGTGTCCGAGCGCCTCCTCGGACGGCCCGACGCGGCGGTCGTCCTCGTCGTTTCGCCTGAGGCGACCTACGAAACGATGGTCGCCGCGTACGGAATCATCGCGGGACTCCCCGGCCCGCCTCGGATCGCCTTTCCCGCCCACACACCCGGGACGAGCCGATGAGCGGCCTGCGTTCGCTCCTTCGCTTCGACGAGAAGCTCGCCGCCGAAGGACGCCGGATCCAAAATCTCGGGGGCCCGTCGAAGGGGTGGGTGGCACCGACGGCCCTGGTCGCCGCGTTGAGCTTGCACGGGGCGATCCTCCTCCTCCCCGCGGTGCGTTCGGCCTCTCCCTCCCCTCCGGCGAGGCCCGTGCCGGATTTTCCGCGCGTCTGGCGAGTCGCCCCTCAGGCGGTTCCGCCGCCCGTTCCACCCGCGGCGGCGCCGTCCGTTGCGGTTCCGGAGGCGAGCGGTCTGGTCGTTCCGCCGCCCCCGATCGTCCGAAAGAAGCGCGTGTTTGCGACGGAGCCGGTTCCCGAGCCGGCACCCGAGATCGCCCTGAACACGATTCCGGCCGACATCGAGGCGATCATCCCGAATCCGGACAGGCCCCCGCCCTCGGCCGAGCTCGGGCCCCCGTCACGGGTCCCCTCCGCGACGCCTCAAAAGACCGAGCCCGCCCTCATCGAGCAAGTGCAGCCGGTGTATCCGGTCGCGGCGCGATCGCTCCGGGTTGAAGGGCGGGTGACCCTCCGGCTCGCCGTGCTCCCCGACGGCAGAGTCGGCGGGGCGACCGTGCTCGAGTGCTCGCGCACGGGTCTCGGGTTCGAGGCCGCCGCTCTCGAGGCGGTGAAGCGATGGCGGTACGAGCCGGTGCCGCTCCAGTCCGGTGCCCGAAGGGTGGTCGTCAGGGTCCACTTTCAGCAGCAAGAGGAACGTCCGTGACGCCGGCCGGCGCTCGTGCCGCGTTGGCGTTGGCGTTGATCGCCGGCGTCTTCACGTTTCCCGCGCGGGCCGACGAGCAAGATGCGGTCTCGGCGATCAAGGCCGGTCGCTTTCTCGAGGCGGCCGCCGAACTCCAGGCCGTCGTCGATCAATCACCCGGATACGCCGACGGCTATTTCCTTCTCGGCCATTGCATGCTCAAGATGGGTCGCACCCGCGAAGCCGAGTTCCAGTTCCGCCGCGCGTTGCGTCTCGACCCCGCGCAGGCCGTGTACTACGACGGACTGGCGTTGGCGATGGCCGCCTCGGGCGACTGGCCCTCCGCGATCCGCGCGGCGAGCGAGGGGCTCACCCGGACGGACGACCCCCGGTTGCGCTACGAGCTCCTGGCGCTTCGCGGTTACGCCTTGAGTTCCCTGCGACGCTGGAACGACGCGATCCACGATCTCGAGGCGGCGCAACGCATCCGCTCGGAGTATTGGCTGCTCGTGTTCCTCGGGAAGGCGCGCTTCGCGACGGGCGCCTACGCCGAAGCGGTCGCGCCGCTTCGCCAGGCGCTCTTGGTTGCCCCGGACGACCCGGTCGTCCTGAGACTCCTCGCCGAGTGCTTTCTCCGGCTGGCTGCCGCCGAGCCGGACGCCGTCCGGAAGCGGTTCGCCTACACCCAGTCCCTGGGCTACGCGCTGCGGCTCGCCTCCGTGAATCCGCACGATCTCGATGCCGTGCATCTGGTCGGGCGCGCGGCCTTGGGCGCGGGGAGGCTGGACCAGGCCGAAAACGTCTTCCGCCACGTTCTCTCCGTCAACCCGCGCCAGTGCTACGCGCTGGCCAATCTCGGCCGGACCTACATGGCGGCCGCGCGCTGGGTCGAGGCTGAGGCTTATCTCCGCAACGCCTGCGCCTGCGCACCGCGCATGACGGCGGTCTGGGAAAGCCTGGGGGAGCTCTACTTCGAGCTCGGCAAGCCGCAGGAGGCGGCCGCCGCGTTCCGTCGCGTCGAGGAGATCGAGCCGACCGAGGCGGCGAGGGAATTCCCCACCGCAATCCCCGTATTCCAGCCTCGATAGGCCGTTTTCCACGTGTTAGAGTAACCGGCCCTTCGAGTTTTGGAGAGGTCGGATGGAAGGCAGCCTGATCACGGTCGTCCTGACGATCGCAACCGCGGCGGCGCTGATCGGCAGCATGTTGGTCGCCAGTTGGCTGGGCCCCCGGTTCCTCGGGAAGGGTTGGTCGAAAGTCCGGTCGGACAAGACGCCGTACGAATGCGGCTCCCGCCCCTTCGACGCCGTCGACAAGCATCGCTTCTCCGTGAAGTTCTTCCTGGTGGCGATGCTGTTCATCCTGTTCGACATCGAGGCGGCGTTCTTGATCCCGTGGGCGGTCACCTTCAAGAGCTTCGCGGCGGACAAGGGGTTCGTCCTCGGCGAGATGGCCGTGTTCCTGGGCATCCTCGTCGCCGGGTACCTCTACCTCCTTTGGCGCGGCGCCCTCGAATGGGAGTGAAGTCGTTGGCCGAAGGGGCACAGGCCGTGCAAGCGCTGCAATCGCGGTTTGGCGACGCGGTCCAAGAAACGGGTTCGTTTCGCGGGCAGCACTGGGCCGTGATCGAAGCGACCCAGTGGATTCAGGTCGCCCGGTGGCTGAAAGACGACGCAAGCACCGATTTCAACGTTCTCATCGACATCACCGCGGTTCACTGGCCGCACCGCGATCCGCCGATGGAAATCGTCGCCCACCTCTACAGCCTTTCGCGCAACGACGGGTTGAGGCTGAAGGCCCGTGTGGGAGACCGGGGGCCGATCGCCTCGTTGACCTCGCTGTGGAACGCCGCCGACTGGAACGAACGCGAGGCCTTCGACATGTTCGGAATCGTGTTCGAAGGCCACCCGGACTTGCGCCGGATTCTGATGCCGGAGGACTACACCGACCATCCGCTCCGCAAGGAGCTCCCGTTGTACCGAGGCTAGACCGAACACCTGCGTCAGGAGGCTGCAATCGAGATCGCAACCGAGCGCCCGGACACGCTGACCATCAACATGGGTCCGTCGCACCCGGCGACCCACGGCGTCTTGCGCGTCGTCCTCGACTTGGACGGCGAGACCGTCGTGGCTTGCCGACCTGATCTGGGCTATCTCCACCGCGGCATGGAGAAGATCGCCGAAAACCGCACCTACCTGCAGTTCATCCCTTACCCGGACCGGATGGACTACCTGAGCCCGTTGTCGGCGAACGTCGGCTTCGCCTTGGCGGTGGAAGGGCTCTTAGGGATCGAGGTCCCGGCCCGGTGCCAGGTCCTCCGCGTGATCTGCTGCGAGCTCGCGCGGGTCGGCTCGCACCTCGTGTGGCTGGGCACGTCGGCTCTCGATCTCGGTGCGGCCACGATGTTCTTCCACACCTTCAAGGACCGAGAGTGGCATTACGACCTCATCGAGGACTTGACCGGCGCGCGCTTGACGACCTCGTACACCCGCGTGGGTGGCATGCTGCACGACGCGACCCCGGACTGGCTGTTGCGCCTGCGCGCGTTCGTCGACGCGATGCCCGATCGCATCGACGACTACGAGTCGCTGCTCACGAAGAACACGATCTGGCTGAAGCGCACGCAGGGGATCGGCCGTTTGTCCGCCAAGGAGGCGCTCTCTTACGGCGTGACCGGCCCGGTCCTGCGGGCCTCCGGCGTGAACTACGACGTTCGCAAGGCGAAGCCCTACAGCGGCTATGAAAACTACAACTTCGAGGTCCCCGTCGGCACGGAAGGGGACGTCTACGACCGCTACCTCGTCCGGATCGAAGAGATGCGTCAATCGGTGTCGATCCTGGACCAGGCGCTGAAGGCGATCCCCGAGGGTCCCGTCAACGTCGACGATCCGAAGATCTTCCTTCCGGTGAAATCGAAGGTCCTGACGAGCATGGAAGAATTGATCCACCAGTTCATGATCGTCACCGAAGGGTTCGAGTGTCCGGCCGGCGAGGTCTACCACTCGACCGAGGTACCCAAGGGAGAGCTGGGCTTCTACATCGTCTCCACCGGAGGGCGTTCGCCCTACCGGCTGCGGATTCGCTCGCCCAGCTTCAACAACGTCGCGACGCTACCCCACATGATCGAAGGGGGACTCATCGCCGACGTGATCGCCAGCATCGCCAGCCTCGATCCCGTGATGGGAGAGGTGGACAGGTAACCGCCGATGTTTGGACAGGAATTCGAAAAGAAGGTCGACCATCTCGTCACCCTGTATCCCAGGCCGCAGGCCGCATTGCTGCCCGTGTTGTGGGAGATCCAGAAGGCCAACGGCTGGATCGACGGCGAGTGCGAGAAATGGGCCGGGCAGCGGCTGGGTGTCAGCGCTGCGCACGTTCACGGTGTCGTCACGTTCTACACCATGTACAAGCAGCGGCCCACGGGCAAGTACCACATCCAGCTGTGCACCACGCTGTCGTGCATGCTGCGTGGTTCGGACGACCTGCTGGAGCACTTGAAGAAGAAGCTGGGCATTGACGTCGGCAAGGTCACGCCGGACGGCAAGTTCTCGCTGGCGCGTGTCGAGTGCCTGGGCTCGTGCGGTACGGCACCGATGTTTCAGCTGAACGACGACTTCCACG
>JAQBEH010000136.1:0-12485 GCA_032124015.1 Acidobacteriota bacterium
GAGAGCACTGCCCTTTTTCTCAGCAAAGCGGTATCCGAGGAGCTTTGTGAGAAAAAGGGCAGTGCTCTCTCTTGTTATCGTTTCTGAAGGAAAAAGCAGAATGTCCCCAACTGACCTGGCCCCATTCCTTTATCGCGTCAGCACGTGGTAGATGACGTAGAGCCACGAACAGAATCCGTGGAAGATCGCCCAGAGCACCGACTGGCTCTTGGTCCAGCTGATGGCGATAGCCAGTGCCGAGCCGAAGCTGATCCCGCCCTTTACGACCTCGGTCCTGACGCTGTATGCGGCCATGGCGCACCTCCTTCGCGGAGATGCTACTTTCATTTCATGGAAGTCTCGAAGATTCGAGACGGGCTGTGGCGGTGGGAGGTCTCCCATCCCGACTGGAAGCCGGAGTTCGACCGACCGGACGGATGGGGCCGCACGGTGGCCTCCGTGTACGCCGAGTACGACGAAGCCGTCGTCCTGATCGACCCGCTCGTCCCGGCGGACGCAGCGGACCAAGAGCGATTCTGGCGTGCCCTGGACCGCGACGTTTCCCGCCTCGCGAAGCCGGTCCTGGTCCTCGTGGGAAGCGTCGATCACGGGCGGAGCGCCGACGCCGTGGCTTCACGCTACCTCGCCGCGGGGCGGAGCATCCGGGTCGTTGGCGACGCCGCGATTCGCGACGCCGTGTCCTGTGTCCTTCATGCCACCCTCGACGAGGTTGCGCTCCCGGTGGGGTTGACGGCTGTACCCATCCCGGGGATGTCGCCGGGAGAGACCGCGTTCGTCCTGGACCCCTGGCACGCCGCCGTTTTCGCCGACGCGGTGATCGGGGCGGGAGAGGGGCGGCTGCGGGTCGCTCCGGCGTCCTGGGGGGTCAAATCCGCCGCAGGTCGAGCGCTTTACGACCGGGCGTTCCGACCCGCGATTCGGAGCGTCGCCTCGACCCACCCCGAGCTCGTTCTGACCTCCCACGGTGCACCGGTGCTCGCCGGGGGCACTTCGGCGCTCGAAGAGGCGTTCGGCGCTCCTGCGTGGGGTGAATAGGGGACGGTCCCCAATTTGGTCGCGTTTGCTAGGATGTTGTGTTCGCTAGGAATTAGCTCGCAAGAGAGGGTCTATGGCCAGCAGCGATCTGTCACTCGTCCGCAACATCGGTATCAGCGCGCACATCGACTCGGGGAAGACGACGCTCACGGAGCGCATCCTCTTCTATACCCAGCGCATTCGAGTCATTCACGACGTCAAGGGTAAAGACGGCGTGGGCGCCAAGATGGACTCGATGGACCTCGAACGCGAGCGCGGCATCACGATCCAATCCGCCGCGACCCACTGCGAGTGGGCCGGATACCACGTCAACATCATCGACACACCGGGTCACGTCGATTTCACGATCGAAGTCGAGCGCTCCTTGCGCGTGCTCGACGGCGCGATCCTCGTGCTGTGCGCCGTCGCGGGTGTCCAATCGCAGTCGATGACCGTCGACCGCCAGATGCGCCGCTACAACGTCCCGCGCCTCGCGTTCATCAACAAGTCCGACCGCCAGGGCGCAAACCCCTACCGCGTCACCGAGCAGCTCCGCGAGAAACTGAAGCACAACGCGGTCCTCATGCAGATCCCGATCGGGCTCGAGGGCGACTTTGAAGGCGTCGTCGATCTCGTCGAGATGAAGGCGTACTACTTCGACGGCGACAAAGGCGAGATCCGGCGCACCGAAGAAATCCCGGGGCACCTGCGCGCCGAGGCGGAAGCGAAGCGCGCCGTGATGTTGGACGCGGTGTCGATGTTCTCGGACGAGTTGATGGAAGCCGTCCTCGAGGAGCGCCCGACTCCGGAGTTGATCCGCGCCGCCGTCCGCAAGGGGACGCTGTTGCTCAAGTTGACCCCTGTCTTCATCGGCAGCGCGTACAAGAACAAGGCGGTGCAGCCGCTGCTCGATGCGGTGACGCACTACCTTCCCGACCCCACAGAGGTCGAAAACGTCGCGCTCGATCTGGCCAACGACGAGGCGCAGGTCGTGCTCAAGGCCGACCCCGATGCGCCGATGGTCGCCCTGGCCTTCAAGCTGGAAGAGGGGCGCTTCGGGCAGCTTACCTACCTGCGGGTCTACCAGGGCACGATCAAGAAGGGCGATTCGATCGTCAACGCCCGCACCGGCCGCGACGTGCGCGTCGGACGCCTGGTGCGCATGCACGCCGACGAGATGGCTGACATCGTCGAGGCCGAAACCGGCGACATCGTGGCGCTGTTCGGCATCGACTGCGCGTCGGGCGACACCTTCACCTCCGACAAGATCCGCTGGGCGATGACGTCCATGTACGTTCCGCCTCCGGTCATCCACCTGACCGTCAAGCCGAAGGACAAGAAGGCTCAGGCCAATATGGGGAAGGCTCTCCAGCGCTTCACCAAGGAAGACCCGACCTTTCACGCGCGGGTCGACGAAGAGTCGGGCGAGACGGTCATCTCCGGGATGGGCGAACTCCACCTCGACGTCTACGTCGAGCGCATGAAACGCGAATACAGCGCCGAGGTCGACACGGGCGCGCCGCAGGTGGCCTATCGAGAGGCGATCACGCGAAGAGCCGAGTTCAACTACCTCCACAAAAAACAGACCGGCGGATCGGGCCAGTACGGCAAGGTCGGCGGCTATGTGGAGCCGTATCCCGAAGGCGAGTTCGAGTTCGTCAACGACATCTTCGGCGGATCCATTCCGTCGGAATACATCCCGTCGGTCGAAAAGGGCTTCCGTTCGATGCTCAAGAAGGGGCGCCTGATCGGGTTCCCCCTCACGAATTTCCGGGTCGTGATCAACGACGGCGCCTCGCACGCGGTGGACTCGTCGGATAACGCGTTCCAGGCGGCCGCCCGCGGCGCGTTCCGCGACGTCTACGACCGGGCGAAGCCGGCCATCCTCGAGCCGATCATGAAGGTCGCGGTCGAGGGGCCGACGGAATTCCAGGGCGCGTTCGTCCGCACGATCATGCAGCGGCGGGGACTCATCGTGGGCACGACCGAACTCGAGGGTTTCGTGCGGGTCGACGCGGACGTACCCTTGGCCGAGATGTTCGGCTATTCGACGGACCTGCGGTCGTCCTCCCAGGGGAAGGCCGAGTACACGATGGAATTCGCGCGCTACGCTCCTGTGCCGGGTGAGGCAGCAGCAGAGCTGATCAAGAAGTACGGAACCGGCTCGAAGACCGACGACGAGTAGGAGGCCACCCATGCTCTTGAAGGAACTGACCGAACGCTCTCCGATGAGGATTTTCGAGAAATCGATCCACGGGGGCCTAGGCGCCGGGAACCTGGGTGTCGTGGTCGCGCGCCACGGCATGGGGAAGACCGCGTTTCTCGTGGACATCGCCTTGGACGATCTGCTGCGCGGCCGTAAGGTGCTGCACGTCACGATCGGCCGGACGATCGAGCACGTCCGCGAGTACTACGCCGAGATCTTCCACGACCTGGTCCACGCAACCCAACTCGAAAGCGCGGCCGAGATTCGCCGTGAGATCGAGAGCCACCGCCACATCAAGGCGTATCTCAAGGAAACGTTTTCGGTCGAGCACCTGCGGTCCCACATCGCGATGATGAGAGAAGCGATGGGGTTCGTGCCGGTCGCGATCGTGATCGACGGCTACGACTTCGAGGCCGCAACAACCGCCGAACTCGCCGATATTCGTGAGATCGCGGAAAGCCTGAAGTGCGAGATCTGGATGGCTGCGCACACGCATCGGACCGACCCGCGTGACAAGCACGGCATCCCCGAGCCCGTGGCGCACCTGACGAGCGAACTCGCGGTCATCGTCCACATGGCCCACGACGGCAAGGCGGTCAACTTGCGCGTCCTCAAGGATCATGACAATCCGGACGTCTCGCAGCTGGCCCTGGCAATCGACCCGACCACGATGTTGCTGCGCCAGGAAGGCTGAAGAAAGGGGACACTCCCCTTTCTGACTACTTCACGATCTCAACAAGCTCCACTTCGAAGATCAGAGTCGCGCCCGAAGGGATCTCGCCGTTGGCGCGGTCGCCGTACGCGATATCGGCCGGGCAGTACAGCTTGGCCTTGCCGCCGACCTTCATGAACTCGAGCGCTTCGTTCCAGCACTTGATGACCCCACCGACCGTGAAGGTCTGGGCGCCACCGTGCTTTTCGGATTCGTCGAAGACCTTGCCGTCGATCAGCGAGCCCTTGTAGTTCACCTTGACCTTGTCGTTGGGAACCGGGCTCGCGCCTTTGCCCTCGGTAATCGTTTCCATCAAGAGACCCGAGCCGGTCTTCTTGATTCCCGGCTTCGCAGCGATCGTTTCGAGGTACGCCTTCCCCTTCTTCTTCTCTTCCGTGGCTCCGGCGGCCTGGCGGGCATCGGCGAGCGGCTTGATCTTGGGGCCGTAGGTTTCGAGGTCGACCAACGCCTTCTTCTTGAGCGCTCCGTCGGTCAGGCCGGCCTTCACCAGCTCGAGCTCGGCGGGGGTCATCTTGAACGGTCCAAGCTGATTCGCAAGGACCAGACCCAACGTGTAAAAGGTCTTGTCGTCGTCGGTCTTCAGTTCCGGGTCGGCGGCGCACGCCGTTCCCGCTGCGACGAAGCCGGCGAGGACGCAGCAAACAAGAAAGCGACTCATGGGGGCTCCTTCTAATTGACCGCGTATGGTTCGTGGAGGGAAAACGGCGCGATCGCGATTTCGAAGTGATCGCCGCCGGGTGTGACCATCTGGTAGGTCCCCTGCATGACACCGAACGAGGTGACCAGGGGGCAAGCGGACGTGTACTCGAACTTCTGGCCGGGGCCCAAGATCGGTTGCTGGCCGACGACCCCGGGGCCGCGGACCTCTTCGACCTTGCCATCGGCGTCGGTGATGATCCAGTGGCGGCTCAAAAGTTGGACCGTTCGATCGCTCTCGTTGGCGATCTCGATCGTGTAGGCGAAAAACCACTCGCTGTCGTTGGGATTCGAGCGCTCGGGAACGAACCGGGCCCGCGCGGAGACCCGAACGCTTTGCGTGACCGCCTCGGATGTCGATTCAGCTCCATCGCTCATGGCGGGGAATTGTAGCCGGATTCGCGATCGTCCGCCGTCAGAAGCCGTAGGCGGGATTCTTCGGATCGAAGTCGGCGGCCGTCAGTCCGACGTTCACCTTGAGGTCGTGGTGCTCGTAGTGCTCGTACAGGCTCCCCTCCTGGTCGTAAAAGTCGATCTGGAGCGGAAGCTGGAGTTCGTCGTCGACCCACAAGACGATCCGCCCGGCATAGTAGTCCGGCACGATCACGGAATCGCCCCGTTCGGGATGGTCGGCCTGTCGCCATTTCCGCGCACGATTGGCGTGGAGGATCACGTACATCGACTGACCGGTGGCCTGCGAGACTTCCCAGAGCGTCTCCTCTTTCTCGATTGTCGGCGTCTTTCCGGTCGGGGGGAACGTGGCCTCCAGTCTCACGGTTTTTCGGCCGAACAACGTCTCGGGCCCTTCGAACGTCAGCTCCACGACGTTTTTCGCACGCGCCCGGCGCACGTTGTCCATCACGATCTTGACCAGGCGCACGAGGCCGGCTTCGGGGACGGCGTGGTGGGACCACGCCATCGCCATCGCGCCGTACGGATCGTAGTTCAGGTTGACGCCCTTGTGGACCTTGATCCGGTTCTTGTTCCAGCCCGGAACGTAGAGGATCTCCTGGCCTGTCCGGGGCCCCGCGATCTCGTGAAGGTAGATGCGCTGCGGCCGCTGCCATTTGATGTCTATCGTCTCTTCGCGGGTCAGCTCGGTGCCGCGCAGTTCGCGCTTCACCAGCCTCATCGTGTAGTCGTTGGTGCGGACTGCGGATTCTTCCATCGCCTGGAGCGCCGTGACGGCGTCCGCGTCGTAGCGGGGGCCAGCCGGAGTAGCAGCGAGGGCGATGGCCATCGCCAGCACCAACGCGGTCACGGTTTCGCCTTCAGAGCCAGTTCGACGTAGACGAGCACGTTGTCGGCGATCAACCGCTGGCCCTCCTCATTGGGATGGATCCCGTCATCGAAATTCAATTCCGGGTGGCCGCCGACCCCCTCCAGCAGGAATGGCATCAGGTCGACCTTCTCCAACTTGGCGATGCGGGGGTAAATCGCCGCGAACGTCTCCGTGTAGTCGGGACCGTAGTTGGTCGGGACGCGCATGCCCAGCAGCAGGACGCGGACGCCCTCGGACTTCGCCTGCTTCACGATCGCTCGCAGGTTCGCTTCGATGCGATCGACCGGCTGCCCTCTGAAGGCGTCGTTCACCCCCAATCCCACGACGAGGAGATCGGGTTTCTGTTCAAGAAGCCAAGAGACGCGATCGAGGCCTCCGGATGACGTATCGCCGCTCACACCGGCGTTCACCACGCGGATCGGCCGGCCTCTCTCGCGGAGCGTCTTGGCCACGAGCGCGGGGAACGCGAGGTTCGCGGGAAGTTCATGCCCCGCGGTCAAGCTGTCGCCGAGGAAGATCACGAGAGGCTCGCGGTTTCCGGCGCTGGCGCAGGCTGCGAGCGTGAGATAAACCAGAGCGATGACGACTCCACGCATAGAGCTTCGCGCTCTCACGCGCCGTCTTCCTTCGGGAGGGCGGCCGCTCACCATCGTCGATCGCATCGATTGCTCCATCGCCCCCGGAGAGTTCGTCGCCGTCTTGGGACCGTCCGGAAGCGGGAAATCCACGCTCTTAGCCCTCATGGCCGGCCTCGATCGTCCGTCCGAGGGCCAGGTTATCCTCGACGGACGCGAGATCCAGGATCTTTCAGAAGACGATCTTGCGCTTCTTCGCCGCCGCACGATCGGCTTCGTCTTCCAGTCCTTCCAGTTGCTCGGCAACCTCACCGCGCGTGAAAACGTACTGCTTCCCCTCGAACTGGCTGAAACTCCCGATGCACGCTCCCGGGCCGAACAGCTTCTTTCGGCCGTAGGACTGGGAGCGCGCGGCCACCACTACCCGTCGCAACTGTCGGGCGGCGAGCAGCAGCGAGTCGCCCTAGCGCGCGCTTTCGGTCCGAGACCGCCGATCCTACTGGCCGACGAGCCCACCGGCAACCTCGACCGGGTCACGGGCCAGGTCGTACTCGACACGCTCCTGGCGCTGCGCCGTGAGAACGGCACGACCCTCGTGCTGGTGACCCATGACCCCGACGTCGCCCAACTCGCCGATCGACGGATCCACCTTCGGGACGGCCGGATCGAGCGCGAGGAGCGGGCGGATCTTCGGCCTTTCTTGTGAGGCTCGCTCTCGCACTGCGCTTGATGGGGCGGGAGACGCGCGGTGCCTCCGGGAAAATCCTCTTCTTCACGGCGTGTCTGGCGGTGGGCGTGGCCGCCATCGTGGCCGTGGCCGGGCTGTCGAACGGCATCGATCGCGGACTGCGCCGGGAGGCGCGGAGCCTCCTCGCCGCCGATCTTTCGGTGCGCGCCGGGAAAGCGCTTCCGGCGGCCGTCACGCAGGCGGTCGAAGCGCTGGTCGAAAAGCGGTCCGGCGCGCGCGTGACTTCCTTGCGCGAGCTGGCCACCGTCGTGTCGATCCCGGGCACGGGGGGCGCGCCGGGACCCTCGGCGCTCGTCTTGTTGAAGGCCGTCGGCGACGGCTATCCGTTTTACGGCGCAGTCGCGACGAGCCCCGCGGGTCCGCTTCCTAGCCTGCTCGACCCGCATGGCGTGCTCGTCGCTCCCGAGCTGGCGGACAAGCTCCAACTCGCGGAGGGGAGCGTGCTCAGGATCGGGGGCGAGGAGTTCGTCGTCCGCGGGCGCATCCTAGGAGAGCCCGACAAGATCAACGTGTCGTTCGCGCTCGGGCCTCGCGTGATGCTCTCGCTGGCCGGGTTCGAGCGCACGGGGCTCGAGGCATTCGGGAGCCGCGTCGATCGCGTGATCCTCGTCAAGCTGGAAAACGGCGCCGATGCCGCGGACGCGGAGTCGGCCGCCAAGACCCTGAGGGCCGCCATCCCTCCGGCTTCCGGTGTGCGCGTGCAGACCTACGCCGACGCCCAGCCCGCGCTCCGGGAAGGGCTGAAGCGGGCCTCGCGCTTCCTCGGCCTGGTCGCGCTCGTCTCGCTGATCCTCGGCGGGATCGGCGTCGCGCAAACGGTGCGTGCGTGGCTCGGGTCGCGGTTCGACGCGATCGCGGTCCTGAAATGCTTGGGCGTGCGCCCTCGTGAGATCGTCCTTCTGTACGCCGTCGAGACGGCGTTGCTCGGCCTCGCCGGAAGCGTCGCCGGTGTTGCCATCGCAACGGCGATCCTGGCGATCGCGCCCCGTTTCCTCGCCGGACTCCTTCCCGCGGTGCCGATCGACGCCTGGCAGCCCGAAGCGGCCTTGCGAGGGCTGGCCCTGGGCACCGGTGTGGCGTTGCTGTTTTCCGTCGCCCCCCTCTCGGCGCTTCGCCTCGTGCCGCCCATGCGCGTGTTGCGCCGCGACGCCGACCCTTTGGCCTCCGGCCCGTTCGCCCGCCTGGCCGTCGTCGTCGCCCTCCTCGCGGGAGTGTTCGGCGCCGCGTACGTTCAGTCGGGCTCCGCGAGAATTGGTGCGGGATTCGCGGTCGGGATGATCGCCGCCGCGGCGGTGCTCGCGGGCTCCGCGAGACTGCTCACGCGCGCGGTCGCCAGACTCGCCAGGGAGCGGGTGCGAGTCACGCTCCGTCACGGGCTCTCCGCCCTTGCGAGGCCGGGGGCCGGCACGCTTCCCGCGGTGACGGCGTTGGGCTTGGGCGTGCTTGTCGTCGTCGCCATCGCGCTCGTCGACCGCGGGCTGACGTCGCGCCTGCGCGCCGATCTTCCGAAAAACGCCCCCAACGTCTTTCTGGTCGACATGCAATCGGGCCAGTGGCCGCGCGTGCGAGCGATTCTCGAGGACGCGGGGGCGACGGAGGTTCGCGGTGTCCCGATCGTCAACGCCCGCCTCGTCTCGATCGACGGCGTTAGCACCTCCGAGCTCGAGAAGAACGGATCGGACGAAGGGCGGCGCAAGTGGATCCTCACGAGGGAACAGAACCTGACCTACCTCGACGAACTGCCGAAGGACAACGTCGTCGTGGAGGGAATGCTCTGGAGTGACCCCGAGCATCCCGAGATCTCGATCGAGCGCGACTTCGCCAAGGACATGGGCGTGCATGTGGGCTCGACGCTCGTCTACGACGTGCAGGGGGTTCCGTTCGAGCTCCGCGTCACGAGCTTGCGCACCGTCGATTGGAAGAGCTTCGGGATCAATTTCTTCCTGGTCGTCGAGCCCGGCGTGCTCGACAAAGCGCCGCAGATGCGCGTGGCCGCGGCCCGATTACCCGCGGGCCGCGAGCAGGCGCTGCAAGACCGGCTCGCCGCCGAACTCCCGAACGTCACGATGCTCAAGGTGCGCGAGATCGTCGAAAAGGTCGCGACGCTGCTCGAGCGACTCGGCGTGGGTATCAGGCTTCTCGGCGGATTCGCGATCGCCGCCGGGATCGCGATTCTGGCAGGAGCCGTGGGCGCGACGGCTTCCCGCCGCGGGCGCGAAGTCGCGCTGTTGAAAACGCTCGGCGCGACGCGTCGCGGCGTCGTGGCGATTTTCGCCGTCGAGTTCGCTCTGACCGGTTTCGTGGCCGGCATCGTGGGCACCATCGGCGGCGCGGTCCTGGCCTGGGTGGTCCTGACGCGCGGCATGGAGATCGCGTGGACGTGGCGGCCGCTCGTGCTCGCCGGTGCGCCGCTCGCGACCATCGCGCTGTCGGTTATCGCCGGGATCGCCGCGAGCGCGGGTGCGCTGAGGCGACGGCCGATTGAGGTGTTGCGGGGGGAGTAGCGAGATTTTCGCTATGCTTTCGTTTATTCCGCGGGTCCAGACGCCCGGGAGGGGGCTCGATCGTCGATCCTGGGCGATCCTGCGAGGCCATTTTTCGCTGGGCAGGCCTCCCGGCAGGCCCAAATCACCGCGCCGCGATAAAAAACATCGACAAGTTCACATTTTGTCTTCGGGCCGGAGTGCAGCGGCCTCCAACTGGGTGTACTGCGCCAGGGAAAGCATGATGCAAAAACAAAGGGGTTTCTGGGATCTGAAATGACCGCGTTCGGTGCGGCGGAACTGCGAAACGATGCAAGGGACCCTTCGAGGTGGTCCTTGTCGACACCGGTTCGACGCGCGAACGACATCGTGAACACACCTCGCCCTCGGATCGAATGTATCCGTGCGAAAGCCTCAGGGGCCTTAGGCGACGCGCTTCAGGGAAACGATCGGCAAGTGCTTCCGCCTTGCGCGATACCCGACGCTCAGTTCGACCGCGGCACCCGGCCGTCCGCGAACGAGTGCGTGCGGTATTGCGCAAGTCGATCGGCGCGGCCAGTGTGCTCGTGGTTCGAAGCGCGGCCGCCGACACGCCGGGAAACTTCCGAAGTACATCTCGTCGGGCGTGCGAGCGCCGAATCGCGAGTGTGGCCGCTCCGCGTTGAACCAAGCGACGTAGTGGTCGAGCTCGCGGCCGAACGCGGCTCGCGCCAACGGAACGATCGGCAGCAGCCGCGTGCACTCGTTCTTCATCGACTTGATGAACCTCTCGATCACAGCGAGGCTGCCGTATTTGCCGATCGCGCCGAAGCGTTGCTGGATTCCGTGGCGGCGGCACCAGACGCCGAACTCCTCCGCCGTGAACTGAACGCCGTGATCGGTGATCAGGTGGGCGGGCCAGCGCTTGATGCGTCGGCGCACTCCCCCGAGGAAGGTCGTCATGTCGCGCGCGGTCGGCTCCTTCTTGAAGTAGGCGGACCCGATGGCTCGCCGCGAGAAGTGATCGACAACGACGGCGACCCACCAACAGAACGGCCAGCGCTGCGGCAACGCGAATGGCAGCCAGGGGATCCAGAAGCCGCCGATCGTCGGGACTGTGGTCAAGTCGACGTGCCAAACGTGGTTCGGGCTCTTTGCGGTGACAGACTTCGGCATCGATGGACGATTCACTCTGGGCGTCGGCTTCGGCGCGGGTTTCAGCATGCGACGCACCGTCGTCGCGCCGAGATGAAGGCCGGCTCGCGCCAACACGCGAGCGATGCGGCGCGTTCCCATCTTGGGGCAGAGCACCTTCAACCGTTGTACGAGGTAGCCGACGAGTTCCGGAAACCTGTTCACGGGCTCCGCCACCTGGACGAGCGCATCCGGCCCTTCGTCATCGAGTCGCTGAGTCCAGGAGGCGACCGTCAGCGGCGTGACGAGGAGGCGTCGCGCGGTTTCTGCCTGCGACCAGGCCCTCGCAGCACGCAGCTCCAGAATCGCGAGTCGCTCGCTCGGCGGATAGTGAGGCCTGCGCTGGGCTGGGAGGCGCTCCATGCGGGCGTCCTTGATGCGCGCTTCTTCGCGAAGAAGATCGACCTCACGCTGCAGGCGGTCGATTTCGGCCTGGGCCCGGATTTGAGCGTCGGGGTGGTTCGCAGCGCGGGCCAGTGCGTGGGTGAATGCGATCGTTGCCATCGAGACGGCGTGGACGATCGCGGAGCGGACGCGACCGTGCCAGTTCGTGGGAAGACGCAACTTCGGTGCGACGGATGTCCGGATCATGAGTGTCTCGAGCCTGGGTCGGCGGTGGGATTGCGCGCTCGGATTCAGAGATCAGCGGAGCGGGAGCCGTCGGAGCCGCACACGTGCATCCTCGACGATGATCAGTGCGCCCGCTTCGAGTTCGCCGGCAAACCGCTCGACCACGTCAAGCACCCGCGGCGTCACGGATTCCGCACGTTGATTGCGAGTTCGCACGAGAATCACGCTGGGGAGTATCTCGCCGGCAGCAGCCAGGAGGTCACCGAAGTCGAGATCGAACGTGATGACGATCCGAGCCTGATCCCGTGCATGAGAGAGGATGGCGGCATCGAGCAGCCGGTGGTAGCCAGCATCCCGCGCGTGAACGACGTCGTGACTGTGGCCTCGAAGGGTGGCTACCGTCAACTCGGAGACGCCCATGTCGGCGAGGAACTTCAAGCGCCTCTGCTCGTTCCCGTCGCTGGCAATGTCTCTTCGCTCGCGAGGAACGACGCGTACTTGAGGGCCTGCTCGACATCCTCCGCTACGAGATCCGGGTACTCGGCGAGGATCTCGGGCGTGGTCATCCCGTTCGCGACCAAGTTGACGACGAGCGACACGGTAATGCGCATCCCGCGGATACACGCTCGACCGCCCATGACGCCGGGAGTGAAAGTGACTCGATCAAACATCGTCGTGCCCTCTGACGACAGAAGCCTACCAGTCGCGAAGACCAGCCTCTCTAATAGTACGGCGTGACGAGTGGGAACAGCGCCGAAAGTCGAAAAACACTTGGATTCAGTAATCCCCACCAATCCACTTCGGGTTGAAGCTGCGTTGCGCTTGGGGAGCCCCCCCCAAAAAAAAGCTGCGGGTTGACTTTTTCCGGACGAAGTTGCCTTGGTACACGTATGTGTGTACATTGAGCCCGTGAAACGGCGGGAACTGGAGCGTCGGCTACGCGAAATGGGCTGGACTCTGCACCGCCACGGCGGAAAGCACGATGTTTGGATCAGCGCTGATGGA
>JAQBEH010000137.1:0-34218 GCA_032124015.1 Acidobacteriota bacterium
CGGCGAGCGCGTCGTGCTCGAAGGCCCGGCCGAGCTGGCGGCGGGCGTGGTCGTCGCGGAACGCAAGCAAGAGTAAGGAGAGAGCAGACGATGGAAGCGTTGGTTCAGGTTCGCAACGTCCACAAAACGTTCTTCCGTGGCGGAGAAAAGATCGACGTTCTCCAGGGGCTCGACGTCGACGTGGCGAAGGGGGAATTCCTCGCGCTGATGGGCCCGTCCGGCTCGGGGAAGTCGACCCTCTTGAACCTCATCGGCGGGCTCGACCGCGCAACCGCGGGAACGATCGACGTCGGGGGCGTGCGCATCTCCGAACTTGCCGGCGGAAAGCTGACGGCCTGGCGGGCCCGTCACATCGGATTCGTCTTCCAGATGTACAACCTGCTCCCGGCGCTTTCGGCCGAGCGTAACGTCGAATTGCCCTTGCTCCTCACCTCGCTTTCGCGCGCGCGGAGACGCCAACAGGTCGCGACCGCGCTCTCGCTCGTCGGGCTGTCCGATCGCTCGAAGCACTATCCCAGGCAGCTCTCGGGAGGCCAAGAGCAGCGTGTCGGGATCGCGCGTGCGATCGTCACCGATCCCACGCTCCTGCTCTGCGACGAGCCGACGGGCGACCTCGACCGGAAGGCGGGGGACGAGATCCTCGATCTCTTGCAAGCGCTCAATCGCGATCAAGGCAAGACGGTGATCATGGTCACGCACGACCCGCATGCCGCCGAGCGTGCGACGAGGACGCTCCATCTCGAAAAGGGGATCCTGGCGGGAGCCGCCGCATGAAGTTCTGGCCTCTCCTTTGGGGGAACCTGAAGCGCCGCAAGGCGCGCACGGTGTTCACGCTCCTGTCGATCGTGGTCGCATTCGTCCTGTTCTCCTACCTTGCGGCCATCAGGGTGGCTTTCAACGCCGGCGTCGACGTCGCGGGCGCCGACCGGTTGTTCACCACCCACAAGACCTCGATCATCCAGCCGCTCCCCGCGAGCTATCAGTCCAAGATCGCGGAGGTCCCGGGGGTCGTCCTCGTCACCCACGCGTCGTGGTTCGGCGGCGTCTACCAGAACCCGAACAACAATTTCCAAGGAGTATTCCAGGCTCCGGTCGACCCCGAGGGATACCTGGCGATGTACTCCGAGTTCAAAGTCCCAGACGACCAGATGCGCGCCTGGATCGAGGACCGCGAGGGCGTCCTCGTCGGGGTCACGACCGCACAGCGCTTCGGCTGGAAAATCGGGGACCGCGTGCCGATTCAGGGGACGTTCTGGCGCAAGAAGGACGGCTCGACCATCTGGGAGTTCAACGTTCGGGGGATCTACACGGGGGCCAAGGGGGTCGACACGACCCAGTTCCTGTTTCACTACGACTATTTCGACGAGGCTCGTCAGTACGGCGCGGGAATCGTCGGCTGGTACGTCGTGCGCATCGCCGATCCCGCGAAGACCTCCGAGATCTGCAAGCGGATCGACGCGCTCTTCGAGAACTCCCCCGCCGAGACCAAGACCGTCACCGAAAAGGCGTTGGCGCAGAGCTTCGCCGATCAGATCGGTGACATCGGCTCGATCATTCAATGGATTCTCTCCGCGGTGTTCTTCACGCTGTTGCTCGTCACCGGGAACACGATCGCCCAATCGGTGCGCGAGCGGACCAGCGAGATTGCGGTTCTGAAAACCGTCGGCTTCTCGGATGGGAAGACGCTCGCGCTCATCCTCGCCGAATCGGGGCTGCTCGCGATCCTGGGCGGCGGGATCGGCCTGGCGTTGGGTGCGATAGCGGTCGGCACCGGTGATCCCACGGGAGGGTTCCTCCCGATCTTCTACTTCCCGACGAAAGACATGATCCTCGGTGTGATCTTCGTTCTGCTGCTCGGCCTCGTCGCGGGCATTCTGCCGGCGATTCAGGCCATGCGGATGCGCATCGTCGATGCCTTGCGGAGGGCGTGATCGTGAACTGGTTCGTTCAGGTCTTCGCCGTCACGCTCACCGCGATCCGGACGATCCCTCAGCGCCGCGGCGCTGCCTTGGCGACGGTCGCCGGAATCGCCGGAGTCGTCGCCGTACTGGTGGGCGTGCTCTCGATCGGCGAGGGGTTCCGGCACGCGCTCCGCTCGGCGGGCTCTCCGCAAAACGCCCTCGTGCTTCGCTCGGGGAGCGACAGCGAAATGATGAGCGTGCTCCTGGGGGATGCGGTCGAGATCATCGCCCAGGCGCCCGGGATCGCACGCGGCCCCGTGGCGGCGGGCGAGGCGCCGGTCCCGCTCTCCTCCGCCGAGCTGTTCGTCGTCGTCGACATCCCCAAAAAATCGACGGGAACGACTGCGAACGTTCCTCTACGCGGCGTGCAGCCCGCGGCGTTTTCGACCCGCCCCGGGCTCAAGATCACCTCGGGCCGCATGCTGGAATGGGGAAAGAACGAGATCCTCGTCGGCGAGGGGGCCCTCAGGCAATTTCGCGGCCTCGACGTCGGAACGCACGTCAAGTGGGGCCAGAACGAGTGGGTCGTCGTCGGGACGTTTTCGGCCGACGGTGCGTTGTGGGAGTCGGAGCTGTGGACCGATGCGCGTGTGCTCCAGCCTTCTTACCGCCGCGGGAACTCGTTCCAGACCGTGGTGGCCCGCCTGGAATCGGTCGACGCCTTCGACCGGTTCAAGGACGCGCTGACCAAGGACCCGCGCCTCGACGTGACGGTGCAACGCGAGAGTGACTTCTTCAGCAACCAGGGGCGGCAACTGCAGGCGATCATCCGAAATCTCGGGTTCCTCCTCGCCGTGCTGATGGGAGTGGGCGCCGTCTTCGGCGCGCTGAACACGATGTACTCGGCCGTCGCGGCGAGAACTCGCGAGGTGGCGACGCTGCGCGCGCTCGGCTTCGGCCCAGGGGCCGTCGTCGTATCGGTCATGGCCGAGTCCCTGCTCCTGGCCCTCGTCGGCGGCGTCGTCGGGGCTTTGCTCGCGTGGGTCTTCTTCGACGGCTATCGCACGTCGACGTTGAATTGGGACACCTTCAGCCAGGTGACCTTCGCGTTCAACGTGACGCCGGCGCTGCTGTTCGAAGGGATCGTCTTCGCGCTCGTGCTCGGCTTCGCTGGCGGATTGTTCCCCGCGATCCGAGCGGCGCGGATGCCCGTGACCGAAGCGCTCAGAGAGGCGTAACGGCCCCCGGGACGAGCTTCACGGCATCGCCGACGCGAATCGTGCCCGGGCGCGAGACCTCGGCGTTGAGCGCGAGACGGCCTCCGAACCGCCGCCCGATGTCCCTCAGGACCTCCGGGTCCCGCTCGAGCGTGTCCGGGTCCACGGTGGTCATCGGGCATCGGCCACGCAGGGAATCCAACCGCACCACCGCGTCACCGATGTGCAGTTCACCCCCCGGCCAACGGGTCTCGTCCATTCCCGCGACACCGCCAATCAGGATGTTGGGACGCAGCCGGCGGACGTCCCGGCCGAATTCGGCCACAGCGCCGTCGGTTGCGACGAGAAGCGGGAGGACGTCGAACCGCTCGACGCCGTCGTAGGCCTCGAGCCACGCATCGGCGCCGGCCGCGCGCCGCACGAGTTCCAACGCCTCTTCGCTGTCCCACGGGTGGCCGTTCACGAGAGGCTGACCGTCGGGACCCAGGCTCCCCTTCAATCCGAGCAGGAGATGCTGACGGCGCGAGGTGCGGACCCCTTCGGGGCCTCGCACATGAACGATCCGATCGCCGGGGATGCCGGTCGGCGTGAGCTCGGCGGTTTCGAGTGGAACTCCGGCGAGCGTTTTGACCGGGTAACGCCATAGGCCTTTCACATACAGCGACATCGCCATGCGTCATGCTCCCCCGGGGTTTCGCCCGGGCATTGTGGCGCAGATTCGTCACGATCCGTTCCTCAACCCTTTGCCGATTTCGTCGCCCGAGTCAGACCCCCGCTGAAACCACCGACGATGCGAGGCCGGCGCATCCCGGCTCGGAGGCGGCGAGACGCTCGCGGAAGCGCACGTGGCGGTACCGAGTCCACGCGACGAGCGGCGCCCAGACGCGCCCGGTCAGGCGGTATCGGATCAGCGGATACCAGCACCGGTTCGATCGCTTGTAAAGGTACGACATCGCGAGGTAGGGGAGGACGGCGGCGCGGTCCTCGGGGCGCCGTCTCCAGATCGACGCGTGCGAGAAGAGACGCTCGTAGCTCGAGGCGTAGCCTTCTGCCAGCTGCTCGGGGGTCATGTGCTTCGGCCGGTAGACGACGTGCGCGGTGTCGTACAGGTCCCAGTTGTCGTGAAGTAATCGCCCTTCCTTCCTCATCTGCGCGTGAAGAGGTGTTCCCGGGTAGGGCGTCAAGATGTGGAAGGTCGCGCACTCGAGCCGCTGGGCCTCGATCCAATCGCAGGTTCGCGCAAAGACGTCCGGCCGGTCGTGGTCGAACCCGAAGACGAAACTCCCGTTGACCTGGATCCCGTGGTCGTGGAGCAGTTTCACACGTCGCGCGTAGTCGTCGGGCCGCGGGCTCTTCTTGCGCGCGTCGACGATGTTGTCCGGGTCGAGCGATTCGAATCCGACGAACACACCGGTGCAGCCTGCAAGCGCCATCTCGCGGACGACGTCGGGTTGGTCGGTGACGTCGATCGAGACGGCGGCGCTCCAGATCTTCCGGAGCGGTCGCAGTTCGCGGCAGAGGCGGACGAGATAGTCGGGGCGGGATCCGAGGTTGTTGTCGACGAAAACGGCGTACGCCTGGCCGTCGGCTTCGAACTCACGGGCGATTTGCGCGGGCTCGCGCATCTGGTACGGCATGAAGAGCCGGTCGGTCGCGAGATAGCAGAACTCGCAGCGGTTGTGGCAGCCGCGCGTGGCGATCAGGCTGGTCGTCGTCAGGAACTGGCCGCGGGGGAGGATGTCGCGTCGCGGTGCCGGATCGTCCTGATACGGCGGCTCGCGGTAGCTCCCCTCGTACCGAGGTTTCAATCGGCCCGCTTCGGCGTCGCGCAGAATGCGCCCCCAGAGTTGGGCCCCCTCTCCAATCGCGAGTGCGTCGGCGTGAGGCGCGCATTCTTCCGGGCAGCTCAGAACGTGTAACCCGCCAAGTACGACCCGCGCCCCGCGCTCGCGGTACCAGCGGGCGAGTGCGAAGGCCCGTCGTGCGAACGTCAGGTGAACGGTGATTCCCACGACCTGCGGGAACGGGTTCACCGGCGGCGGCCCCTGGAGGAGGTTCTCGTCCCAGTACGAAACGGTCCAGTCGGGGGGCGTTGACGCCGCGATAGTCGTGAGCGCGAGCGTTGGGGTGAGGACGTGTTTCCCAAAGCTCGCGAAGGGGTCCTTCGGATAGAACGGGTTGATCAGCAGGGCGTGGCGGCGGGTGACCGAGGCTGGCCGAAAAGCGGGGTCGAGTCTGGGGGCTTCACGCATCGCCCGGGGGACCGTTGTCGGGGACATCAACGGGAAGCTACGCTCTTTGACTATTGTGTCAAGTACTTTTCAGTACAAAGTGGAATCGATCGTAGCCCCCGTGTCCCGTCGAGAAGCGCCTCGAGCGTTTCCGCTTGGAGGCGGGCGAGTTCGCGCCTGTTTTCGACGCGAGGGGAAATACGACGCTGCGGGGCAGGCTAGGTCGCGCGCTCGATCCGGGGCCCAACGAGTGGATCAGCTGCGGGCCGTGACAAGGCAGATTCGTCAGCTGGATCCGATTGTCATGCCGCCGACTGATCGCCAACGACCCACCCCGGAAAGACCAACACGGCCGGGTGGCACGCAAGCGCCCGGGCCAACACCTTGGCGCGCTCGACGCCCAAGTTCACGCGATCATGTTCAATCGCCGAGAGCGTCGACTGCGGGATTCCTGTTAGCTCAGACAGTTCGTTCTGGCTGAGTTCTTGGAGTTCCCGCATGATTCGAACCGACTCGCCGACCGAGACATCAACATGTTTCTTGGCCTTTCGATAGGTTTTCGATGCCATGGTCATTTTTCTCCGATAGTCGTGGGCCGTAAGGTCGATGACCTGAACCAGAATCTCATGGGCGACGACCCGGTAGATAACCTGGTACTGAAGCCCAAGCCGTGAAGATCGGTGCCCGTTCCGTTCCCCTCTAAGCGACTCGTCGTGAAAGCCCTTGATCAACCGTAGGCCAGTGGGACCCGAAATCCGGACGATGTCTTTCCACTTCTCGTACCGCTTGACGATCTCGACCGGGAGGCGTGGAATACGTCCGCCGACACGACGATGTTCGTAGACCTCCCACATGGCCAGAAGGTACTATACTACATATGGTATGTCAAGATCTTGTCGGCATAACTGGATTTCGATACGACGCCAGGATATCGGGGATATGCCACGTGGGAATGAGAACTGTCGAGTCATGTAGTCGGCACCGTATGCGCTTTCGCGACAACGAGATGTCTTGCTGGAAGCTGCGGGGGCGCGATCAAAGGCCGCAGCGGGTTGCGACCCGTCATCAGTCGCGGGGACTTCGGACTCAAGCGCGCCTTCCAGCCGGCACGGTCCCTGGAGCCACGGAAATCGACGAAATCAGGACGACAATTCAGCGTCAGCCGCGGACCTGGCAAACGCCGGTCGTAGCCGTGCCGCTCATCGTTTCACGTACGCGATCACCTTCAACTCGACGGAGATAGGCGTGGGGAGCGCGCCCACCTCGACGGTGGTGCGCGTCGGGCGGTTCGTCGAAAAGTGCTTCGCGTAGAGACGGTTGAACGCGGGGAAGTCGGCATTCATGTCGGTCAAGAACACGGTCACATCGACGATGTCGTCCCATGAGGCGCCCGCGTCTTCGAGCACGAGGCGGACGTTCTTGAAAACGGCCAGGGTCTGGGCCTCGATGCCGTCGGGGATTTCTTTCGAGCCGCGCTTCCGAGGCCCGATCCCCGATAGAAAGAGGAAATCCCCGACGCGCTTGGCGTGCGGGAACGCGCCCACCGGCTCGGGGGCTCTTCCACTAACGATGTCTGTCTTTGGATCGCTCACGTCTTCACGCACACGTTTTTGGGCTCTGTGAAAAAGCGCATCGAGTCTTCGCCCCCCTCGCGCCCGACGCCCGAGCCTTTCACGCCGCCGAACGGGACGCGCAGGTCGCGCACCATCCAGCAGTTGATCCACACCGTCCCGGCCTCGATGCGGTCGGCGACGCGATGCGCGCGTCCGATGTTCTGCGTCCAAACCGTCGCCGATAGGCCGTACGACGTTCCGTTCGCCAAAGCGACGGCTTCGTCTTCGGTCGAAAACGGCGAGATCGTGACGACGGGGCCGAAGATCTCTTCCTGGTTGGTGCGGCAGTCCATCGGAAGATCGACGATCACGGTGGGTTGGATGAAATAGCCGTTCTTGCAGCGGTCGCTGACGGGTCCCGGCGGGCCGCCGCCGCAGATCACGTTGCCGCCTTCCTGCCGCGCAAGCGCGATGTGCGACATGATCTTGTCGTAGTGCGGCTTCGACACGACCGCACCCTGCTCGGTCGCGGGATCGAGCGGGTCGCCTTGTCGCAGCGTCCCGGCCCCGGCCACGAACCGTTCGAGGAACGCCGCGTAGGCGCTCTCCTCGACGAGGATCCGCGAGCCGCAGAGGCAGATCTGCCCCTGGTTCTGGAACGAAGAGCGCAGGCTCGTCTTGATCGCCTCGTCCATGTCCGCATCGGCGAAGACGACGTTCGGGTTCTTGCCGCCCAGTTCGAGCGAGAGCTTCTTGAACTTCGGCGCGACGACGGCGGCGATCGAGGCGCCCGTCGCGGTTCCGCCGGTGAACGAGACGGCCTTGACGTCGGGGTGGCCGGTCAGCGGTGGACCTACCTTGGGTCCGAAGCCGTGCACGATGTTGAGCACTCCGGCGGGTAAGCCCACGGCCTTGGCGATCCGTGCGAAATGGAACGCCGTCATCGGCGTGATCTCGGACGGCTTGGCGACCACGGTGTTCCCGGCGGCGAGCGCCGGGGCGATTTTCCACGTCAACAGATAGAGGGGGAGATTCCACGGGGAGATGCAGGCGACAACCCCCAGCGGGCGGCGGAGCGTGTAGTTGAGTGAGGTCTTGTCGGCGACGTGAAGCTCGGAGCGCGAATGCAGAATCGCCGTACCGAAGAACCGGAAGTTCGCCACGGCGCGAGGAAGATCGGTGGAGCGCGCGAGGGCGACCGGCTTCCCGTTGTCGATGCACTCGATGCGCGCGAGTTCGTCGATTTCCCGCTCGAGGCCGTCGGCAATCGCGAGCAGGATCCGCGAGCGCTCGGCCGTCGGCGTCTGCGACCAGGAGGGAAACGCCGCCTTGGCCGCCGCCACAGCCCGTTCGATGTCTTTGGCATCGCCGTCGGGGACGAGCGCGTAGGGCGCGCCCACGGAAGGGTCGACGTCGTCGAAGTACGCGCCGGACGCGGGCTCGACGAAGGCGCCGTCGATGAACTGCTGGATCTTGATCACACGCGCCCCCTTTTCGTCGCTCACAGCGACGCGATCCGTCCGCCGTCCACCGGCAGGCTGACGCCCGTGATGTACCCGCCCGCCGGACTGGCCAAGAATCCGATCGCCGCGGCGACCTCCCAGCTTTCCGCGAACCGGCCGGCGGGAACCTGCGCGAGCAGGTCCCGCGCGATGTCGTCCGCCGCGCGCCCCGCGGCCTTCGCGCGTCCAGCGATGATCGAGTCGAGGCGCAAGGTCTTGGTGAACCCGGGGAGGACGTTGTTCACCGTGATGCCGAAGCGCGCCAGCTCGCCCGAGAGTGTTTTCGCCCAGCCGGCGACCGCGGCGCGGACGGTGTTCGACACTCCCAGGCCCGCGATCGGCTCGCGTACCGAGGTCGACACGATGTTGACGATGCGGCCGTACCCCGCGCCCTTCATTCCGGGGATCACGGCCTGAGCGAGGATGTGATTGTTAACGAGGTGCGCGCGGAAGGCGGTGATGAACGCCTCGGGCGCCGCGTCCACGATCGGCCCGGCGGGGGGGCCGCCCGTGTTGTTGACCAGAACGTGGATCGCGCCGCGGTCTTTTACTTCGGCCAAAGCCGCTTGGCGGACGGCCTCGTTGTCGCCGAAGTCCGCTGCCAGCACCGTGTGGCCGTTCCCCGGCAGCTCGGCCCGGACGCGCTCCAGGGCGATCGGATCCCGCGCGAAGAGCGTCACCGTCGCCCCGCGCGAAGCCAGCTCGAGGGCGGCGGCCTTGCCGATCCCTTGGGTGCTCCCGCAAACGAGAGCCCGCTTTCCCTTCAACGAATGAGCGTCCACCGCGGGAGGATAGGAAGCCCGAAGGGAGGCTGTCAAACCCGAACTCAGGGGAGCCAGAGCGACCGGGCGGTCATTTCGCGGTGGTCGAGGCCTGCCGCCTTGTCGAGGAGTTTCATCCTCTCCGGGAAGACGGCGGGGAAGCGCCACGTGTCGTCCCGGCCCCCCGCCGCGCGAAAGGCGTCCGCCCACACCGGCCAGAAGGGGACCGGCCGCCGCGCTATCGGCTCGACGAGGAGCACGCGGCTTCCTTTGGTGTGAGCCGCAAGGAGGCGGCGCAAGAGCTCCGCGCGGGCGCCATCGTCGAGTTCGTTGACTGCGTAGGCGGCAACGATCCCCTCGCCGGCTGCCCCCAAGGGGGCTTCGACCAGGTTGCCGCGCCGAAGCGTCGCGGTCACGCCGAGGGTCCGCAGGTTCCATTCGGCCTCGCCGATCGCCCAACCGCTGCCGTCGACCCCCGAAACGGCGGGGCGCCCTCCCGCTTCGATCGCCCACGCGGCGCCGGCGACGCCCGTGCCGCAGCCGAGGTCCACAATGCGTCGAGGACGTGGATCGACGTGAAGCGCGCGCACGATCTCGCGTACGACCAGGAAGTGGAGCGGCCCGTAGAACAGTGCGAACGCCGCACGCTTGCCGGCGCCGTCGAGCGCGGCGCCTCGTCCCAGGCGATCGCGGCGCTCGACGTATAGCGAGGAGAGCGCCTGGAGCGCACGCCGCACTTCGGTAAACGTCAAAGTGTCCAGGTGGCGCGCCTCGAGGGCCGCGTACCACGCTTCCACCTCCGCTGCCGGGCGCTCATTCATCGCGTCATCGTACAATCGCCGGCCCTTACGTGAGCGACCCTGCGATGCCCGCCGACGATGCGAACCCGCGCCGCGACAAAACGCGGCGCGCGATCCCCCTCGTCATCGCGGGATTCGCCCTCGCGGGCATCGCGGTTCATCTCGTCGTCACCTTTCTCCCCGGTCCGCCCCCCTTTCCGCCCCGCTGGCCTCTGCTCGCGGTACTCGCTTGCGGCGGTGTTCCGCTCGTCATCGGATTGATCGCCAAGCTGTTCCGCAAGGAGATCGGTGCCGACCTCCTCGCGGGGATCTCGATCGTGACCGCTTTCTTTTTGGGCGAGTACCTCGCGGGGGCGATCGTCGTTTTGATGCTGTCGGGCGGTGAGGCCCTCGAGCAGTACGCGCTGCGGCGGGCTTCTTCGGTTCTCCACGCCTTGATCGCCCGCATGCCCAAGGTCGCCCATCGAAAGCGGGACGGGGGGATCGAGCCGATCGCCCTCGACGCCATCGTGCCCGGGGACGAGTTGGTCGTCCTGCCGCACGAGATCTGCCCGGTGGATGCCGTCGTGACCTCGGGCCACGGCGCGATGGACGAGTCGTACCTGACCGGCGAGCCGTACGTGATGTCCAAGGCCCCCGGCTCGGAAGTGCTCTCAGGGGCCGTCAACGGAGAGAGCGCATTGACCGTGCGCGCGATTCGGCTCGCCAAGGACTCGCGCTACGCCGAGATCATGGAGGTCATGCGCCGCACGGAAGAGAGCCGGCCGAGGCTGAGGCGGTTGGGAGACCGCCTCGGCGCGTACTACACGCCGCTCGCCGTGGTGATCGCCATCGCCGCCTATCTCGTGTCCGGATCCGCGACGCGCGCTCTCTCGGTGCTCGTCGTCGCGACGCCCTGCCCGCTGATCCTCGCGATCCCCGTCGCCATGATCGGAGGGATCTCGCTCGCCGCCCGCCGCGGCATCATCGTGCGCGATCCGGCCGTGCTCGAGCGTCTCGATACCTGCCGCACCGCGATCTTCGACAAGACGGGGACGCTCACCTACGGCAAGCCCGTGTTGACGGAGATCGTCCTCATCGGGTCGATACCGCGTCTGGAGGCGCTCTCTCTTGCCGCGAGCCTCGAGCAGTACTCGAAGCACCCGCTCGCCGCGGCGGTGGTCGAAGCGGCGCGCCGAGAGGGTGCGGAGCTTTACGCCGCCGACGAAATCGCGGAGCCCCCGGGACGCGGCCTCTCCGGCGTCCTTCACGGACGGCGCGTCGAGTTGACCGGCCGCAAGGCCGTGGCCGTGCCGCTGCCACCGTCGGTCGCCGGTCTCGAGGCGGTAATGCTCGTCGACGGTGCCGTCTCCGCCCTCCTGCGCTTCCGGGACGAGCCGCGGGACGACAGTCGATCGTTCGTAGAGCACCTGGCGCCGCGGCACGGCGTGACCCGTGTGATGCTCGTGTCCGGGGACCGCGCCGAGGAGGCGCGCTATCTCGCCGAACGGGTCGGGATCACCGAGATCCACGGAGGCCAGAGCCCCGAGGACAAGGTGCGGATCGTGACCGAAGAAACCGCGAAGGCCCCGACGCTGTTCGTCGGCGACGGGATCAACGACGCTCCGGCGATCGCCGCGGCGACCGTCGGCCTCGCGTTCGGGCGCGGCAGCGACGTGATCGCCGAGGCCGCCGGCGCGGTGCTCCTCGACACGTCGCTCCTGAAGGTCGACGAGCTGTTCCACATCGCCAGGCGCCTGCGCCGTGTCGCGCTCCAGAGCGCGGTCGGCGGCATGGCTCTTTCCGTCGTCGGGATGGGCTTTGCCGCGGCCGGGTTCTTGACGCCGGTGGCCGGAGCCGTGGCCCAGGAGGTGATCGACGTGTTCGCCATCTTGAATGCGCTGCGCGCCGCGAGTTCCCCGGCCCGCCTTCACGATTACGACCGATGAGAGCGGGCGTGTTGTTTCCAGCGTTCGGCCTCGCCGCGATCGTCCTGGCCCAGGACCCGACGCCTCGGCTGACCCAAGCCGAAGCCGAGGCCGCCGTCAACGCGGTCGTGCCGGAGATTCAGTCGATCCGCGGGCTCGAATTCAAGACGAAGGTCCCCGTGACGGTGATCGACGATCGACGGGCTCGCGAGTATGCGCTCGCGCGCTTCCGAACGATGACCCCCGAGACGAAGATCCGGGCCGATCAGACCGCGTATCGGCTGCTCGGGCTCGTGCCCCCGGACCTCGACGTGGTGAAGACGCTCCTCGACGTCCTCGAGGAGCAGGCGGGCGGCTTCTACGATCCGGGGACGAAATCGTTCTACCTGCTCGACGACATGCCGAAGGAGGCGACCGCACTCCTCGCGGCGCACGAGATGACGCACGCGCTCGAAGACCAGCGCTACGACCTCGACGGCCGCATCGCGAAGTTGGTCGACGACGACGATGCATCGTTCGCCCTGTCCGCGCTCATCGAGGGGAGCGCCACCGCGGCGGCAGCGACCTACGTCGCGAACGGCATCGCGGCGGGTACGCTGAGCCAGGACCAGCTCGTCGCCATGGGTGGGGGTTTGGAATCGGAGCGATTGGACGCGATGCCGGCGGTGATGAGGCGACAGCTGCTCGGTCCCTACGTCCTCGGTCTCACGTTTCTCGCAGGCCGCGACGTCGATGTTGCGTGGGCGCATCCGCCGCAATCGTCCGAGCAGATCCTGCACCCCGACAAGTACTGGAACCCGAGGCGCCGCGACGAACCCAAGCCCGTCGAGATTCCGAATCCGTCGCGCCCGTTGGGCGAGGGTTGGACGCGCGCGGGCTCGGGCGTGCTCGGTGAGTTGACGTTGGGGAGCCTCGTCGGCGCGGCGACGCCTGCTGTTTCGGACCTCGCGGCCGGCAAGACCGCGTGGACGAACGCGGCGGCTTCGGGCTGGGGGGGCGATCGGTTCGAGCTGTGGACGAACGGCGACGCCGCCGTCGTCTTGCTCGCCACCGTCTGGGACACCGCGAAGGACGCGTCCGAGTTCGCGGCCGCGCTCCCACGTGACCGCGCCGGGTTCGCCTTCAGGCGAGTCGGAACCAAGGTCGGAATCGTCGCAGGCCAAGCTGGAGACAGGCGCGCAGCCTTGCTTACGCTCCTGGTGAAATCATGAAGCGTCCCATTCCTCTTCACTGGAAGATGCTCGCTGGAGGCGTGACCGGTGCCGGCTCGGGGCTCCTGGTGCACACCCTGCTCGCAGGAGACCCGCGGGTCGATACGTTCATCCGTTACGTCACAACCCCCGTCGGGCAGATCTTCCTCCGTCTCTTGTTCATGCTGGTGATCCCGCTTCTGGTGTCGGCGCTGGCGTTGGGCGTGACGGGCTTAGGAGACATCCGCCAGCTAGGCCGCATCGGGCTGAAAACGCTCGTCTACACGGTTTCGGTTTCGGGGATCGCGGTGCTTCTCGGCGTCGGACTCGTCAATCTCTTGCAGCCGGGAAGTGGAATGCCGGAGGAGAAGCGGCAGCTCCTCTTACAGCGCGCGGATCAGGCGTCGGGGACGCTTCCCTCCACGATGACCGCTCCGAAGGTGGGCTTCGATCTTCTCGTGCAGATGGTCCCCGACAACCCCGTGAAGGCCGCGGCGAACGGCGACATGCTCGGGATCATGGTCTTCGCGCTGTTTCTCGGGATCGGCCTCTCGCTGACAAGAACCGAGGCGGCGCGCAAGCTGCAAGGCGCTCTCGAGGGACTCTACGACGTGTCGATGCGCCTGATCGGCATCGTCATCCAGCTCGCCCCGTACGCGGTCGCGGCGCTCTTGTTCAATCTCACCGCACAGATCGGCACCGACGCGCTGACCCTGTTGGCGCGCTACGTCGGCGTCGTCGTCTTGGCGCTCGCGATCCACCAGTTCGTCGTCTACGGCGCCCTCGTGAAGTTTCTCGGCGGCATGAGCCCGCGAGTTTTCTTTTCCGGGATCGAGGACGCCATGCTGATGGCGTTTTCGACCGCTTCGTCGAACGCGACCCTCCCGACCGCGCTCAAGGTCGCCGAAGAGAAGTTGAAGTTACCGCCTCACGTCAGCCGATTCGTGCTGACGATCGGCTCGACCGCGAACCAGAACGGCACCGCGCTCTTCGAAGGGGTGACGGTCTTGTTCCTGGCGCAGTTTTACGGCGTCGAACTGGGCTTCGCGCATCAGCTGGTCGTCGTCGGGATCTGCGTGCTCGGCGGCATCGGCACCGCCGGTGTGCCCGCGGGCTCGCTCCCGGTCGTCGCGTTGATCCTCGGCATGGTCGGCATTCCGCCCGAGGGGATCGGCATCATCTTGGGAGTCGATAGGTTCCTCGACATGTGCCGCACGACGCTAAACGTCAGCGGCGACCTGGCCGCCGCCGTGGTCATTTCGCGGGGCGAGGGATGACGTCTGGCGGGAGTAAGCTCGCCCCCAAACCTCTTCGAGACGCGCGCGCAACCGCGCCATCGCCTTTTGTTCAAGCTGCCGCACGCGCTCGCGCGAGATCCCAAGGGATTCTCCAACCGCCGCCAGCGTCATCGCGGGTCCGCCGTCGAGACCGAAGCGCCGCACGATGATCGTCCGCCACTGGGGCGGCAGTTCGCGCGTCGCAATCGCGATGAGTGCCGCGTCCTCCGCACCCACCATGGCGTCAAGCGCGCGCGGCGTGTTCTGATCGACCAGCACGTCCGCCCAGCTGAGCGGGCTGCCCGCGCCGAGCGGTTGGTCGAGGGAGACGTCTTCTCGATCGTGGCGCGGTCCGGTCCGGGAGACCGGCTGGCGCACGACGCGCGCATTCCGCGCGACGAAGGCCTGCATGCGCCGCCGCGACCAAAACGAGGCGTAGGTCAGGAATTGGGCGCCGCGCGACGGATCGAATCGCAGCGCGGCCTCGAACAGGCCGAGGCGCCCCTCGGATTCCAAGTCCTCGCGCGGGACTCCGGTGTAGAGGAAATCGCGCGCCAGCCAAGAAACGTAGTTCAGCCCCGTTTGCACCGCGGCCCAAGCGTCATCGGTGCTCATCGATTCGATACGCTGCGCTTCGATCGCTTCGCTCATCACGTTCCCCCCGGATGGCGACCGTCCCCTGCTGACACGTACTTAATTACAACGGCAAGGGGTTGCGAGGAAGCCGAGAAACGCGTTTCAGGGCGGATCGTGCGGGTCATGACCCGCACGGGGCGAATTGCTAGAGCTTGCGTCCGGCCGCGTCGAAGCGGCGGGTGTTGCCGGAGACCTTGACGGCGAGAACTCCGCCGCTTTGCAGGCTCCACGACAGGGGCTCGTCATCGCTGCCGTAGCGCCACCCGTAGGTCCACTGCGATCCGTGCGCGAGATCGAAGACGACGACGCCGCACTCGGGCAGCGCGACGTTGTCCCGGAACGCGACCTCGGCTGCGACGAAGCCCCCGTCCGGCGAGCCCTCGATGCGCACCGACTCCGCAGAGTTTTCCGGAACGCGGGCCGACTCGTGCCCGGTCGCGTCGAGGATGCGCAAGTCGGTGGGGCCGTTCCTGGGAGCGAACGTCGTCACGACGACGCCCATCGCGTTGGCGAGCACGACGACATCTTTCGCCCACCGGGAATTCTCGAGCGTGACGCGCCACCGCCCGTCGGGATGAGTGGGATCGACCAACGTCAGCGTCGTGTCGCCCGTCACCGTGTCGTTCGCCGTCGAGGTCTGGCCGGGGGTCACGTCCACGCGGCTGACGTAGCGCGTTCCCACGACGACGGCAGTGCGTCCGTCCGCTGCTACGAACGCACGTTGGTTGGTTCCCGACTGCTCGATGACGGGGGAGCCTGCGACCCCCCGCCCGTCTCTTGCGAGAGTGTCCGCCAGGCCGTGATCGCGGATGCACAGACCGCCTCGGAAGACGAGGAGGTGCACCCGCGCCGAGGGCACCGTCTTGTACGAGCGTGGAATGGCGAGTGCCAGGTACTCGGGGTCGTCGGCTGCAAGCAAGACCACCCGATCGGGCGAGGTGTGCTCGGGCGTCCCCGGGGGGGCTTTCTCCGCTGACTTCGTGGCCTTTTCGGCGGGGGCGACCGACGCGGAGCGCGCCCAGGGAAGCCCCGCCAGGAGCGACGCGGCCAGGACGGTCAATCGGAGGGAGGAGATGAGCATCACGATCATTCTACGGACCCCGCGCTAGAATGCTCGTTTACTTCCAGAAGGAGAAACTCATGGCTTTCGAACTTCCCGCGCTCCCTTACCCGATCGACGCCTTGGAGCCCACCATCGACGCCAGGACGATGGAGATCCACCACGGCAAGCACCACGCCGCGTACGTCAACAACCTCAACAAGGCCCTGGAGGGGCATCCCGAGCTGCAGAAGCTGCCGCTCGAGAAGCTGATCTCGAACCTCGGCCAGGTCCCCGACAACGCGCGCACGGCGGTCCGCAACAACGGTGGCGGCCATTTCAACCACACCCTGTTCTGGTCGCTGATGAAGAAGGGCGGAAGCGGCGAGCCGCAGGGCGATCTCAAGAACGCGATCGCGGCGGCATTCGGCTCGTTCCCCGAATTCAAGATGAAGTTCACCGCGGCGGGCGTCGGCCGGTTCGGCTCGGGCTGGGCGTGGTTGCTCGTTCGCGACGGGAAGCTGGTCATCGAGTCCACGCCGAACCAGGACTCGCCGGTGATGGACGGCGGCAAGCCGGTGCTCGGCCTCGACGTCTGGGAGCACGCCTACTACCTCAAGTACCAGAACCGCCGGCCGGACTACATCGAGGCGTGGTGGAACGTCGTCGACTGGTCTAAAGCCTCCGACCACTACGCAGCTGCCAGAACCTAAGAAAAGGGGACACTCCCCTTTTTCCTACAAAGCTCCTCGGTCACCGCTTTTATAAGGAAAAGGAGTGTCCCCTATTTCAGGAGACGCCCATGCATGTCCGCCGCCTGATCGTTGCCGCCTTCGTGGTGATCGCCGCGCTCGCTCCCGTCCGCGCCGAGGTCGTCGCCGTAAAGGCGGGCCTCCTCATCGACGGCACCGGCGCGCCGCCGAAGAGAAACCAGGTCGTCGTCGTCGAAAACGGCAAGATCGTGTCGGTCGGCACCGAGGTCCCCAAGGGCGCGACGGTCATTGACCTCGGCGGCCGCACGCTCCTCCCGGGCTTCATCGACTGCCACGTGCACCTCGCCGGACGCGTGATTGGCGAAGGGGAAAACTGGGACGACGCGGCGGTTCGCGACCTTCCGCAAGAAGATGCGCTCCGCGGCGCGCGCAACGCGAAGGCGACCCTGGAGGCCGGATTCACGACGGTGCGCAACGTCGGGGCTTCCGACTTCAGCGACATCGCGCTGCGCAACATGATCCGGGAGGGCGTGGTGCCGGGCCCGCGCATCGTCGCGGCGGCGAACGCGATCGGGATCACGGGCGGCCACTGCGACGCCAACGGCTACCGGCCGGGAATCCTCGAAGGCGATCCGGAAAACGGGATCGCCGACGGAGCCGCCGAGATCATAAAGGCGGTCCGTTATCAGGTGAAGCACGGCGCGGACGTCATCAAGACCTGCGCGACCGGAGGCGTGCTCTCCGAGGGCGATGCCGTCGGTGTGCAGCAGTACAGCGACGAAGAGCTGGTGGTCCTCGTCACCGAGGCCCATCTCACCGAGCGCAAGGTCGCGGCCCACGCGCACGGCGCCGAGGGAATCAAGGCGGCGCTTCGCGCGGGCGTCGATTCGATCGAGCACGGGTCGATGAGCGACGACGAGGCGATCGCGCTCTTCAAGAAGACGGGTGCCTTCCTCGTGCCGACGCTGATGGCACAAGAGTCGGTCGAGAAGCTGGCGCAGTCGGGGGTCCTCAAGGGGCAACGCGCGGAAAAGGCCCTGTTCATCGCGCCCCTTGCGCGCGAGAACATCAAAAGGGCGATCGCCGCGGGCGTGAAGATCGCGCTCGGCACCGACTCCGGCGTCTTTCCGCATGGAAAAAACGCGCACGAGTTCGAGCTGATGGTCGGCCTCGGGATGAAGCCGATGGACGCCATTCTCGCCGGGACGAGAAACGCCGCGGAGCTCCTAGGCCTCGAAAAGATGCTCGGCACCATCGAGGCCGGGAAGGTCGCCGACCTCGTCGCCGTCGACGACAATCCGCTCGACGGCGTGAAGACGCTCACCGCGCCCTCCTTCGTCATGCACGAGGGGAAGGTCGTGGCCGGGCCCGCCAAGCTGCTACGCTGAGGACATGTTCAACCGGTCCAACAAGACGATCCGGCTGACCAGCTACGCGGCCTGCGCCGGTTGAGCGAGCAAAATGGGGCCGGAAGCCCTGGCGCAGGTGCTGCGCCCGCTCGCCGACATGTTCGATCCGGCGCGCTATCCGAACTTACTCCGGGGGCTCGAAGCCCCAGACGACGCGCTCGTGTGGAAGCTCGACGCCGAACGCGCGCTCGTGCACACGGCGGATTTCTTCCCGCCGGTGGTGGACGACCCGTACTGGTTCGGCGCGATTGCCGCGGCGAACGCCTTGTCCGACGTGTACGCGATGGGCGGTACGCCGCTATTTGCGATCAACCTCGTCGGCTTCCCGGACGACCTGGATCCGAAGATCCTGTCGGAGATCCTGCGCGGGGGCGGCGAGAAGGTGAAAGAAGCCGGGGCGGTCGTGGCCGGCGGCCACACGACCTCGGACAAAGAGCCGAAGTACGGCCTCGCCGTCACCGGAATCGTGCACCCGGACCGGATCCTCTCGAAGGGCGGCGCCAAGCCCGGCGACGTTCTTCTGCTGACCAAGCCGTTGGGCACCGGGATTCTCACGACCGCGGGGAAGAAGCAGAAAAGCTCGGCCGCGGACCTGGACGCCGCGATTGCGAGCATGGCGCGTCTTTCGGCCAACGCCGCGCGGTTGTTCCGCGACGCGTATCCCCACGTGCACGCGTTGACCGACATCACCGGCTTTGCGCTGATCGGCCACGCGCACGAGATGGCGCACTTTTCGAAGCTCACGCTGCGCTTCACCCTCAACGATCTTCCGCTTCTCCCCGGGGCGGAGGGCCATGCCAAGGCCGGCCTCGTCACCGGCGGCAGCGCGCGCAACCAGGAGTACTACGGCGCGTTCGTCTCATCGACGCGCGTGCTCGAACGCTGGCAGAACGAGATCCTCTACGACCCGCAAACGTCCGGGCCGCTCTTGGCCGTGGTCGATCCCTCGCACGCCGATGCGCTCGTCGCCGCGTTTCGCGCCGCGGGAGAGCCCGTGTGGGTCGTCGGCACCGCGGTCGCCGGCCGCGAAGGCGGCATCGAGATCGTGTGATGGCCGAAGCGCCCTGGCGCCAATGGGGCACCGGCCTTGACGCCGCGGCCGTCGATCAGATGGTCAACGCGTGCAGCCTCCCGGTCGCGGTGCGTGGGGCGTTGATGCCGGACGCGCACGTCGGCTACGGCCTGCCGATCGGCGGTGTCCTCGCGACGCGAAACGCCGTGATCCCGTACGCGGTCGGAGTCGACATCGCGTGCCGCGTGAAGCTCTCGGTGTACGACCTGCCGGTGGCCACGATCGAGGGCGAACCCGAACGACTGAAGCGCGCGATCGAAGGCGAGACACGCTTCGGGATCGGCGCCGCGTTCAAGAACCGCCGCGATCACGACGTCATGGATGACGACTGGTCGGTCACCGAGACGACGTCCCGAAACAAGGACAAGGCTTGGGCGCAGCTCGGCACGAGCGGAAGCGGGAACCACTTCGTCGAGTTCGGACGGTTCCGTGTCGCTCACGAGGGGCTCGGCATTCCCGCGGGTGACTACCTCGCCCTGCTGTCGCACAGCGGGAGCCGCGGCACGGGGGCCTCCGTCGCCGGGCACTACAGCAAGCTCGCGAAGGAACTGCACCCCGAGTTGCCGAAGGAGCTTCGCCACCTCGCCTGGCTCGACCTCGATACCGAGGCGGGGCGCGAGTACTGGGCCGCGATGGAGCTGATGGGAAAGTACGCGGCGGCGAATCACGCACTCATCCATCGCCACATCGCGCGAAGCTTGGGCGCGCGCGTGATCCTGGACGTCGAGAACCACCACAACTTCGCCTGGAAGGAAGTTCACGACGGCGAGGAGGTGATCGTCCACCGCAAGGGGGCGACTCCCGCCGGCGCCGGCGTGCTCGGCGTCATCCCCGGCTCGATGGCGAGCCCGACGTACCTGGCGCGCGGGCGGGGGAGCGCCGCGTCGATGAACTCCGCCTCGCACGGCGCGGGCCGCGCCATGAGCCGCACGCAGGCCAAGGCGACGTTCACCTGGCCGCAGCTCCGGGCGCTGCTCGACGAGCGTGGCGTCACGCTGATGTCGGCGGGCCTCGACGAAGCCCCGATGGCCTACAAGAACATCGACGACGTCATGGCCGCCCAGGCCGACCTCGTCGAGACGGTGGCGTCGTTTTCGCCGCGGATCGTCAAGATGGCCCCGGGCGGCGAGCGGCCCGAGGATTAAAGGGGAGTGTCCCCTTTTCAGAGGTCGATCTCCTCTCCCACCTCGATGACTTGCTTCGGAGGGAGATGGTAAAACGCCGTTGCGCGCGCGGCATTTCTAGAGAGGAAGCCGAAGAGGCGCTCGCGCCACAGCGCCATGCCGCGCCGCTCGGTCGCCAAGATCGTTTCGCGGCCGAGGACGTAGACGACCTCTTTCGGGTCGACGTCGAGCCCCGCCCCGCGGAGCCTGCTGATCACCGCCGGGATGTTGGGCTCTTCCATGAACCCGTACCGCACGGCCACGCGGTAGATGCCGTCCGCCACGGTTTCCAGGTCGAACCGCTCCGCCAAGGGGACCGTGGGTCGGGGTTCGGTCGTGACCTGCACGAGGATCGATCGCGCGGGCCGGACGCCGAGATGGTGCACGAGACGCGACAGGGCCGGCGGCACGCGGTCGAGTTCGCGCGACAGGAAGACGGCGGTGCGATGCGAGGCGACCGGTCGATCCTGTCCCACGCGCGCCGCGACCTGCTCGAACGTGCTCGAGCGCTCGCGGAGCCGGAACGACAGCAGGCGCCTTCCCGTCGCCCAGGTCGTCATGACGACGACGATCACCACCGCGAGAATGAGAGGAAACCAGCCGCCGCTCGCGATCTTCAACGCGTTGGCGGAGAAGAACAGCAGGTCGATCGCCAGGAACCCCCCCACGAGGAGCCCGGCGACGACCGGGCGGCCGAGCCGTCGCCGCAGCACGAGAAACAGGAACACGCTCGTGATGAGCATCGTCGAGGTCACCGCGATCCCGTAGGCGCCAGCGAGGTTCGCGGACGAGCGGAATATGCCGACGACCAGAACCGTCAGCCCGAAGAGGAGGTAGTTGACCTCGGGGATGTAGATCTGTCCGCGCTCCTGCCCCGAGGTGTGCCTCACCTGGAGGCGAGGCAGGTAGCCGAGTTGGATCGCCTGCGCCGTCAAAGAAAACGCTCCCGTGATCACCGCCTGCGAGGCGATGCAGGTCGCCAGCGTCGTGATTACGAGCGCCGGGATCAGCAGCGGGGGAGGCACGAGCAGGTAGAACGGGTGCTCCGCGGCGGCGGGGTTGCGCAGCAGCAGCGCGCCCTGGCCGAGGTAATTCAAGAGCAGCGCCGGGAAGGCCACGGCAAACCACGTCCATCGGATGACCGGGGCCCCGAAGTGCCCGAGATCGACGTAGATCGACTCGGCGCCGGTGGCGACGAGGACGACGCTTCCGAGCACGACGATCCCGTGGAGGCCGTGCTCGCCGAAGAACCCGATCGCCCACCTCGGGTCGAAGGCGGCGAGCACGGACGGGGTTTTCGCCAACGACGAAACGCCCAGGGCAGCCAGCATGCTGAACCAGAGGAGCGCGACCGGGCCGAAGAGCGCGCCGATGCGCGCGGTCCCGCGGCGTTGCGCAAGGAAGAGCGCCGTCAGGACGGCCAGGGCGATCGGCACGGTCCAGTGGGCAAGGGCCGGCGTGGCGATCTCGATCCCTTCGATCGCGGAGAGGACCGAGATGGCGGGAGTGATGACGCCGTCGCCGTAGAGGAGCGCCGTGGCAAAAAGACCGAGCAGGAGCAGGATCGATCCGCCGCGCAGCCGGAACGAGCGCGGTTTCGGGTCGGTGACGAGGGTCATCAGCGCGAGGATTCCCCCCTCGCCGCGGTTGTCGGCGCGCAGGACGACGATCACGTACTTGACCGAGACCACGAGGACCAACGTCCAAACGATGAGTGAGAGAACCCCGAGCACGTTGCCTTGATTGACCGGCACCGAGTGCGGCCCGTGAAAGCACTCGCGGAGCGCGTAGAGCGGGCTCGTGCCGATGTCGCCGTACACGACGCCCAACGCGGCGAGGCCCAAGGCGGCGGCGGCTCGAGACCCGGGTTTTCGATCGCTCATCCGGGCGGAAGGATAGCCGAACGCGCCGCCGGTCGAGGAATCTTGGGCATGCGGGGCCGGAGCGGAGTAAGCTTCCCGCAACACGTTCCGGGGGGCTTGGGAATGCGCATCTTTCGTGCTGGTTTGGTCGGCCTCGCGTCGGCGGTCGTTCTGCTGGGTGCAACGGGGGCCATGGCCGCGATCTCGATCAGTCTCGACCGCAGGTTCCCGACGGCCTATTGCCCGATCGACAACGACTCGTTCGATCTGACGTTCACGGCGGAGACCGACCGCGTCAAGATCCGGGTCCAGGGAAACAACTTCAGCGGGGCCACGTGGCTCGCCCAGCGCTTGGACAACATGGTCGTCGTCCCGAAGAGCGTCTTCGACGCCCACCGTCTCATCACGCCGGGGTTCTCGGCCTGCTTCCTGGCTCCCGGCCCGGCGAACTACAAGGGTTACGACTTCTCGGCGGCCGGCACCACGGAGAATTTCTTCGATCAGTTCGACGCCAACGCCGCCGCGTGGGACCTGACCAACTACGGATGGTGGGACAACGTCACGTTCAATGCCTCGGCCCCGCGCAACTCGACCACCGGTGCGGATCGCACCGGCGGCGCCCTGGCGCTCGGGCGCCAGACCGACGGCACGGTCACGGTGTCGACGGACTTCACGGTCACCGGGTTGACGCCCGGGACGCTCTACGTGCTCACCGGTTGGTGGTCTACCGAGGCGCTCAATACGCTGACGGTCACCTTGGACACGAACCCGTGCAAGGATCTCGACGGCGACGGCGTCACCGACTGCGCGGGAGATTGCAACGACCAGGACGCCAAGATCCGCACCGGCGCCGTCGAGGTGTGCGACGGGCGCGACAACGACTGCAACGGATCGATCGACGACGCGGTGGCCTGTGTCCGCACGTGCACGACGCCGTCGAAGCTGGGGACCGACGTTCGGGTCACCACCGCGGAATTCGATTCGTCCGCGCCGTCGATCGTCTGGAACGGGATCGACTACGGGATGCTCTGGAAGGACAGCCGCAACGGCAACCAGGAGATCTTCTTCACGCACATGACGCCGTCCGGGACCAAGGTCGGCGGCGATATCTCGGTGACGGGGCCTTGCGGCGATTGCGTCAACCCGCGCGTGGTGTGGAGCGGCACCGAGTACGGCGCGGTCTGGAGCCAGAACGGCGAGATTACCTTCCGCCGCCTCGATCGCGCCGGGGCCCCGATCGGTACCGCGGTGCCGCTGATCGATCCGGCCGGATCGGGCGCCGACGAGCCGGACATTGCCTGGACCGGATCGGAGTACGGTGTCGTGTGGGACCAGTTCGTCGGTCCCCAGCAGATCCGGTTCGTGCGCCTCGATCGGCAGGGGAACAAGCTGAGCCAGATCCTCCACATCACGGACGACACCAGCTTCTTCGGCAACGCTCGGCCGCGCGTGGCGTGGGGCGGTACGAACTACGGGATCACTTGGCAAGGCAACGCCGGGTCGCAGCCGGAAATCTTCTTCGAGCGTGTCGGTCAGCGCCAGGGACCGTTCCCGGCTCTCCAGATCACCACACACAACCTCGTTGCGTTGCATCCCCAGATCGTCTGGAACGGGACCGAATGGGGGATCGCCTGGCAAGACCACCGGACCTTCACCGAAATCTACTTCCAGCGCGTCAGTGCCGCCGGCGCCAAGGTAGGCGCCGAGCTCCGCGTCACGAACGCCGCGGGGGCATCGCAAGAGCCCTCGCTCGCGTGGACCGGCTCGGAGTACGGGGTCGTCTGGGACGATGATCGCTCCGGTAATCTCGAACTTTGGTTCGCGCGTATCTCCTCGGCCGGAGCGAAGGTCGGGTCCGACCTCCAGCTGACCAACGCTACCGGCCAATCGGACCTTCCCACCCTGGCCTGGGGCGGCTCCAAGTTCGCGGTCGCATGGCATGACGATCGGTTCGCGGGGGAATCGGAGATCCTCTTCCTGAGGCTCGGCTGCAACTGTGTCGACGCCGACGTCGACGGCGCATCGAGTTGCGTCGAGTGCGACGACACCCGAGCTGCCGTATACGGCGGAGCCCCACAGCTCTGCGACGGGCTCAACAACGACTGCGACAGCACCTCCTGGCCGCTTCTGACGGGCACGAACGAAGCGGACGTCGACGGCGACTCGTTCTCGACGTGCGGCGGCGACTGCAACGATGCGAACGGTACGATCTGGGCGACCCCCGGCGAGGTCCGGTCCCTCGTGATCTCGCACAACCAGGTGACGTCCACGTCGACGTTGAGTTGGACGGCCCCCTCGCTGCCGGGTGCGACGTCCGATCTCTACGACACGCTGCGCTCGACCACGCCAAGCAACTTCACGTCCTCGGCCACATGCGTCGAAACGAACGATGGCTCCAACACCTCAGCCACCGACGCAATGGCCCTCCCCCCTTTGGGCGCGTTCTTCTATCTCGTCCGCGCGGAGAACAGCTGCCCGTCGGGTCAAGGCGTGCTGGGAAAGAACACGGCGGGAACGCCCACGCCGGGACGCACGTGTCCGTGACGCCTCAACGGAGACCCGACAAGACAAACGGCGCCCAGTAGAACGGCGCAGCGGTCGCCGGATCGGATCGCACCTTTCGCTTGGCGGAGGCGAGGGTCGCTGCGTAGTCGGCCGGTCGCCCATCGGCTTCCGCCCCGGCGACGGATTCGAAAAAGGCGGCGACCAACGTCGCGGTCGATGCGTCGTCGACTTCCCACTGGCTGGCGATCACCCGGCGCGTGCCGCGCGCGAGGAAGCCCCGACTCAACGCGAAGACACCTTCCCCAGCGACCGCGGCACCGGCCTGCGTTGCGCAGGCCGAGAGCACGGCGACCTCGCAATCGAGCTGCAGGTCGTAGATCTCGAACAACTGGAGAAGTCCGTCGTCGCTCGATCCGTGGGCGGACTCGCGTGAAGGCGCCAACGCGAGGGCGGCCAGCAGGTCGCCCCGTCCTTCGTCCACGACCCCGTGCACGGCGAGATGCAGGTAGCGTTTTCCCTCGAGCGCCGCGCGCACGGCAGGCTCGCCGGCTTCGGCCCCGCGCAACACCGTCAAAGACACGCCGGGCGCGCGGGTCCGGAACGCGGCGGTCACCGCGTCGCTTTCGCGAGCCGTCCCCGGGAGCGGCTGCCACCGCGACGAGCCGGGCGGTCCGTAGTCCGGGTCGGCGACGCTCAGAAGACCTCCGGAGGCGGGGACGGACGGACGTCCGGCGAGAGCGCGCAACAGCGTGGCCGACACCGCGTAGCGGACCGCGGGGCCCTCGTCGATCCAGAAGACGGGCGCGTCACCACCGACGCCCGCGTCCCTGACGAGCGCCTCGAACGGAAGGCGCGACAACGGTCCGTCGGGGATCACGACCACACCGCTGGCCGCGGCCCAGGCGGCGCGCGATGCGGCCGGGATCAGGATCTCGAACAGCGCAGCGAGCGCACGGGGCGAGTCGTCCGGGAACCCAGGAACGGGCCGGCGCTCGATCTCGGCCAGCAGGCCCGCCGGTGAATCGAGGACTTTTTCGAGCCCCGCGCGGGTCAGCGGGCCCGCGGTGAGCCCCAGCTCGTGTGCCGCCTTCGGGCCGACGACGAGCCGTCGCGCCTCCGGCGGCACCGGAGCCTGAGGAATCTCGATCAGCCAGCTCCCGGTGGTTCCGACCTGGTAGGTGTAGATCCGCTCCCCGGGAGACAGCAGGCGCCGCGCCGCGTCGAGGCTCGCAGGCTCGCCTCCCGACGACGAGCGCCAGAGCGCGCTTTCGTTTTTTGTCTCCTCGTCGACACGACGCAGCCCCGCCACGGCGTTTGCCAACTCCCGTTGAGCCTCGTCGAGGCGCGTTCGGCGCTCCCCGGGTTCGAGATCGTCGCGCCAGGTCACGGCGTCCGACCTCGCCTGCCACTCCGCAAGCACCGCGCGCGCGGCCGTCCCGCGAGCACGCAGCTCCGATCTTTTCGGCTCCGGAATGCCTTGGCGAAGATCGACTCCCGCCGATGCGAGTTGATCGAGCAGCGCTCGCCCGCGGGCCCGCTCCGACCAGGCGAACGCGTCCTCGATCCGCCCCTGCGAGAGGAGCAGGTCGATCAACTCCTCGTAGACGACCGCGTGCTTCGCGAGGAATACGGCGCGCGTCGCCTCGCCGCCTCCCGCGCGCGGTCGAAGCGACTCGATCGAGGCGGCCGCGGCGACGAAATCGGCGCCCGCCGCCGTGACATCGCCCCGGCGACGAGCGATCCCGGCGCGCAGCACCCGCGCGTCGATCGCGGTTTCGGGGTAGGCCTGCGTGGTGTCGAGGATCTGGAGCGCTCGGTTCAGATTGGCGACGGCGCGACCCGTCTGCCCGACCGCCGGGGCCAACTCGGCGCGCGCGAGCTCCGTCAACGTCGAGGCCACCTCGAAGTGCGAGCGGCCGTAGGCTTTCTCGCGAATGGCGAGGGCGCGCCTGAACTTCGGCAGCGCGACGGCAGGCCGGCCCGCGCCCGTTTCGAGAACGCCGCGATCTTGGAGGGTCTGAGCGAGGAGCGGGTGGTCCGGGCCGAGCGTGCGCTCGAGCAGCTCCGCCGCCTCGTCGGAGAGTCGTCGCGCATCCTCGATCCGGCCGGTGTCGCGATAGAGGACCGCGAGCTGACCGAGGTGGGTGGCGAGGTCCGGGTGGTCCGGCCCCAGCCCTGCTCGGGCGAGCTCGATCGACTTCAGGTAGAGGGGTTCCGCCTCGGCGGCGTTCCCCTCGAGCCTGTAGATCTCGGCGAGGTTCAGGTTGCCGACCGACAGGTCCGCGGGATCGGGCGGAGTAGCCCCTTCGCGAAGCGCGAGCGAACGCCGGGTCAGAGCCTCGGCTTCGGCGAGGTTCCCCTCGTCCTTGAGGAGCCCCGCGAGATTATTCTCGAGCCGGGCGAGCAACGGCGCTGCCGCGGGGCCCAGCCTTTCGGCGCTTGCGATCGCCTCCCGAAACGTACGTTCCGAGTCGACGAGACGGTCCTGCTGGCGGTACAGCTCAGCCAGAGAGTTCCTCGCGTCGAGGAGCTTTTCGACGTGATCGCCGGGGGAAGTGGTGTACACGCGAACCGATTCGGCGAGGGGTGGTTCGGCCTCGGCGAGTCGCCCTTGTCGGACGAGCACGACGCCAAGTGAGTTGAGGCTCTCGGCGAGGCCGAGGTCGCCCGCCGGCAGGGCGTCGCGCTGCACGGCGAGCGCGCGGCGCCCCCAGGATTCCGCGTCGTCCCAGCGTCCCTTCAGATACGCGAAGGTCAGCATCGTGTTGAAGCTCTTCGCGGTTTCGGCGCTGTGCTCGCCGAACGAGCGCGTCCTCAAGTCGAGCGCGCGGCGCACCGCCGCGTCCGCCGCCGCAACCGCCGCCTCCGAGCCTCCCGCCCCCTGGAAGACCGAGGCCGCCAGATCATCGATCGCCATCGCGGCAGCCGCCGGATCGATCGCGGCTTGCGCCTCCCGGGCACCGACGGCGGCGGGGAGTCCCGCGATCGCATCCTGTGCGCGACCTGCGGCCAACGCGTCGAGGACACGCTGCTCTTCGACGGGGACCGGCAATCCCGCCGGCTCCGCGGAGAGCGCGAGGCTCAGGGCGGCCAGTACAAGGAAGGCCCAGACGCCGATCGGGCGCGGGACTATCATGCAGGCCACCTCATGTCGACGATTGGTCACTTTCACATCGTGCGCGAGATCGGTCGGGGCGGAGCGGGCGTAGTCTACCTCGCCGAGGACGTGGACATTCCCGGCCGCCGCGTCGCTCTCAAGCGGCTTCGCCCGGAAATCGCGGCCGTGGATGCGGACGTGTTGCGGCGCGAGGCGGCCGTTCTCGCCGCCATCGAGCATCCGCACATCCTGGTGGTGCACGAAGTGGGCGTCGCCGCCGACGGTCTCTACCTCGTCACCGAATACCTGCCCGAGGGGTCGATGGCGGATCGGATCGAGCGCGGGCCGCTCACGGAGGCGGAGGCTCTGACCGCCGCTCGACAGACGGCTTCCGCCTTGGCGGCAGGACACGAGCGCGGGATCCTCCACCGCGACGTCAAGCCGGCCAACCTCCTGCTCGCTTCCGATGGGAGGGTGAAGGTGTCGGACTTCGGTCTCGCGGTGCACACCGTCTCCCCCGCTGCCGGATCCGGAGACACGACGGAGACCGTCACGCTCGCGGGGAACGCGTGGTCCGGAGGGATCTTCGGCACGCCGCTCTACATTCCGCCCGAAGCGCTGGCCGGAGCGGCGCCGACCGCAGCGGGAGACCAATTCGCATTCGGGGTCGCGCTTCACGAGATGCTGACAGGCAGGCGACCGTTTTCAAGGAGCCGCGGGATCCAAGGGGTCCTCGACGCGCCGTCGATCGACCCGAGCTGCCCTTCAGATCTCGCGCGCATCGTCGCGCGCTGCGTCGCCAAGAACGCGAGGGATCGCTTCGCGAGCATGGCCGAGGTCGTCGCCGCGCTCGACAAAGCCATCGCGCGGCGCGGGCACGACAGGCGGCGACTCACGCGCGTTGTCGTGGGCGTTGCCGTGTTGGCGGCGGTGCTGCTTTCCGGTTGGCGAGTGAACGTCTGGCGCGCGGGGCGCGCGGCGCGGCGCCTCAACGAGGAAGGGCGCGCCGCGCTGGAGGCCGGGCGGTTCGGGGATGCACGTCGCCTCTTCCTTTCCGCCCGCGGTGCGGACCCGGACTACCTCGCGGCGTGCACGAATCTGGGCACGCTGGCGCTGCTCGATTCGGACCCGTCTTGGGCGGTCGCGATTCTGGGCGACTGCGCCGCCACGTTCGGCGACGTCGACGTGGTCGTGTACAACCACGCTGCGGCGCTGCGGCGCGCGGGCGATCTCGCGGGCGCCGAGCGGGCGCTGCGGCGCGCGGTGGAGCTGGCCCGAGGCGGGCCGCTCGAGCTGGCGGCTTTGAGCGAGGCGACGCTCGTGCTGACCGCCCGCGGGAAAGCGCGCGAAGCGCGTGCCATCGCCGAGCCGCGGCGCCCTCCGGCCGCCGATACGGCGGAACGGGCGATCCTCCTCAAGAACATCGGGCTGGCCGAGCTCGCCGACGGGTCGGCGGTGGCTGCCACGGCAACGCTGAAAGCCGCGATCGCCGGGCCGCTTCCGGAAGGACCTCGGATCGACGCCCTCATCGGGCTCGGTCACGCCGAGGACCTCGCGGGGAACCGCGAAGGTGCCGTGGCGGCCTTCGCGGAGGCGATCGCCTCCGGGGCCGCCGGCGAGGCACAAGCCGAGGCGATGGAGGGGTTAGGACGCGGCGAGCCTCGCCCTCCCGGCAAGTCGCGCTAGACTCCACGCTACCCCTTTGGAGGTCGCCGATGATCGCAGCCCGTCTCGTTTGCGCCTCAGTCGTCGCGATACAGTCCATGACGATCGGACAAGCGCCGGCCCGCGCATCGGCCACGGCGGAATCCTCCGCGGGCGTCATCGTCGGCGTCACGGGCCACGTTGTCGTCGAGCGGTCCGCGGCGCCGTCGCGAACCGCCACTTTGGGCATGCGACTCGAAGCCGTCGATGTGGTGGTCGTCGATCGCGGTGCGGTGGTTTCGATCTACCTCAAAGGCGGCGGCGTCGTGCGCCTCAGCGACGCGACGCGCTTCGAGATGCCCAAGGCGGCCGACGCCCCCGTTCGCGCCACGTCGGAAGCGAAGCTCCAGAGCGGGACCATCGCGCAGCTCGAAAACGGCCTGTGGGTTCTCAACGATCCCGCGGGGAGCCTGCTCGTCAGCCCGATGCGCGGGGACGGCGCATGGGAGTCGACCGATACGGCGGTTCCGCTCACCCCGCGTTACGAAGCGCTCACGGAGCCGCATGCGGTATTCGTTTGGAGCGGAGGTCCGGTGAAGGCGCGAGTCGTCGTCGCCAAGCGGCGCGAGGCGGTGTGGAAAAGCGCGCCTGCGGCCCCCGGAACCATTCTCGATGCGGGCGCCGCGCTCCCGCTCGTGGCGGGGGAGGTCTACACGTGGTGGCTCGAGCCCGAGGCGGGCGGTCCGCCCCTCACCGCCGGCGTGCCCTTTCGCATGGCCACCGACGACGTTGTGGCTCGGACGAAGGCGATTGAGGCGGAGCTCCGTGCTCTCGCCGAAACCGCCGAAGGCGGCGCTGTGGCGGATTACCTTCGGGTTGCGCATTACGCCGGCGCTTCGAGCTGGACCCGTGTTCTCGATCTGGCGACTCACATGCCTCCGGGCGAAGCCCGGGCCCGGGCGATCGAGGCGGCCTCGGCCGGGTTGAGGCTGGACGAACGGAACGCCGCAACGCTGGCGAAACGGCTCGGAGCCGACCCGATCCGTTGAAACGCATCGCAGGCTCGGTTCGGCGGAACGTCCCCCTGGCCTGACCTCAGGGCCTCCGGTACATTGAGCCCGCCATGGACAAGCTCTACGCTTCGCTCACGCGGTCGCTCGAGGGGACGGTCCGCACCCCCGACCAGTTCACGGACGATCAGCTGCAAAACTACGGCCGGATCTTCAAGTGGACGCCGCGCTTCGTGGTTTATCCGCAATCGCAGAAGGACATCGTCGCCCTCGTCGCTTTTTGCCGGTCGAACACACTGCACCTGACCAACCGCGGCTCGGCCCACTCGCAGTCCCAGCTCGCCATCAACCAGGACGGCGTGCTTCTCGAGATGCTGTCGATGAACCGCATCGGCGAGGTCGACGAGAAGAATCTGACGGTGGACGTCGAGCCGGGGGTCGTCTGGCGCGAGCTCACGCACCACCTCGCGAAGCGGAACCTCGTGCCGCCCGTGTTGACGAACAACCTGGGCGTCACGGTCGGCGGCACGTTGTCGATGGCGGGGATCGGGGTCGCGTCGTTCAAGTACGGCTCCCAAGGCGACAACGTCGTCGAGCTGGACGTCGTCACCGGGGAAGGCTCGGTCGTGACCTGTTCGCCCGAGAAAAACGCCGACCTGTTCTGGGGCGCGATCGCGGGGTTGGGTTCGTTCGGCGTCATTACGCGGGCCCGCCTGCAGCTTCGGCGCATGAAGCCGATGACGCGCACCTACTATCTGCTCTACGACGACCTGCGGGTCTTCCTCGAGGACGCGCGCTCCGCGATGGACAGCGGCACGTGGGACCACCTCGAATCCTGGGGCGCGCCGTGCGCTCAAGGGACGCGGCCGGTGGCGGGGAAGCGCCAGGTTTTTGCGAAGTGGTTCTACCCGTTCCATCTCACGGTCGAATACGACGCGGGGAGCCCCCCCGACGATGCGGCGCTCCTCGCGGGATTCCGCCCCTACGACAACCTCTATACGGACGACTGTCCGACGATCGACTTTCTGGAGCGCATGGTCCCGGTTTTCGAGTTATGGAAAAAGGCGGGGACATGGGAGTTCATGCACCCGTGGATCGAGTGCATCCTCCCGTGGGAGACCGCCGCCGACTGCATCGAACAGGTGCTGGCGGATACGCCCCCGGGGATCCAGTTCGGGGGGCACGTGTTGCTCTGGCCCGCCAAGGGGACGACCTCGCGCTCGAAGAACTTCATGGTCCCCGAGGGGGACAACCTCGTCGGCTTCGGCCTCCTGCCGGCGGTTCCGCAGAAGTTCTGGGGAGAGATGAGCGAGCGACTCGAAAACGTCAGCCGAATGATGTTGATGTTCGGCGCCAAGCGTTACCTGTCGGGCTGGGTCAACTTCACGCCGGACGAATGGAAGGCACACTTCGGCGCGCGTTGGGACGAGCTTTGCGCGCTCAAGCGCCGTTACGACCCCGACGCGATCTTGAACCCTGGATTTCTCCCCTTCGAGGCGAAGCCATGACGCTGGCCTTCGGTACCGCCGCCTGGGCCGACGCCCTGGTTGCCGAAATCAACACCTCGAGCGAGTACCGCAATGCGGCCGCGAAGTGGGGGGACGGCTTCAACGGGAACGTCCTGCTCGTCTTCGACGCCGATAGCTCGTTCCCGAAGACCAACGCTTTGCTCGTCGAGTTGGCGAAGGGGGCTTGCGGCGGCGCGTCGTTCGTCGAAGGTGTGGCACACCCCCGCGCGGGGTTCGGGCTTCGTGCGCCGTTTTCTGTCTGGAAGGACGTGCTGGGGGGCAAGACGCTGGCCGCCACCGCGATCCTCACCGGAAAGATGAAGGTCGAGGGGGACACGATGACCCTCCTCAAGCACACGGCCGCGCACCGCGCCCTCGTCGCCTGCGCCGCCGCCCTCGACACCGAATTTCCCGCCGGGTGAGGCCTCCGGTGCTCCGATCGATCCCCGCGGTGCTCGCCCTGCTCCTGCTCGCCGCGCACTTCTACCGTGCCGTCGCCATCGTGCCGGCCGTCTTGTGCGTCGCCGCGGTCGCGTTGGTGTTTGTAAAGCGTCCGTGGGCCGTTTCAACCCTGCGGTTGGGTCTCGCGGTGGGAACCGTCGTTTGGATCGTGACGGCGTGGCGCATTGCGCAACAACGGATGGCCGCCGGGATGCCCTATATAAGGATGCTCGCGATTCTCGGCGGGGTCGCCGTGTTCACGGCGATTGCCGTCTGGATCTTTCCCGTGCCGCGCTCGTCCCGGGAGGCTCGCCTAACGCCTCGCAACTGAGACCAGGATCGCCTCGATCCTGCTGTGCACCTTCAGCTTGGAGAGGATCGCGCGGATGTGATTGCGCACCGTGGCGCTGCTCAGGAAGAGTGCCTCGGCGATCTCTTCTGTTCCCTCCCCGCTCGCCAGGTGCCTCAAGACCTCTCTCTCGCGCGGGGACAAGCAGGCGCATGAGGCGGACTCGCGACGCGAACCCAACTCGACGACGTTCTCGCTGCGAGCTTTTGCCGAGCTCTTGATCACATGGAGGATCGCGATCCGGCGCCCGACGGGAGCTGACACGGCGACCGAAATAAGATCCACCGCGCACGGAAGATCTCCGTTCACGGAGAGAAGCGCGGGACGCATCTGCTGCACGTTCCCTCTCCGAACCTGGGATTGGATCGCGCACTCCGCACAGCACAGCAGCTTTCCTTCCGGCGAACGCAGTCGCATGACTTCGTAGCAGCGCTGGCCCTCGATCTCCAGACGATCCCGCTTCATAAGGTTCGCCATCGCCGGATTGCAGTACTCGACGCGACCGTCCTCGTCGGAGACGAACACAGCATGGCCTGCGTTATCGAACGCTTCGACCGGTATCCAACGACCCATGGCCACCCCTGCGCGCTCCTGGAAGGTGCGCGTCCCTCTGCGCGCAAAGCTACGCCCAAAATGCGGCGGTCAACGACTGAGCAGCGGATCGATGTGGTCCGAAATGCCTGATGGGATGTCGCGGCGAGTTGCCGTCGTTCCGTGGGCGGGAGTCGTTTATTAAAGGGTTAAATCGCTCCATCTCTTCGCGCACTGATCCATTTGGATCAATTTGTCACGCCTTGTTCCCCATCGAGAAACGATCTAGTCGGCTCATAGACCGCTCGCGCCTATCACCGTAAGACTGCGGGCACGCACACATTCCGGTTGGATGGGGTGGCGAATCTACCGGGGGATTACGGATGGCGCGGCGCAGCCTCGAGGCGGTGCCCATCTCAACGAGCATCAATCTGCATGTCCCCATCGATTCATCCGAAGAGTTGAGCATCAGGGGAGGCATTCCGCTTCGCGTGCGCGAGCGGGGCCAACGGAACGAGAAGGAGACCGAATCATGACTAGGAACGCGTGTCGATCGATCGTCGGCGTCATCACGGTTTTGTTGGCGCTCATCTCGAGTGCCTTCGCTCAGGTGGTGATCAACGAGGTGCACTATCGCCCCGCAGCGGCAGCCGTCGCGCAGGGCGAGGACCCGACGCGGTTGGAGTTCGTGGAGTTGTACAACTCCGGCTCTGCTGCGGTCGATCTGTCGGGATGGTCGATCGGATCGGCCGTCCAGTTCACGTTCCCTGGAGGCACGCTCCTAGCGCCCGACGCCTACATCGTCGTGGCGCGCGATCCTTCGTTCCTGAAGGCGCGCTGGCCGGCGATCCCGCCAGGCGTCCAGGTTCTCGGTTGGAAGAGCGGAGATCTGTGGGCGGG
>JAQBEH010000138.1:0-22026 GCA_032124015.1 Acidobacteriota bacterium
ATCTCGCTGCCGGTCCAGATCGCCGTGTGGAGGTAGCGCCCTGCGGGCGTATTCGCGTCGACGCCCGTCGGTGCCCACGTGTCGGTCATCGGGTTGTAACGCCCGCCTGTGTTGTAGTGCGTGACGACCGGAGAATCGATCGAGTAGCCGCCCCAGACGATCATCTCGGTGCCGGTCCACACGGCTGTGTGAGTGAGGCGACCGTGCGGCACGTTCGCGCCGACGCTCGTCGGCTTCCACGTATCCGTCGCCGGGTTGTAGCGACCGCCCGTCTGAAGGTACTGGCCTATTCCGCCGCTCCACACGATCATCTCGACGCCGGTCCAGACCGCTGTGTGAACGGATCGGGCCTCGGGCACTCCTGACCGGATCGGCGACCAGCTATCGCGGACACAGCCACCCTCCTGCGGCAGGGTGAGCGAGTACGAGGCGTCAGGCACGGGCCACGCGTTCGTAAACGAACCCCGAGCTTGCCCCCACCACGCGTCGAACGACTGCTTCGGCCAAACAACGGTCGCGGTCTTCATGCGACCGGGACCGGATTCGAGAACGGTCGTGGCGAAGAATGCCGTGTTGGTTTCCTGGAGCGGACTGACCGTGTGGAACGGAGACGTCCCATCGCTTGCGAACAGCGCGTCCAGTTCGCGCACCTTGGCGTTCCACTCGCCCTCGGTCAGCACGACGACGTCGCCCTCGCTTGATGATGGAATGTTGCTTTCATCACCATCCGCGCCAAGCGTCCACGTCACCTGGCCGTATTGCGCGCCCATCAGCTTCATCGAATCCACGCTCGTCGCGCGAGCCAGCGCCGAGGCGGCCTCCCGCCCGAGCGCCCCGTGAAAGCGTTCGTCTCTCGCGTATCCGTTCCGGATCATCCGATCCGCAAGGACCGGGCGCGCCAAACACTCGGCGATGACGAACGGATCGTTCCCGAGCGCCGCGAACAGTTCGCGAAGCACGCCCGGATCGTGGGTCTCATCGACCATGCGGGTAATCTCGGCTTGCAATTGCGAGGACGTGATCGAAGCCCCGTAGAGCGCTTGAAGCACGCTCGTCGCCCGCAAGTAGTCGTCGACTTTCGCGCGCATCGCATCATCCGATATCACAGCGGAAAGCGGTGGCTTTGCGGAGGCGTTCTCCCTCGGCCAAATCCGGTGCTTCCAGTAGACCTGCTCAATCGCCTTCTGCGCGGCGACGCGATCTTCGAACGTCAGTTCGCGAGCGGTCGCATGGTGCGAGGCGGCCACAGCGAACACGAGCGCAGCGCACGCGACAAACGTCCTCACCTGGCCCCCGATCTCAGGAAAGGTCGGTTCCTTGCGTGGCGCCGTCAATGTCGGAATTCCAACACGCCGGTGGAGAGAGGCCTCGAACCGCTGCGAAGCGCTGACGAGACGACCTGTCGACAAAACATGAGATTGTCGATGTTTTCCTAGTGGCTCGGCTACATTCAGACGCTGGAACGCCTTCTGGGAGAAAAACGGACTCGTAGGATGACCCAGGATCGACGATCTCGGCCCCTGGCAGGGTTCGGGACGCCGAAAATAGTCGAAAGTGAGGCGAACTGGAAGGGATTGGTAGCGGGGCTAGCCGCGTCCGCGTCGACGACAAGGGGGATGGCGAAGAGCGCGAATCAAAAATGAGCAGGGTGTGAAATCTGGCAGAGACGAAATCGAGGCGTGCTCACGCCAGAGTCTTGAGCTCCGCCCAATCGAGCGCGTATCCCAACGCGCGCTTCACCTCGCAATGTCGTGACGCGCCAAGGAGGCCGAGCCGATCACCGATGAGGCTTCGCTCGATCGGCCGCACGGCGTCGAGATTTGCGACGCAGGCGCGAGGAAGACCTTCGCGTTTCCCTAAGGGGATCTCCTGCGGAATTCCGCGCACGCGAGTCGTGACCTCCGCAACGAGGACTTTTTGAAGGTACTCGTAGGCGGGAGTGCGGGAGAGCAGAAGCACCGGCCTACGGCCCGCAGGTCGCGGGAGATTTGCCCAACGCAGTTCGAACTGTCTCACTGCTTCTTCGCCCGGCGTTTTGGCTCCGCAATCGTCCAGGGTTCCCACGGCGGTTCGGGCCAGGCTCCATCCGCCGCGTCAGGGTCGCGGAGATACGCCGCTCGGGTTTCCCGCTCCTCCAACTCCCACAGGGCACGACGGATGGCCCCACGGATGAACTCCGAGCGGCGGCGCGAGCGTGCGGGGGCGGCGCGTTCGAGGCGCGCGGCGGTCTCGGGGTCGAGTTCAACGAGGATCTGCTTGACCATCGACCACAGTATATGTTCGTCCAGTGGCTCACGGCAACGAGGACCTGCACGATCCTCGGTAGCGTGCGTTTCGTTCGGGCGTTCGTGGGCGGCGTCACCGTCGTTCACGGCGAGGCCAGCCTCGATATTCGGATGCGCACACTCCCGTGTGTTGGGAGCTTGTTACCTGCAAATTCTACCTGTGGGTTGGTAGCGGGGGCGCGCTATGAACCGGTACTTGGCTGGGCTCCGCACAGCCGCATAGCCCCCAAATCGCCACGGTACACGGGTGGCCGGTTGTGGTCCCAGGAGGATTTGCGACTTGCGGCGGCGCGACACGCTTGCTGGTCGGGGGGGGTGGAGGCGGCGGGAATCGAACCCGCACACCATTCCGCGCAACCGCCGACAAACGTCTCAACCTCTGCCTCCGAACAAAGATTCGATATCGCGGTTCGCATGGAGGACGCGGATGACCTCGACGCCACTCTCGATCGGTCGATAGAAGATGAGGTGATTCGGGAACCCGGCCACGCGCCACATTCGTACGCCCACGAGTGCCGGGTTGTTGTACGTCCTCGCCGTTCCCAGCTCGGACATGGCGGCCAGACTGTCGAAGCTGGCCTCGGCTGCGTCGAGGAAGCGGAACGCAAGTTCGTCGCTCCCGCTTTCTTCGGCGAGGTAGACCGCGATGTCGGCAAGGTCTCTTATCGCCTGTGGGCGCTTCTCAACGCGATTTCTTGACACGGGCACCCCGACGCTTCTCGAGGCGCTCGGCGACGTCGGTGCGAAGCTCAGCCCAATCCCGTTTGGTCAAGTAGGAGGCCGGCCCGCTCTTCACGCCGTCGAGGAGGAGGTCCTCCAATCGTTCCTGGGCTTGGCGCTCTTGGTCGCGGCGAATGAGGTCGCGCAAGTACTCGCTTGCGTTGCCGTAGCGGCCGCGCTTGATCTGGGCTTCAATCCACTCGCGCAAGGGCTCGGGCAGGGAAATGTTGAGGCTGGTCATGCGATTCACCTCCCGAGCAGCAATATCGGGTGAATGGCAGTCAATGTCAATAGATGCCATTCATATCGTGCGCGGCGAGGACTTCGCACCCGGCTCGACCCTAGTTGCACCCCAGGATCACCTGGGCCGCCTGGAAGGCCTCGATGCACGCCGCCTTCTCACCGGGCGTGATCGCCATGTCCACGTCGGCCGGGGGACTCCAGACGCTCGGATCGCACGGTTCGGACTCGTAGCATCCGTTGGGCGCGCACGTATCGATGATCACGTAGCACGAGTTGTACGACTGGCAGTAGTCCTGTCCGGCGGGCCGGCCGGAGTACCCCTTGAAGACCTGGGTCGCGTACTCGTCGTGCACCGCGTCGTTGTAGGAGAAGAGCGCGGTGTACGACCGGTCGGGAGTCGGGGCGCCGGATCCGATGCTGCATGTCGTCAGCGGGTGGGTCGACAGGTGCCGCGCCGCGATCTCCTGCGGGCCGCCGGGCCAGCACGGGCAAGCGCCGAGGGCGCAGCTGATCGCGGCCGCGTCGATTCCGGCATCGCGCGAGACGGCCTGACCCGCGCCTCCGCTGTCGTAGGTTCCGGAGCCCATGCAGTTCTCGGCACGGACCAGAACGAACGACGCGCTGCCCGGAGTCGGCATGACCGCATCGTTTTGCGTCGTCGCCGTCATGTCGTTCCCGAGGCAATCCGTGGTCGACGTGACGAAGTTGCCGCCGCTCGCGCGGAGCAGGCCGAGGTCACCCTTGACGAGGTCGTAGCCGGCGGCATCGACGTCCGGCGTCCAGGTCCACGTGGTGGAGTCGGTCGCCTGCAGCACCGGAACCGAAAACGGCACGGGCGGGGGCGGACCGCCGACGCAGACGCCGGCCGAACAGGTATCCGCGGTGGTGCACCAGTTGCCGTCGTCGCAGGTGGTAGCGGCGTTGGCGATGTTCTGGCATCCCGTCGCGGCGTTGCACGCGTCGTCGGTGCAGACGTTGCCGTCGTTGCAATCCAGGGCCGCGCCGGCCGCGCAGGAGCCCGAGCCGTCGCAGACGTCGTCCGTGCAGACGCTCCCGTCCGCATCGCAGGTGGTTCCCGCCGCCTCGTAGGTGCAGTAGACGGAGCAGCAATCGCCGTTAACGTAGTTGCCGTCGTCGCACGCCTCGCCCGCGCGCAGGACGCCGTTGCCGCATTCCGAGAGCTCGACGGTCCCGAGGTCGTTGTCGGGCCCGCCCGCGCGGTAGGATCCGCGCTGGTCGGTCAGAGGCGAGCGCGCCGTCAGCACGGCCGCGTCGATGGCCGGCGAGCCGGGGATCGGCGCCCGGGTCAGGGTCGGGCCGCCGTTGTCCATGAGCGGATGCAGTTGGGGATTCAACGGGCCGGCCGGCGTTCCCACGAGCGGACCGGCGGGGAATTCCGTGCTCGCGTTGCCGTTGACGCCGATGAGATTGGGCCCGGTCGGGGTGAACGAGCCCGTGTTCTTGTAGACGTCCGGGCTGCTGGCCGCCGAGTTCTGGGCGACAATACTGTTCTCGACGATCGTCGTTGCCGAACCGAACTGGAGGTGGCTCAGGCCGCCGCCGTATCCTCCGCCGGCGGACGCGCTGTTCCCGGTGATGGTCGAATGAACGACCGTTACCGTTCCGTTTTCATTGGCGATCCCGGCGTGGTAGCTCGCCAGATTCCCTTGGATCGTGCTGTTCTCGACGTAGGTCGTCGCGCCGGCGGCCCAGATCGCACCGCCCTGGCCGTTCGTGATGTTGCTGGACATCGTCACCCGGCGCAGGGTGACATTCCCGAAGTAGTTGTAGATTCCGCCCCCCTGATTCACCGCGAAGTTGCTGATGACGTTCGCGTCGGCCAGGGCCAGAGTGCCGTTGTTTCGGATCCCACCGCCGTAGTCGGCGTAGCCGCGCGTGATGGTGAGACCGACGATCGACACCGTCCTGCCGCTGCCGATCTCGAAGACGCGCACGGCGCCGTTGCCGGTGACCGTCAGCCCGTTCGGTAGGGCCGACGCATCGATCGTGAGGTCCTTGTTGATCAGCAGCTGACTCGCGAGGGAGATCGTGGCACCGTCCAGGCTCTCGGCGAACCGGATCGTGTAGCCCGCCGGTGCGGCGGCGATCGTGTCGCGCAGCGTGCCGGGGCCGGAGTTGGCGCTGTCCGTGACGATCAGCGTGTTCGGCGTGATCTGCCCGGTCTGGACGGCGAAGTAGTAGATCAGTCCCGCGGCGGCGCGGATCGCGTACGGGTAGTTGACCCGCCCGATGCGATACAGGTCACCGTCGACGTTGTTTCCGCCGTCGTCGGTGTTGTCCCAGTCCGCGTGACCGTCGTGGTCCCAGCAATCCTCGTGGTACTCGGAGACTCCTATGAAGTCGACGAGGTCGCAGCCGTAGTCCCACGGCTTGTAGTCGAAGATCTCGTCCTTCTGGACGTGCCACTCGGCGGTCGGCCGGTAGTCGAGCTGCGCGAAGAGTCCCGGCATCTTCGTGTCGTAGTGAGGAAGAGCGCCTCCCGCCGTCCGATTCCCGTCGCTGCCGAAGGTGGTGCCCAGAGTCAACGAGGCCCAGGGGAACGAGTTGCCCAACTGCGCGGTCGTGTAGGCGAGATAGCGCAGCGGGTCGCCCGCGTTCGCGGAGTCGTATGGGTCGACGTACCCGCCCTGTTGCCTCGCCTGGACGTAGCTCCAGAGGGAGTTGTTGTCGTCGTCCATCCAGAAGTGGTAGGTGGCCCCATAGACGCCGTGGAGATTCTCGTTGTCGACGTGGCTGGGGACCGAGAGATCTCCGACCAGATGGACGGCGTGACCGAGGAACCACCAGGCGGCCTGCTTGTGCCCCTCGAGGTAGTGATCGATGGCGCCATGGAACAGGTGGAGATCCGTCGCCGGGCCTGCGCCCGGACAGCCGCCGGCGCAGTGGGTCGTCCCGTCCCCGTAGAGCAGCGCCCGCAGCTTCGTGAGGGCGCTGTGATGGTTGGTGCTTCCAGAGTCGAGACCATTGTCATCGGACGTATCGACGATCCAGAAGTGGCTGTCGAAGGTGTCCTCTTCCGAATACCCGAAGGCAACGTCCACGAAGTCGCAATCGTTCGCGCCGTCGACTAACGTGAGGTCGCTGAGCGCGAGACCGAAGAACCCCGCACCGGCGGGATCGCTGGCAAGCCAGGCGTCGCTCCAGTAACCCGGGTACCACCACGTCCCGGTGGGCAAGCCGCCGAGCACGGGCCACGAATTGGAATGCGAGGGTTGACCACGGTACTGTGGATTCTGGAGATCCGGGATGTAGATCCCCTGGGACTCGAGCAACTTGATCGCTTCGTCGGCGATGTCCTGGTGCACCCACTCGGCGTACTGCGGCGTCGCGGTGTCCGTCGCCCCGGCGTACCGGTAGGCCTGAAGGCGCCTCGCGAGTCGCTGCCCCTCCCTTTGGATTTCCAACCAGAAGGTCATCCGCTGGTCCGGAGGGGTGAAGTTCGTCAGCTCGAGGCTCAGTCGACGAGTCTCACCCGGCGCCAGCGATCCGACCTCGATGGTCCCGAGATCGATCTTCGGCACGCTGTACACGCCCTCGTGCACCGCGGCCACCGCATAGGCGCGAGCCGTGAGGCCCTCCTCCCTCGCCCGGCCGGCGTTCTCGACCGTGGCGAAAAGTGTCCGCTCGGCGTCGGCGTCCTTGAAATCGAGCGGGCTCGCCCACAGCGCCGGGATGCGGATCGTGGTCCGTGGCGTTTCGGTGACCAGGAGCCTGCGGTGTGCGGTTACCGCCTCCGGGAAGTCCCCAAGAGCCAGCTCGACCCGGAGCCGATGATCGCTCGCGTCGGCCTGGCCGAGAAACCGCGAGACCGGGACCACGGTGGTCACCCTGTGGCGCTCGCCCGGACCGAGTCGAGGGATGCTGGAGAGGGTGACGCGTCTCGATGCCTCGCCCTCGCGCACCGTGAGCCACGCCGGCCCCGGCTTCGTGGGCAACCGCCCGGTGTTCTGGACCTCGTAACCGACGGAGACGTCGTCCGCGTGCTGGAAGATCGATCGCCCGGTCTTGAACGAGACGATCGTCACCTCCGAGTATGGCTCGTGGAGGAGGTGCGACAGGATCAGCCGACTATTCAGCCATGGGTCAGGATTTCGGTCGCCGGACTCGTTGGCGTGGGCGACGACGTTGTCTCGAAGGAGATCCGCGGTCGCATCCGCCGAGGTGCCTTGCTCGATCAACAAGGAGCCCACGCCGGTGACGTAGGCGGCGGCCGCCGAGGTGCCGCGAAACACGGTGTACGGGTAGTAGCCGTCGCGCCAGAGATCGGTCGTCAGGATCTCGTCGCCGGGCGCGTGGAAGTCGACCTCCGAGCCCCAATTCGAGAACGCGCTGGTCTCCCCGTGCCCGTCATACGCCCCGACCGACAGGACGCCCGGGAAGGCGGCGGGGAACATCGCCGTCTCCGCCGCGTCGTTCCCCGCGGCGGCGATCAGCAGGATGCCCGCCCCCCGCGCCCGCTCGATCGCCTGTTCGAGAAACTCGGAGCGCTCGTAGGTCCCGAAGGACATGTTGAGCACCTGAATCCGATGCGCGATGGCCCAATCGATGCCGGCCACGACATCCGCAAGGTACGCGTCGCCGTCGCGGTTGAAGACCTTGATGCTTAAGAGCTCGGCGCGGGGGTTGATGCCGAGGACTCCGTTCCCGTCGTCCGCCGCGGCCACGATGCCCGCGACACGCGTCCCGTGCCCGTTCAGGTCCGCCGCGCTCTCGGGATCCTCGTCCGGAAACGGATGGCTGATCAGGTTCACGCCCGGTCGCGTTCGCCCGGCGAACTCCTCGTGGGTGTAGTCGACGCCGGTGTCCATCACGCCGACGCGAGTCGCCCGGCCCGACGGCAGGGGCGCGTGCGAGCGACCCATGAGGCGGGCGTGGCCAGGCGTGCCTTGGAGGTGCCACTGGTTGGAAGCGATGTCGACGCGCGGGCCCGGGCTGTCGTTCCCCTGGGTCGAGAAGAGGATGTTGGGCTCGGCGCGCAGCACCCCGGCTGTGGCGAGGAGCCGCTCGTGGATCGTGGCGAAGTCGACCGATTCCTCGTCGAAGGTCACCGCCTCGAGACCGCCGCCGAACGTCCGCATTCCTCCGATCATCGACGTCAACGCGCGCGTGCTCAGCACGTCGTGGCTCACGCCCGGCTGGAGCTGGACGAGGATCTCGCCGCCGCGGCGGTAAACCGCGCGCCCGCCTTGCACCACGTGCACCTTCCACGCGCTCTTGCGGTTCTCGGCTCCGTGCTTCGACGTCTGCGGCTCCTTCGGATCTCCCGCGTAAGGTGCTCCGAAGGCCAGGCTCACGCTGGCGATCAACGACAGGAATCGAAGGAAAGGCGCGCGATTCATGATGATGTCCCCCACTCCGGATCAATTTACTCCGGACTTCGAAATCGGCCACCGCAAAAGACCGGGAAGAGAATCAACATGGCCGGCGGAGCGCCGCCCTGATCCCCCGTGTTGTCCGTTTCGGTAGTTTCCGGATCAGCCCGGCTCTCCGCGCCCAGCTGGTGCGCGAGGTCCTCGCCGCGATCGTCCGCCATCCACAAATCGGCGGCCTGCATCATCGATACGAGTGGCGTCAGGCCGCCTGACAGCCCGACATTCCGCACGACGTTCGCGGTCCCAGCGAGGGATTCGTGTGTCGGAACGACCGTGGTCGCAACGATTTGCAACCCGCGCAGTCACCCACCGCCACATCCTTATTCTGTAGCGGCGTGAAGCCGGCAGCAGCCCGGGCGTGTTCCCGGAAAACCGTCATCGAGAGAGAGGGATTGAGTTTTGGCGAGGCACAAGCTCCGTGGCGCGCCCTGACCGACGAAATCGTGTCACTGGAAGTGTGAAATCACGCAGGCACCGCGCGAGTTCACGCAGTCGTCTCCGATGCGGGGCGGTAAGTGCACCTGGGATCGCACCGCACAGCGGATGCCGTGCGAGTCGATGCCTCCGTTCGGCGCTGAATGACGCGATTCCACCGGCCGGACCGATTCACTCCACAAGCGGACAGCGGAGAACGCCGCCGCGGCATTGCGCTTGCAGCGAGGAACCGCAGGGTCTTTCGATAGCCAGGAAGGGGGCAATCGCCATGCGCAGAAGTGCCGTTGTCATGATCATTCTGGCCGCGCTCGCCGCGGCTTCCACCACGTTGGGGCTGACGTCCCAGCAGGTGCCGCTGCCCGGCAACGAGGTCCCGCAGTTCAAGGACCCGCTGCCCAGCCTGCCCGTCGCCGACGGGACCCAGAGCCTGACCCTCACGATGTGCGAGTTCAAGTCGACCGTGCTGCCGACCGGGACGTTCGCGCCGGGAGTGATCCCGGAGACCTGGACGTGGGGCTACATCGTGGGCAACACGTGCCCCACGACTCCCCGAACCTCCTACCTCGGGCCCGTCATCGTGGCCCAGCGCGGCATCCCGACCGAGATCACGTACGTGAACAACCTCGGGAGCGCGGCCACGACGAACGTGCTCGCCTACAAGAACTCGGTCGATCAGACCCTCCACTGGGCCGACCCGCTCGGCAGGGAAGAAAACCACTGCGCCGAGGAGGCCATGATGATGCCGGGGATGCCGCCGATGGGCGAATGCGCGGAGAATTACCAGGACTCGATTCCGGCGGTAGTCCACCTCCACGGCGGTGATGTGCCTCCCCAGCTCGACGGCGGGCCGGACGCCTGGTTCACGAGCGACGGCATGTACCAGGGACACGGCTACTACACCAAACCTGGGAGCGAGAGCCTCGGCGGAAACACGGCGGTCTACCGTTACCCCAACAACCAAGAGATGTCGACGATCTGGTTCCATGACCATACCCTCGGAGCCACCCGGCTGAACGTTTACGCCGGCCTGGCGGGGGGCTACGTCGTCGTCGACCCGGCGGATACGTCGATTCCCGCCAACCTCCCTCCGATCACACCCCTCGTGGTGCAGGACCGAAGCTTCGACAAGAACGGGCAGCTCTTCTTCCATGCAGGGCTCCCGTACATCTCGAACCCCGATCACCCCTACTGGGTGCCGGAGTTCCTCGGCGACACCATCGCCGTGAATGGAAAGGTGTGGCCCTACTTCGAGGTCGCGCCGAAGCGGTACCGGTTCGTTTTCGTCAACGGATCGAACGCCCGCACCTATGAGATGTTCCTCGCCAACCAGGTGACCAAGGTCAAGGGCCCTGTGATGTGGCAGATCGGCACCGACGGCGCGATGTTGGATCGGCCGGTCGCGATCAATCCGACCTCGGGCGGCGGGCTCTCGAAGCTCGTGCTCATGCCCGGTGAGAGGGCCGATGTGATCATCGACTTCGCGGGCCTGACACCGGGGACCAGGCTGCTGCTACGCAACGTGGCCAAGGCTCCCTACCCCAATGGCGAGACGCCGTCGGGGACCACCATGGGACGGGTCATGCAATTCCGGGTGATCGCCGGAGACGGCTCGCCGGACACCAGCTTCGATCCGTCGACCGGGGCGGCCCTGCGCGACCCATTGGTCCGGCTCGTCGATCCCACGGCCGGAACGCTTGCGGCGGGCGTGACCGCGCAGGTCAAGAGGCAGCTGACGCTCAACGAAGTCATGGGGATGCCCATGACGGTGAACGACATCACGTATCTCGGCGGACCGCTCGAGGTCCTCGTCAACAACACGAGGTGGAACGGGACGGGGGCCGACGGTGAGATCCGCCCCGACTTCACCGCGGTCGACGTGAACGGGGTCCTCACCGGGTACTCGGAGCTCCCGAAGGAAGGTGAGACCGAAGTCTGGGAGATCATCAACCTGACCGCCGATGCCCATCCGATCCACCTTCACCTCGTTCAGTTCCAGCTCATGAACCGCCAGAATCTCGACACCAAGAAGTACCTGGCGACGTACGCGACCGCTTACGGCGGCGAGGTGGTGGACAGCTACGGTCCTCCCTCGGACTACAGAATTCCCAATGCCGATGGCGCTGTTGGCGGGAACCCCGCAGTCGGACGCTTCCTCAAGGGCCCCGCGAAGCCTCCGAACGCGAACGAAGGCGGCTGGAAGGACACGGTGGCCATGCTTCCGGGACAGGTGACGCGGATCGCCGTACGCTGGGCGCCGACAGCCTACCCGGCCACGACGCCTCCGGCCGACGCTCACTACGACTTCAATCCGAACGGTGGCCACGGCTACGTGTGGCACTGCCACATCGTCGATCACGAAGACAACGAGATGATGCGACCGAACCTCGTCATTCCGATTCCGGATGCCCCCCGCACTTACATCAAGGGCATCGACTACTAGTTCGACTCACAACGACGCGACGGCCGCCGCTTGCAGGGGCGGCCGTTGCTCGCTCTCGAGCTCTCCCACGCCGCGAGACGGGCCCATGCAACGAAGGACGGTTCTCGTTTTCCTGTCGTCGGCCACACTGATCGCGATCTTTGCTTGCATGGGAGCTGTTGCCGCGCCCGGCGATGCGACCTCCACGTACAGGCCCATTCGCGAAACGCCCGGTCTCTGGACGGCGGAGAACGCATCCCAACGGATCCGGATTCGGATCTCGGCCGATGAAGTGCGCTTGGTCCCCGCGGCGCCGGAATCACCGCCGTGGGATTGGGCGCTCTCCCTTTTCCGGTGCGGCCGGCCCGACGGTCTCCGGCCGGCGGCCTATCCGTCCCTCCGCGTCGCAGACGACGACGTAGAGCTTCTGAGACCGGCGTACACCGAACGGTTCCGAAACGATCCCTCAGGCATTCAGCACGTCATCGAGATCCTCCCCGACGCGGAGCACGGTCTTCTCTATCTCGACTTCCGCGTCACCGGATCCCTCACGCCCAAGGTCGCTCAGGACGGCCGGAGAGTCGAGTTCCGGGATCGTCGGGCGGCTCCGGTCCTCGTCTACCGCGATCTTCGCGGCGTGGACGCCGACGGGAGGGACGTGGCCGTACTCTGGGAGCGCATCGAGGGGCAGCAGGTTTTCGGCAGCGACCTGCGACTCGCGGTGCAAGGCGACGATCATGCCTTTCCGATCCAGCTCACAGGACGGCTAACGGCCTCCAAGGATCCACCGGCTCGGCCCGAGGGAGCCTTTTCGGTCACGGCCGCAAGGGCCCTGGCATTGCCTGCGAACGACCAGTGTTCCGGCGCCGACGTCATCCCCGGAAGCGGCCCGTTTCCCTATCTCTCCACCGTCGTGGACATCGCCGATGCGACCAGCACCGGGGATCCGCCCGTCCCTTCTTGCCAGAGCAACGTCTCGCGCAGCGTCTGGTTCTCGTTCACGCCGGCGACGAGCGGCGCCTACACCTTCTCTCTCTGCCCCGACGCCCCGACGGCGACCACCGTGGACGACACCGTCCTGGCGATCTACGCCTCCTCCCAGGGCTCCGGTTCGTGCGAGGGACTCGGCGAACTACCGGGCGGATGCGATGACGACTCGTGCGCCGGCGCCGGTCAGCAATCGGTTCTCAGCCGGGTGGCCCTGACGGGGGGGATCGCCTATCACATCGTGGCCTGGAAGTTTGATCCGACCGCGCCGCCGGCTGGCGCGAGCGCCGTGCAGCTCCAGGTCCTCCAGCACCCCCCGCCCGGGCCCGCCCCGCCCAACGATCTCTGCGGAGCATCGGAGCTCATCCCGGATTCCGGACCGTTCCCGTATTCGACGCTGCTCACGGCGGACATCAGCGGTGCCACGACCACCGGCGACCCGTCTTCTCCGTCCTGCCAGAGCAACGTCTCTCGGAGCATCTGGTATTCGTTCACCCCGGCGGTCGGCGGGCGCTACACGTTCGCCGTCTGCGCCAACGCTCCCACGGGCACGACTGTGGACGACACGGCGATGGCGATCTACACAGGCGCATGCACCGGGCTCACCGAGATGCCTGGAGCGTGCGATGACGACTCATGCCTCGGCGAGGCGGCTCAATCGGTGATCGACGGCGTCGCGTTGACGGCCGGGACCACCTACCACATCGGGGTGTGGCAGTACGGGACCACGCCGCCTACCGCCGGGAACGCGTCGGTCCAGATGATGGTGAGCCAACTCGTCGGCCCCCCCAACGACGCTTGCGGCGCTGCCGTGCCTCTGGCTCTGGATGTCCCCGTGTCCGGCACCACCGTCGCGGCCGCGAACGACACGCAGCTGCCCAGCGGGTCCGGCTGCTTCGCCGGAGTAAGCCAGACCGTGTCGACGGCCCCCGGTGGCGACGTGGCCTACAATTTCACCGCACCCACTGACGGAAGGTACTCGTTCCGAGTGACGGGATTCGACTCGGCGAGGAACGCCGTGCTCTACGTGGCGTCGGATTGCCCTTCGGTTGCGTCACCTGCGATCGTCGCCGACTGCCTCGGAGCGGCAAACAGGAACGCGGCCTACCCGGACGAGGAGGTGAGCTGCCTCCCGTTGGGCGCGGGTCAGGCGGTTTACGTCTATGCGGACGAGAACGCGACCACGTCGGGCGGGAGCTTCACCATCGAGGTGAACCGGTGCGATGCCGAGGTAGAGCCGAATGGTTCGCCCTCGGCAGCGGACGATCTGGGGTGCGGCGTGGAAGGTGCGATCACCCCCGCGGGGGACGCGGACTTCTTCGCTATCGGAGCTCCGGCGAGCGGCTCGAAGGTCTTCGCGATGGTCGACGGAGCCGCCGGGAACAGCACCGATTTCGATCTGCGCGTGACGACGGAGACGGACACGCTCGAATACGACGACCTGAACAACGACGCTGCGTTCGGCATCATCGCCCCCAACGCGTCCGGCACACCCGTGGACGGATCCGCTTCGTATCTGCGGGTGAGCCACTACAACGCCGCCGCCCAGGCGGAGCCGTATCGTCTCTACGCCAGCATTCAGCCTCCCGCCGCCAACGCTGCCACCGAGGCCGAGCCCAACGACACCACCGGCACGGCGACCGGTAGCGTTGCCGAGTACTACGCCGGCACGCTGGCCTCTTCCTCGGATGTGGATGTCTTCTTCTTCTTCGCCGTGGCCGGAGAGCTCATCGTGGTCCAGCTCGACCTGGACCCGACGCGGGACAACACGCCGCTCAATGGATCCCTCGCGCTGTTGGACTCCGCCGGGGTCTCGCTTGCGCTCGTGAACGACAGCGGGTCGACGTCGTCAAGCGCTTCCGGTGCGGGCAACCTCGCTGCAAACACCCCGACATCTCCTGGTGAGGCGATTGCCTACCGGATCCGCACAGGAGGTACCTACTTCGCGAAGGTGGGTTGGTCCGGTGGGACGGCCGGGAACTACCTTCTCTCCGTCTCGCATGACTGCAAGGTCGGTCCTCCCACCGACCTCGCCGTGTCCCAGACGGACGCCCCGGATCCGGCACTGCCCGGCGAGAACGTGACCTATTCGATCACCGTCCGAAACCTCGGTACCTATCCCGCCTCGGTGGTCGCCCTTCGCGACGATCTACCGGCGGGATCGGCGCTCGTCTCTGCGTCGGCAACCCAAGGGTCCTGCACAGGCTCCGCCCCGGTCATCTGTAACTTGGGCGACCTCGGCGCCGGTGGTTCGGCCGGTGTCACCGTCGTCGTCACGGCGCCGATCACGCCGGGCCCCATCACCAACCTGGCCCGGGCCTCGATGGCGGTCAGGGAGTCTTCACCGGGGAACGAGGGCTCCAGCGAGACGACGCAGCTGGGACCTTCGGACTCGGATGGCGACGGCGTTTCGGACGCTTCCGACTGCGCACCGTCCAACCCGTCCTTCTGGGCGGTACCGGGAGAGGCGATCGGCCTGCTCTTCCCCTCAGGCAAGATTCTCCTCCAGTGGTCCGTTCCGTCGGCGCCGGGCGGGGTCACCGTCCAGTACGATCTTGTCCGGAGCGGCGCGGCGTCGAACTTCTTGTCGCCCGCCTGCGTGGCGTCGAACATCACCGCGACCTCGGCGAGCGATCCCACTAATCCCGGCCCCGTCTTCTACTACCTCGTGCGTTCCGAGAACGTCTGCGGCGCGAACCTGGGTATCGGATCCGGCGGCACGCCGCGCACTGGCGGCGCGTGCCCGTGAATCGTCGAGCGCGGGGACGCGGATGTCCACGGTTCCGAATCAGTATCCATCGCTGCAGCTGCGACCAACACCGAGCTTTCTCAATACAAGGCACCCGCGCCGCATAGGCGCTCGTCGTGCCGGAGGCAGGGCTCGAACCTGCACTCCCTTGCGGGGAGGCGATTCTAGGACTCCGGGAGTCCAGCCCGATCGCGGAGGGAGCTTAGAACCCATCGCCTTGACTTCCTCCCCCACCGAGGGAACCTGTGCGGGTGCCGCACCTATCCCCTACCACCCTCACCGCCCGCGAGCGGATGCGGCACTCGTCGATCGACGGTCTTGCAGCGGTCGGGGTCCAGCGAGAGCCTACGTCGACGGCTGCACGGTGAGGGTCAGCGGGGTCTCGAGGTGGAGCGCCACTTTCGTTCCGACTGGTAGCTCGATCTCCTGGCCCTTGGTAGTCGCCGCAATCCCGGTGCCCGCCGCCGCGCCGACCACCGCCCCGATGAGCGTTCCCTTGGTCTTGTCGTTCTTGCTCAACAGCCGTCCCAGCAGAGCGCCACCCGCGGTCGCGCCGGCGATCGTTCCGGCGTCCTTTCCCGTCTCGCTCTTCCCTTGCTGGCGGAAATCCGCCGCGATCGCGGCGGTGGCACCTCTGTCCAGCTCGAGCGTGTCGAATTTCAGCCCGAGGCTGGCCGTCCCGCCGATCTTCTTGAGCGGCATCGCCTCGGTCACCGTGCCCGTCGCGATCGCGCCCTCGGGGATCACGGTCACTCCGTCGACGACGACAGCCCGCGTGAAGCGCGCCCGCACGGGATCGCCGACGTGACTCGTCGTGCTGGAGGCGCCGGCGAGAAACTCCAGATTGAGCTCGGTTCCGGCCGCCACCGTCTTCACGACCGGCTCGGGCCCGGGCGCGGGCGCTCCCTTCGATTGCGTCGCGACCGGCGGCTTCGGCTTCGAAGGCGCGGGCTTCGTCGGCTTCGACACGGCGGGAGCGGCCTCCGGGGATTCGGCGGGCGGAGGGACGACCCGGGGTGGTACGCCCCCTGCGGGGGGCGTGTTTGCGGCTACCGCGGGAGCCGCCGCTTCCGCGGCCGGCGCGGCCGGCGTGCCCGCGGACCGTCCGCTCCCACATGCAGAAATGAAAATCGTGATGGCGACGGCAACGAGGGCGCTGACGAGGTAACGGGATGAACTGAACTTCATGGCGAGATCCTCCAGAACTTCGACGTGCACGAGAGCGTCACTCGTGTTCTTTGAATCGCACGGCTGACCTTCGACTTCGAACATGAGTCCGGACCTGTCGGCGGTCAAGCTCAGCGACGCTTCGGGGTGTCTCCTCCGAACGCACCCGAGGCGAACGCGGTCTTCCGTCCTGTAAGACACGGCTACGTTTTCGTGCGCGGCGGGGGGACAATGTCGCGTCGTGTCGCGTCGCCACCCCTGGCCGACCTGTCCTTCGCCAAAACCCCATCCGCGCTGACAGTGAAAGGGTTGTACGCCCCGGATCGAACCGCGAATCCAGGCAGGTGGCGTTGTTGACCCCGCCCCGGCAGCCCTCCATCCTGTCGCGATGTTCCCCCGAATCGACTTCATACTGGCTTGGCTCCGACGTCTCCCAGCGTCGCGGTCCAACCTGCTGATCGAGAACCTCGTCCTCCGCCAGCAACTTGCCGTCCTCACGGCCAAGCGACCTCGGCCGAGGATGCGGGCGGCCGATCGTTTCTTCTGGGTCGCCCTGCGCCGCTTCTGGCCGCGTTGGAAAGAGGCCCTGATTGTCATTCAGCCCGACACGGTCGTACGCTGGCACCGCCAGGGATTCAAGAAGTACTGGACCTGGAAGTAGCGTCGCCGGCTCATCGGACGCCCGTCGACAAAAGCGAAAATCCGTCGCCTGGTCCGGCGTATGGCGGCAGAGAACCCGACCTGGGGTGCGCCGCGCGTTCACGGCGAGCTCCTCATGCTTGGCTTCGACGTGTCGGAACGTACCGTCTCCCGAATCATGCCAAGGCGCCCCGCCGATCCCGAAGCGCGGCAGCGGTGGCGCAACTTCCTTTGCAACCACCGCGAGGTCCTCGCCGCGATGGATTTCTTCACCGTGCCCACGGCGACGTTCCGCGTGCTCCACGTCTTCTTCGTGATTCACCACGCACGTCGCACCGTGCTGCACGTCCGCGTCACCGAACACCCGACCGCGGCGTGGATTATCCAGCAGCTTCGCGAGGCGTTCGCATACGACGCCGCCCCTCGGCACCTCATCTTCGACAACGACAAGAAGTACGGAGCCAACGTCCTCGCCGTGATCGAGCACCTGGGCATCCGGCGCAAGCAGATCACGCCGTACAGCCCCTGGCAGAACGGTGCGGCGGAACGCTGGGTCGCGACCGTGCGGCGAGATCTGCTCGACCACGTGATCGTCCTCAACGAGCGGCACCTGCACCGACTCCTCTCCGAGTTTGTCGCCTACTACCACGACGACAGAACGCACCTCGGGCTAGGCAAGGGCACACCGTCGATGCGAGTCCCGGCCTCCAAGCCAAACGGCGACACCGAGATCGTCGGCCATCCGCGAAGCGGTGGCCTGCACCATCGATACGAGTGGCGCCAAGCGGCCTGAAGGCCTGAGTGGTGGGACGGCGTTCGCGGTCCCTTCGACGGGACTCGTGTGTCGGAACCACGCACGACGAGACCAATCGGGACCCGTGCGCTCCCCCGACGCGAGGTTTCCCAGCTTCTTCAACCGTGTGGAACCGTCGGGATCACGCAGGCACCACTCGAAAGTCGTCGTCGAAGAGACCGGATTGGATTTTGGCGAGGGACAGGTCGTCTCGCGTTCGACGTCGGGGATTATCCCCTGAATCGCCCGGCGCTCGCGACGCCGATCGTCTCTTTGTCCACGTCCAGGCCGACGGAATGAGGAGTAGGCTTCGCGTGGCTGGACTTCCCGCGCCGCGACCGGAGGCCGGCCGGGATGGTCACCTGACCGGCGCGCTCCGGCTCTCCATCAATCGAACAGCCCGGGCCAAATGTACGAGAATTGCCACCCCGGGGAGATGGCGTACCCGTCATCGCTCGCGGAGTAGTACAGCATCCACTCCAGAGGATCGGTTCCGGTGCCGTCGCAGCCGAACGCCCGAAGTCGGTACTCATGCCGGCCCATGCCGGTGTCGAACACGTGGTAGTCGTAAGCGTTGCCGCAAAAGTCGGTGAACGGCCGCGGCCATTCGAAATAGGCCCCTCCAACGAGCTCGGTGAGCGTGTCGGGCCAACGGCCGTTCTGCTCGTGGAAATACGTCAGCGCCCCGACGATCTGGGACATGTCCTGGAACGTGCGCCGCATGTACTCGTAGCGGCCGCGATACGGGGTCGTCGCGATGAGCTGCATGCCGCGCGCTACCGTGCTGTCGGCATCGAACCCCTCGCCGCCCGGAAGTCCATCGCGGCCAAGGCCCGTCAGCACGTAATCGTCCGATCCGCGGGAGTACTGGTAGCGATTCCCGTAGGGATCGATCGCGTGCAGAAACGTCTGGTAGAGGCCCGAAGCCAAGTCCTTGAGCCGTTCCGGGTAGTAGTTCGTATCGACGCGGTACGACTCCAAGGACTGGGCAAGCTCCGCGAGCTGCTGGCGCACGACGCGCGCCGCCTCGCGATCGGTCATGGCACCGCGCGGAAGCTTGGTGAACGCGCCGTCGTCGTTTCGGATCTCGCCACTCCCGGGAAGCGCGAGACGCAGGGCGAAGTGCACGTCCGAAGCGGTGTACTCGTAGGGTGTTGAGAGAGGACTGGCCGACGGGACGTGGTCGAGAAAGACCGGGACCAGCTCGTCGAGCGATTGCGGAGCGCGCCCGTAGCCGAGCCGCATGACGGAGTATCGGACCACTGCGTCGGCGATCTGGTTCATCTCTTCGAGAGACCGGCGCATGCGGTCGAATTCCCGCGGCCCGGCCGCCCGGACGCGCCGACATTTTCGATCGTCGGATTGCGACCCGGCCCCGTCGATGCAGACCTGGATCAGGCCGATGGGATCTTCGCGGTTGATGGGAATCGAGAACGTGCTGACGCTGGCGTCCGATCGAAGCGTTCGCTCTTCGATCAACGCTCCGTCCACGATCAATTGAATCTTGTTGCCTGAGGCTCGCCGCGCCGTGGACGTGTCCGAGGTTTCGTGGCGCACGACCACGTGCAGGACGCTGCCCTCCTCGAAGAACCGGTCGGGCGGCTGAACGATCATTGGTGCCGGCACGTTTGTTCGCGCCATCAAGTCGGGAACCAGTGCCGTGGTCGCGAACGCCAGAAGCGAGAACCACAAGACGCGGACGGCTGATCGGTGCATGGGATTCTCCTCCGGCGGGATTGGGCGTGCCCTACCAGAACGTCATCCCTAGCTGGGCAGGAGTCAAGACGGCGAACCCCGATGAAGCGTTTCACCGACCACACGCCGCATGTCGCCTCGGTGTTCAACGAGGACATGCGGCACACACTCGCCAGAGGCGGATCATGGGGTGGGCGTGGTTCAATGCCGTGGAAGCGGAGGCGGAGCCGATCGCGTAAGCATCCTCCGGCAGGGTGGCGGTCAACTGGCGGCCGGCACGCTGGCTACCCGGCTGCGACAAGCCGAACGAGATCTACTGGCCCGTGCGCAGGAGGTACCAGAGCAACCCGGTGAGGGCGACGCCGACAAGGACGAGCGAGGAGATGCTCGGCGTGAAGTACGGGTACACCATGAAGAGCAGCCCAACGACCGCGTGCGGCCAACGCGATTCCCTCTTCCCGTAAACGAACAGGCCGAGACCGATTGCACTGGTAATCAACGACAGGATGAGCCACGTCGGATCGAGGTTCATCGCCCGACAGAGTAACCCGCGTTGGCGGCGTCTGCGCGCGCGATGGCCGAAACAATTGCTGGCCGTCTCGCTTCACGGGTCGGGCGCGGAACAATGCGGTGGAGGCGGAAGCCGAGCCGAGTGGCTGGGCTGCCGGCTGTGATTACCTTTGCCGGGACCGGACTCTCACCTCCCCGAATGACGAACCTCGTGACCGCACGGCTGGCGAATTGCACCTCTCGGGAATTGGACTGGCACGTCCGGCCCGCAGACACGATATTCCGGGGATCTGGGATAGCATCCCGTCCGGTCGTTGACGATTCTAGAGGAGGCAACTACGCATGACTTGGTTAGGGCAGAAGCCAGATCCTGAACCCGCCCGCCCCAATCCGCCCGCGACCGATGCGAACCAAACGATTGTCCGACAACCAATCCCCGTATTGCGAGGAGAGAACATGGAGATGCCCAAAGTCGCGAGTATCGGAAAGTCGCTTCACGTGAAGGGCGAGTTGAGCGGAAACGAGGATCTCGCCATCGAAGGCAAGGTCGAGGGGAAAATCGCCCTGAACGGCTACAGCGTGACGATCGCGGAGACCGGACAGGCAGCCGCCGAAATCCACGCCAAATCAGTCGTTGTCGGCGGCCTGGTTAACGGCGACATCAACGCGGACGAGCGGGTGGAGGTTCTTGCGACGGGAACCATGGTCGGTGATATCCGCGCCCCGCGAGTCGTCCTGGTCGACGGCTCCCGGTTCAAGGGGAGCATCGACATGGACGCCAAGTCGGGGCCGGGAACCAGGGTCGCCGAGCCGGTTCCGAGCAAGGCCAAGAGCAACCCATCTACTGTCCTCGAGCACACCTCGTCGTACGCAGGCACCGCGAAGAGCTGAGACTCCGCCGAGCGCCTGCGATTCCGAAGGGACGGTGCCGCCCAACTGCCGCGTGCCTAAGCCGAGGGTGTGCCGCACGTCGCCGTTCTACGGCGTCACGACACACGGCGCGGACGATCGTTCTGAGAAGCGCCGCGACAGCCGCATGCCTTCTTCCCCGTGTAGTCCTGCAACCTGATCACGGTGACGTTGCAGTAGGCCGGGTCGATCTCCATCAGGGACCTCCTCGACATCAATTGCGGGGTCGAGGGTCGAGACTTCAGAGCGCTGACGAGACGACCGCCCGACAAAACATCAAATTGTCGAGGTTTTTCAAGTAGTTCGGCTGTTTTCAGGCGCTGGAAGGCCTTCCCAGCGAAAAACGGCCTCGCAGGATGGCCCAGGATCGACGATCTCGGCCCAGGTCGGGCTTCCGGACGTCGAGAATTATCGAAAGTGAGGCGAACTGGAAGGGATTGGTAGCGGGGGCCCGCTATGTACCATTACAGATAGAAATGAGGCCCCTGAATGTCTACTTGGCGGGGTTGCGGACGGCGGCGTAGCTCTCGCTGCCACGCGTCCACCCCTCGGCGCCTTACTGCCCGTAGCCTCCGCTGATCGCAAACACCAATTGGTCGACCAGATTATCAGCTCGAGACCTCGCCTGGGCTGCTATTCAGCCCCGCGGACGGTAGAACTGCCGCGCTTCTTAGCTTTTGTATCAGTGACAGACAGCCCCTTGTCTCTCTTGATCGCTTCAAGCAGTTCGTTTGACACGCGCTCAAAAGCCCTGGTCCGATCCGACGAATCAAACATGTCGCCGCGGGCCCGAGACGTGAGGCTAGCAACCGTCTTTCCGGAGACCCCGTCGTCAAATGCAATTGAAATCAGGTTGTCATTCTTGTCTGAAGAGATGAGTGACATCCTAGCGAACAGTGTTTGCTGTTTCTGATCCTGAGCAAGGGTTTCGTATTCCTTGTCGCCGATAATTTTCATGTCATATCTGGACATCAGATTCGCCAACTCAACGTCCATTCCGTAAAGCGCCGTGTCGTGCCGCACTTGTCCCCCACCACCCTGACGACCGGCGAGCAGCGCCTGATCCTCCGCGCGACCGCCGG
>JAQBEH010000139.1:0-4750 GCA_032124015.1 Acidobacteriota bacterium
GCAGCTGCATATGCTGCGGGAGGTCGAGGCCAGGGCCGGCCGGCCCGGGGGCTTCATCGAGAGCGACCTGGTCGATCCCCGGTACTTCTCGGCGGCCAACATCAAGAACCGCCTGGAGTCGTACTTCCAGATGATCGAGCAGAAGCGGGCCGGAGGCGCGTCGTGAAGGCGTACGTCGGCATCGACCTCGGTTCGACGACCACCAAGGCCGTCGTGCTCGGCGAGGAAGGAGACATGCTCGGGCGCGGAATCACCAACAGTCGCAGCAACTACAAGGTGGCCTGCGACGTAGCGCTCGCCGAAGCGTTGATCAACGCGCGCTTCGGCCTGATCGCCGGAGAGCTCGACAAGTCCGGCCTAAAAGCCCACGCGAAGTCCGAGGCGCTTTCCACACTCGAACGTCTCTTCCGCAAGCACCAGTACCTCGAACAGCTCCGCGTATTCGCCGAGATCTCTCGACGCATCGTCGGCTCCGACCTGCTCGCCCGCGACCAACGCGGGGCCTTGGACGAGATTCTCGCGGCGATGGAAGCCGAAGCCCCGGAGCTCTACGCCGAAGGCGCGTCGCGCAAGAGCGATTTTTTCCGCGACCTGGCCGGAAGCCGCTACTTGAGCCTCGCCGAGGGATGCGCGCGATCGAAGCGCGTGGCGTTCGACCGGCTCGTCGGTCTGTTCGATAAGACCATCCTCGAGGTCGAAAACGTCTCCGCCGGCGACGGGGCGTTCGTGGCGCACGCCAAGGCCGCCTATCAGGATTTCACCGCGGCGCCCGAGGCGCTGGGCGTCGCACTCGAGCGAGCAACCGCGGTCCCGCTCGACGTCGCCGCCAGCGTCGGCACCGGCTACGGCCGCCAGACGCTTCCCTTCCCGAAAGAGCAGATCCGGTCCGAGATCCTCTGCCATGGCTTGGGCGCGCACGCGATGTTCCCGGCGACGCGCACCGTCCTCGACATCGGCGGCCAGGACACGAAGGCGATCCAGGTGGACGGCGACGGGATCGTGACCTCGTTCCAGATGAACGACCGTTGCGCCGCCGGCTGCGGCCGCTATCTGGGGTACATCGCCGACGAGATGAACCTGGGGCTTCACGAGCTCGGGCCGATGGCGTGCACTTCGACGCGGCCGGTGCGGATCAACTCCACGTGCACGGTGTTCGCCGGCGCGGAGCTGCGCGAGCGCCTCTCTCTCGGCGAAAAGCGCGAGGACATTCTCGCGGGGCTCCACCGCGCGATCATCCTTCGAGCGATGTCGCTGCTCGCCCGCTCGGGCGGGATCGGAGACGAGTTCACGTTCACCGGCGGCGTCGCCAAGAACCCGGCGGCGGTCGAGGCCCTGGCCGGCCTCGTTCGTGAGAACTACGGGAAGGTGACGATCAACATCTCCCCCAACTCGATCTACACGGGCGCGCTCGGCGCCGCCCTGTTCGCCCGCCGCGACGCACAGCGCGTGGCGGCCTAGAGGAGTCCCATGCGCCCCCATCCCAACGGTGCGCTTCTGGTCGCCGGAGTCGATGTCGGCTCCTCGGCGATCAAGGTCGCGATTCTCGAAGACGTCGAAGGCGGCGCCTCCCGCATGCTGCTCGGACGCAGCGAGCGCATCCGCCGGCGCGATCCGCAAAAGATCGCGGAAGAGATGTACGAGGCCTGCCTCGACGAGGCCGGCATCTCCGCGAAGGACTTGGCCTACGTGGCCACGACCGGCGAAGGCGAGATGGCCTCGTTCCGCACGGGGCACTTCTACGGCATGACGACGCACGCCCGGGGGGGGATCTTCCTCCGGCCCGACGCGCGCGCGGTGGTCGACATCGGCGCCCTGCACGCCCGGGCCGTCATCATGGACGGGCGGGCCAAGGTGCTCTCGTACCGGATGACGAGCCAATGCGCCTCGGGGTCGGGCCAGTTCCTGGAGAACATCTGCCGCTACTTGGGCACCACGATCGACGAGATCGGCCCGCTGTCGCTCGAGGCGGACAACCCCGAGGCGTGTTCGTCGATCTGCGCGGTGCTCGCCGAGACCGACGTCATCAACATGGTCTCGCGCGGCATCTCGACCGCGAACATCATCAAGGGGATCCACCAGTCGATGGCCGGCCGTTATCTCCGCCTTCTCACGTCGGCGGGAGCGCGCGGCGAAGTGCTCGTCACCGGAGGGCTCGCCGGCGATCGCGGACTGATCGCGGCTTTGCGGGAAGCGGTCGCGACGCAAAAGATCGAAGTCACGATCGAGGCCCACGACGACTCGGTGTTGGCAGGCGCGATCGGCGCCGCGCTGTGGGGCGCGTTTCGCGTGCGCAAGCTCGCCCGGGACGGCTCGCCCCTCGCAGCAGGCGCCTGATGCGCGACGATTCCCAGTTGGGTCCGCTTCTCGCGCAAGACGGCAAGGTCGCCCTCGTCACGGGAAGCGGAGGCGGGATCGGCGGCGCCGCGACGTCTCTTCTCGTCGCGGCGGGGGCCACCGTCTACGCGGTGGACCTGCCGGGACGCCCTGCGCCCTCCGGCGCGCGTGTCGCTCCGTGCGATATCGGCGACCCCGCGGCCGTGCAGGAGCTCATCGCCGGCGTTTCGAAAGATGCCGGCCGCCTCGACGTCCTCGTCCACGCCGCCGGGATCGTGAGGGACGGCGTCCTGTGGAAAATGACGGACGACGACTGGGCCGACGTTTTGCGGGTGAACCTCGACGCCGCGTTCTGGCTCCTACGCGCGGGCGCTCCGCTGATGCGCGCGGGGGGAGGCGGGAGCGTCGTGCTTGTGACCTCGATCAACGGAGAGCGCGGGAAGTTCGGCCAGGCGAACTACGCCGCGGCCAAGGCCGGCCTGATCGGCCTGGGTCGCTCCGCGGCGAGAGAACTCGGACGGTTCGGCGTGCGCGTCAACCTCGTCGCCCCGGGGTGGATCGAAACCGGAATGACCGCAGGGCTCCCGGAATCCGCGCGCGTCAAGGCCGTCGAAGAGACGGCCCTCGGGCGCCCGGGACGCCCCGAGGACGTTGCCGCCGCGATCCTGTTTCTAGTTTCCGACATGAGCCGCCACGTCACCGGCCAAATCCTGAGGGTGGACGGCGGACAACTCACCGCGTAGGACGGGAGGTCGTCATGGAAGGTGCGGAACAGCGCTCGGTCGAGATCGTCGTTCGCGGATTGACGCCCAAGGACTTGGATGCCGTCGTCGCGATCGACGCCAAGAGCACGGGCCGGCGTCGCGAGGAGTATTTCCGGATCAAGCTTCAGCAAAACCTCGCCGAGACCGGGATCAAGGTGTCGCTCGCGGCCGAGGCGGACGGCCTCTTCCGGGGGTTCCTGCTCGCACGGGTCTACTACGGCGAGTTCGGCACGATGGAACCGGTGGCCGTGCTCGACACCTTGGGTGTCCATCCCGACACGCGGGGGTTGGGGATCGGCCACGCGCTCATGGAACAACTCCTCATCAACCTCGCGGGTCTCGGCGTCCCCACGCTGCGCACCGAGGTGGCCTGGGAGGACATGCAGCTCCTGGCGTTTTTCCAGCGGGAGCGCTTCCGCCCGGCCGCACGACTCTGCCTCGAGCTTCCCGTCACCCACCGCCCATAAGGGGACAGCAACCGTTTTCCCGGCTAGCGTGAAGCGGCGTCGAGGGTGGCGCGCAGCTTGGCGAGACGGGAAGGGCGCTCCGCGGCGAACCGTTTGATCCCGTCCAGGATGTGATCCGGGCCGAGATGCGCCTCGTCCACGACCTCTTCGAGGGAACCGCCCGTGCGCCAGCGGTCGTCCCAGTCGGAGGACATCGAGTACTCGCCAACGACGGGGTTCGCGATCCATTCGCGCATCGTGCGCAGGCTGCGGTTCGTGATGCACATCGCGTCCCATCGCGCGGAAGCCGACGCGATCGAGTCGCGGTACGCCTCGTCTTGGAGCGCGAAGAGCTGGGGGCTGATGACGGCGACGATCCGTACGTTCACACCCGCGGCGTCGAGCTTGGGGAGAATCGATACGAGGTTGGCGGTGGTGCTCGTTCCCTGGATGAACACCGTCCCCTGATGTGGAGCGCCCGGCTTGAAATCCCGCAGGAGGTACGCCCCGCGCGCCGCCTCGAAGTGCGACGCCATGCCGAGCTTCTCGCGGTCGGGGATCGTCACCGGAGGCCGCGTCAGGTGCAGCGCCACGATCGGCGCTTTCTGGGCCAACGCCGCCCCCAACACGACCGGCACCTCGTTGTACTCCCACGGGTGGAGATCGATGACTTGCCCTTCGGGGAAGAGCTGCGTCACGGCGGTTTCGAAAATTCCGAAATGCGTCCGCGAGTCCTCCGCGGTTTCGGGTCCCGAATGGCCCGCGACCCACAACACCTTGCCGATCTTCAGCTCGGTGTCTTGCGCTAGCTGCGAGAAGAGGCGCATGGCCCCGTATTTCAGGTAGGAAAAGCACCCGTAGGTCGAGCACGCACCCCAGAATCCGTCGAACGACTTCATGGGATCGGCGGCCAGGTTGACCGAGGCAAGCCCCACCATCAACCCCGCGTTGGTGAACTCGGTGATCTGCTGCGGCAGCAGGCTGCCGGTGGGGTTCTTGCTGCGCTCGTACCAGCCGAAGCCCTCGCTGCCGTCCCACTCCTTGGCGAAGCCCGAGATGTTGGTCGAGTCGGCCAGGTCGGCCGAGCAGGCCAGCACCAGCGGGCGGCCCATGGTCTCGCGCGCGCGCGCGTTGAGCCACGACGCGAACTTGGTGAAGCCGGCGCGGTTGGGCTCCTTGGCGCCGGGTGCGGCGAAGAGCTCGGCG
>JAQBEH010000140.1:0-26625 GCA_032124015.1 Acidobacteriota bacterium
AAATCCTACAGATCCTGAGCCTCACCTTATTTGAACGAATGCCGTTGAATCAGCTACTTACGCAAACCGTGGCAGACGACATCGCACCCATTTCTGAAAAACAGCGGCTCCTGTTCGATTAACGTTGGGACACTACTGGGACACTCCCCTTTTCCTAGGCGTCCAGCGTGGTGACGCGGCCGGTGCGGAGCATCCAGAGTTCGGCGCGGACGCGTTCGCCGGGCATCGCGCGGCGGACCGCGCGGACGTACACACCCAACTGTTCCCCGTGGCGTGCGATCGCGCCGTCGTCCGATGCGTCGGTCTTGTAGTCGGCGACGACGATGACGCCGTCGGTATCGCGGTAGAGGAGATCGATGGCGCCGCGCCAGCGCGCCTGGTCCTCGGCGAGCAGCAGCGGCACTTCACGACCCAGAATGTCGAGCGTCCCCAAGCGCGCGGCGAGCGGTGACGCTTCGAACGCGGCGAGAACGCGCTCCGCCTCGTCGCGGGCTTCACCGGCTTCCGGGGTCTTCACACCGGCGAGCCTCGCATGGACGATGGCCCCCACCGCGCGGGCGAGCGCGGGCTCGAGCGCCCCGTCGATCGCCGGGGCGGGCTCTTCGCCAACGTCCGCGTCACTCGGCGAACGGAACGCCGGAGCGGCGAGCGCGCGCACCGCCGCTTCCGCCGCTTCGAAGCGAGCCTCGGCGTCGGGCGCGCCGACGGGCGGCGCAGCATCCGTCTGCGGGCGAGGCGGAGTCTCGGCGAGCGTCCGGTGGGTGACGCCGGCGGTCCACTTCGACAAGGCTCCGATCCACGCGCCTCTTCCCTTTCCGCCTCCGAACACGTACAGCCGATCACGCGCGCGCGTCAGCGCGACGTAGAGGAGTCGCACGTGTTCGGCCTCGTCGTGGCGCGCATCGTCGAGCGATGCGGCGATCGCCGCACCATTCTTGAACCTCGGGCCGTCGAGACCGACGAACTCGCGGGAGTCAACGCGCACCAAGCGTGCCTTGAAGCGCGTCGGCCCATGGTTCGATGGCTCGGCCGCAGCATCGGCCAGGAGGACCACCCGGGCTTCGAGTCCTTTCGCCTTGTGAATCGTCATCACGCGTACGGCGTCTTGCTCCACGTCGGCGAGCGGAGAGTCGCCCTCTTCGTCGGATTCGAAGCCCTCCTCGAGAGCGTCGAGCGTTTCGAGGAGCGTGGCTCGCCCATCGCGCGCGAACTCGCTCGCGGCCAGCATCAGTTTCTCGAGGTTGGCGACCCGCTGCGCGGCCTCGAACGCCAGACCCGAGAGAGCGACAAGACCCGAGGCGTCGAGCACGTGTCGCACCGCGGCGTCGACCGGAAGGAGCGCGGCCTCCGTTCGAAGCATCGCGAGCCGTTGGTCGGCCGCGCCGCCGTCGGCGGCACCTGCCGCAAGCTCGGTGTCGGGAACGCCGCCGGCCGGCGAGCGTCGATAGGCCAGCAGCGCGACCTGGTCGGTCGGGTCCGCGACCGCGCGCAGGACCGCCATCGCCTGGACGATTTCGGTCCGCTCGAAGAAGTTGCGCCCGCCGCTGACGACGAACGGGACGCCGGCTCCGCGCAGCGCGCGCAGATAGGGCGAGAGTTCGGAGAATCCTCGGAAGAGCACGAGCACGTCGCTGTAACGCCAACTCTTCCCGGGGCCGGCCATCGCCGACACCTCCGCCGCAAGGGCGAGGCCCTCGGCGCGGCGCCTCTCGCCGGCCGAAGCGTTCGCGCCGACGCCGGTCGTCCAGACCTCGACCGCGGGGGCGCCGTCGTCCTCGCGTTCGGCCTTGATCGGCTCGTACTTGGTTTGATAGGCGGAGTGGCGCCACAGCGACGACGCCGATTCCGCGAATAGTGCGTTGATGGGCTCAATGACGGCCGAAGTCGACCGGAAGTTCGAGGTCAGGGACAACTCCACGCCGTTGTGCTCGAGCACGTGGCCGACCGCGCGCCGATACGCGGCGTAGTCGGCGCCGCGGAACCGGTAGATCGACTGCTTCGCGTCGCCGACGATGAACAGCTTGCCGGGCGTCAGTTGCGTCGCGTAAGCGTTCAGCTCGCATTCGCCGTCGAGCTCCGACAGGAAGAACACGATGTCGTATTGGATCGGGTCGGTGTCCTGGAACTCGTCGACGAGGATCATCCTGTAGCGGCGCTTCAACGTGTCGCGCACCGACGGCACGTCGCGAAGGAGATCGCGCGCGCGGACGAGCAGCCCGTCGAAATCCACGAGGCCGAGGCGGGTCTGACGGGCACGCAGGCGCCGGGCGAAAGGAAGGACGAGTTCCAAGAGGTCGGCCTCCGCCTTCTCGTCCAGGAGGCGAAGGCCACGGAGTAAGGGAAGTGATCGTTGCTCGAGCGCCTGCAGCGTTTCGGAATCCGACGGCGTAACCTTCGTTCCGATCTTCGGCATCCGGCCGTCGAGGCGCGAGGACGCTTCGATCGCGGCCCGCGCGGCGGCGGTCCCGGACTCGGCAAAGTGCCGAAGCGCGTCGTCCGCCTGCTGCAACCATTCTCGAGGGGCATCGGTCAGTCCGGCGGTGCGATCGACCGCGGCGCGGATGTCGTCCGCGAGGCGCCGGGCGTCCGCTCCCACCGCCGTCCGCAAATCGACCGTCGGGAACGTCCCGGTCAGCGCGGTGGGGGACGTCGCACCTCCGGCCAGACACCGCGCGATCTCCTCGAGCCTGGGCAGGCTGAACGTCCGGAGCACCCGCGCCCACAGGTCCTCACGGCGCCCTGCGGGGCCGAACTCTTCTTCCAGAAACGGGGTCCACTCTTCCGTCGCGAGGCGGCGCCCCGCGAGGCCGCGGTCGACGGAGAACCCAGGAGGAAGCTCGGACTCCAACGGATGCGCCCTCAGGATCTCGGCGCAAAATCCGTGGATCGTCGTCACCGTCGCCCGATCGAGGCTGGCCTCCGCATCAGCCGCGCGCGCGACGATCGTGTCGGGATCCGCGATCGCGCTTCCGGTCAACCAGGCGTACGCGTTTTTCGCGGAGGACGCTTGAGAGTCGGCCGTCCCGCCGCGCGCGAGATCGGCCAATTCGCGAAGACCCGAGGCGAGCCGGTGCCGCAGCTCGCCGGCCGCTTTGTCGGTGAACGTGATCGCGGCGATCGCGGAAAGAGGCGCATGCCCCGAGCCGATCGCCGTCAGGATGCGCTCGACCAGGAGGGTCGTCTTCCCGGTTCCGGCGCCGGCTGACACGACCAGGTTCTTTGTGAAGTCGGACGCGGCACGTGCCCGCGCCGCGTGATCCCGCGGCCGACGCGGCGCCGCGCTCACGGCGTCTCCTCGGCGCGGACCGCGGCGATCGACGGCTTCTTCGCCGTCTTGCCCCAGCACGCGCGCGCGTCCTCGACGTCCGCCGCCCGGTCCTCACGAAACAACGTCGGCGGGTGTCCTCGCCGGCAGGCGCTGTGGTAGTCGCACCAGTCGCAGTGCCCCCCGGGATGGATCGGGAATCGTCCCGAGTCGGCGAGCGCGACGAGAACGCCCAGGGTCTCCAGAAAACCCTGCCGCTGATCCTCGGTCTTGAACCTCTCGAAGCGGACGACGTCGATGGAAGGATTGTGGGTCGGGCCGGCGCCGAGAAGCTCGACCGGAAAGCCGGACAGCAACGCGTAGAGGGGGACTTGCAGCTCTTCTCCCGAGAGCATCGCGCCGATTTGCACCCGGTCCTTCAGCTTGCCGCCCGTCTTATAGTCGGAAACGATCGAGCCCTCAGGGCCGCCAAGCACGCGATCGAATCGGGCGCGGAGGATCACGCCTTGCGGGCCGCCCGGAATGCGGCCGACCTTCTCGTGCTCGAACTCTTCCGGAGCGAGGCCTTCGCCCGCCATTCTTCGAAGATCGGCGTCGAGGAAAGCGTCGAGCGTCTTCAGCCAGATCCCTCCCGCGATCCGTTCGAGAATGGGGAGGCGCGCGGCGCGTGCCGCATCGTCTTCCCCAGCGGTCGCGTTCCACGCCTCGCGCAAGATCGCTTGCGCGCGCTCGACCCGAACGTCGATCGTGCCGCCCGAGAAGCCGCCTTCATCCCGGAGGCGCGCATACACCTCTCGCAGCGTGTCGTGCACCCGTGAGCCGATCGAGGCAGGATCGGCGGTCAAAGCGGTCGGTGGCGTCTTTTGCGCCTCGACGCGCAACACGTCCCGAAAGAAGAACTGGAGCGGGCAGCGGCCCAGCCGCTCGAGCGCGGTCGCGCTGATCGTCTCGCGCACCCTAGCCACGCCGATGCGGCCGTCGTACACGCCGGGTGTCGGGTCGAACGATTCCGTGGCCGCGATGAGCGCGATTCCGGAGGCGCACTCCGGGCGGCGGGACGCGACCGCGGGCCCCGCCTCGGCCCCGTTTTCCGACGCGAGCGCGGTCAACAGCGTTTCGTTACGCCGGTCGAGGAGCCCGGGCCGCTGAGCCCAGGCCGCGAGCCTCGAGTGAGGATGCGCCGGAAGCGCGGTGGCGACCGCCTCGACGTCCATCGCATCAGCACCGAGCCGCGCAAACTGCGCCACGTCGCGCAGTGCCAGGGACGGAACGAGCGGTTTCGCCGACTCGTCGGCCCGCTGCCACGACACCCGAAGCTGCGTGCGCGCCTGCCGCAGCACCATGGCGAGAAGCAGGTGCTCTTCAGCGTGGCTTTCCGCGGCGATCGGGAGCGGCTGGCCCGTGGCCTCCCTCAGGCGGCTGCGCGACGCGTCGGAGAGGAATGGGTCCTCGCGGGCGATGCGCGGAAAAATCCCGGTGTTCATGCCGGCCAGGCCGACGTGCGCAAACGTCATCCCGCGCGCTTGCATCGCGTCGAGGATGCGCACCCCTCCGTCCGAGGCTCCTCCCGGCGGGCGTCGCGCCGCGTCGACGCGCGCGTCGAGCCAGAAGCGCGCCTCCTTGCAAGTGACGGAGCGTTCGTCGCCAAGGAGCGTCTCGATCTCACGCATCGACTGAAAGAGTTGCGCGAGCCCCGCGTCGTTTCCCGCGTCGGAGGTGATCTCCGCGAACGCGTCCGCGTGAGCTCGCCAGGTGCGGGCGCCGCCGTCGTCGCCCGCTTCGATCGCGGCTAAGGCTTTTGCGATCTGGGGCTCGCGACGGAGCGGTTGGGCATAGGACGTGTGCCAGGTCGCCCGGTCGCGCTCGACGAGCGCGTCGAGCGCCGTCGTGTAAGGACCGAACGACCGAACGACGATCGCGACTTCGTGCGGCGGCGTTCCGGACGCGACCGCGGCGAGCGCCTCGTACACGGCGGTTTGGAGTTCGGCGCGCGCCCCCTGCGCGTGAAGAAACGCGACGGGGGCCCGTACGACCTCTCGGTCCAGAACCGTGATCGGCGTGTCGGGCCCCGCGATCGCGCGCGCCCGGGTCACGCCGAAAACGCCGGAGGCCTCAGCGGGATCCGCGGGTAGGAGAAACGTCAGCTCGCATCCGCGATCGAGAGCGCGAAGAAGCTCCACCCGGACGCCGATCAGGTCGTACGCGCCGTGATGCAAGATCGCCGAAAATCCGGTGGCGAACGCACAAGCCTCCGCCACGGCGGCTTTCGCCAGGCCGACGTCGTCGATCGCGTCGCCGCGCTCGGCAAGCTCGTCCAACGCGGTGGACCAGCGCGCGTAGAGGGCCGCGGTTTCCGCCTCGAGCCCGGAGAGCGTCGCGGCCGCGTTCGCCGAATCGATGCCCGCCTCCCGGAGGTCGGTCAACGTCACCCGCAAAGCGGCGGACGCTCCCGGGTGATCGCGCACGAAGTCGCGCAGCCGGCTGGGTGCGGCCTGCTCGATGACTGAAGAAAAAAGCGTGTCGAGAAGGTCTTCGTTCAGGATGAGCCGGCGTTTGGCCCCGGTGGTTTCGACCACGCGCTCCGCCAGGGCCCGGTGGTGCAGCACGGTAACGCCAAGGACCGCACCGAAGCGCTCGACCAGCCGGCGCGTCACGTGATCCGCCAGGCGCCGGCTCGGCACCACGATCAGCACGGGGGCCAGGGGATTGCCGGTTTTCGCGGCCGCGATGCGGTCGAGCAATTCGGCTTCGAGGACGACGGGCGAAGCATGGGCGATGAGCTTCAAGGAAGGACCTTTCGACCTGACGGGCGCAAAAGAAGCATAATCCACACGGAAGGAGCGCCAAAGTGTTCGAGATCGCGAAGCCCTTCCTGTTGTCTCTCGCCTTGGGACTCCTGGTCGGGATCGAGCGCGAACGGGCGTTCTCCGGAGAGAACCGGCATATCCCCTTCGGCGCGCGCACGTTCGCTCTGATCGCGCTCCTCGGCACGCTGGCCGCGCACCTGTCGAGCTCCGCGGTCGCCTTCGTGCTCGCGCTGTTCGTCGCGACGATCGTCGTCGCCGCCTATCTGCGGCCGCCCATCGACGGCCGCCACGACTCCGGGACGACAACCGAGGTCGCCGCCGTGATCACGTTCGGTATCGGCTGGCTTGCAGCGGGCGAGCCACGGCTCGCGGCGATGCTCGGCGTGATCGTCGCCGCGGTGCTCTGGTTGAAGCCGCGAATCCACGCCTTCGCCCACGAGGGCTTGAACGACCAGGAGGTGAAGGCGGCGCTTACGTTTCTCGTCATCGCCCTCGTCGTCCTACCGCTCCTACCCGATCGCACCGTCGATCCCTGGGAGATCGTAAACCCCTCGAAGTTGTGGCTCTTGTTCGTGCTGATCGCCGGGGTCGGCTTCGCCGGGTATATCGCCGTCCGCGCCCTCGGCCCGACCCGCGGGCTCGCGACCGCGGGATTTTTCGCCGGGCTCGTGTCGTCGACGGCCGCGACCCTTTCACTGTCGCAGCGCGCCAAAACGCAGCCGGAGTTCGCAGGGGCCTTTGCGACGGGGATCGTGCTCGCCAACGTCGCCTCGGCGCTCGCGCAGATACTGGTCGTCGCCATCGCCGCCCCGGCGTTGCTCGTCGATGCGACGCTCCTCCTGGGCGCCCCCGTCGTCATCGGAGCTTTGGGGGCCGTGGTCGCGGTTTGGTTCCTCGGGCGTCGGCACGGCGCCGCTCCCGATGCCGCATTCCGCCTCGCCAATCCGTTGGAGCTCAAGCCGGCGCTGGCCATGGCGGCGGCGTTCGCCGTGGTTCTCGCCGTGGCGGCCGTGGCAGGGCGCCTTTTCGGCGCCTACGGTGTCATCGTGACCGCCGCGCTCGCCGGGACGAACGACGTCCACGCCGCGACCCTCGCCGCCTCGACATTGGCCGTAGCGGGATCGATCGGCCCGCGCGAGGCGTTGCTCGCCATGCTCGTCGCATTCGTCGTGAACATGGTCGTCAAGGTGACGATCGCCGGGTTCGCGGGCAGCCGGCACCTCCTCGCGATGGTCGGGCCCCCTCTCGCGGCCATGACCGCCGCCGCCATCGTGGCGTTCGCCCTTATCTGATGTAAATTCTCAAAGGGCGCCCGCTTCGGCCACTGGGAGCGCGGCTTTCGGAGTATTTCGTGATCGTCGTCAGCCTGATCGCAAACGTGGTGCTGCTCGCCGCTCTGGAAACGGGCGTGGCCGCGCCCGCGCCGAAGGCCGAGATCCTCGGTCTCTGGAAGGGCGCCTCGACCTGTACCAAGGTCGAAGGCAACGAGTTCTGCCGCGACGAGACGGTCGTCTACAACTTCGTGGACGTCCCGAGCCAACCGGCCACCGTCGCCTTGAAGGCGGCGCGAATCGTCGATGGGACCTTGAAGCGGACGTTCGACCTCTACTTCACCTACCGGCCCGAGGAGGGCCATTGGACGTGCGAGTTCGATCGAGACAAGACCCGTGCCCTCTGGACGTTCGTCATCTCGGGGGACGCGCTGACGGGCACGGCCATGCTGCTTTCCGAACACAAGATCGTCCGCAACGTGACCGCGAAGCGCACGACCAAAGACCAGGTGCTCGAGCCGTGATGCGCTACGATCTGCACATGGCTCACTTTACCGAACCCCAGAAAACACAGCTCCGCGAGCGCGGCATCTCAGAGGACGAAGCCAACCGCCAGCTCGCGTTGATGGCCGCTCCTTTTGCGTATGTCGAGCTCGCGCGACCTTGCCGGCTCGAGGATGGGATCGAGACGGTCCCGCGCGAGCGGCAGGAGGCGTTGATCCTCCTCCATGACGAGGCGGCACGGCAGGGGCGGTGCTCGAAGTTCGTCCCGGCGTCGGGCGCGGCGACGCGCATGTTCCAAGACGTGCTGACCGGGCGGGGCGTCGACGCCCTCCTCGAGGGCATCCTGCGGTTCGCCTTCGTCGACGAAGTGCGCGCGGAGCTTGCCTTTCGCGGCTACGACCTGGACGTGTTGCGAGGCGCGGGGAGCGGCGCCGAGCTCGTCGATGCCTTGGTCGGCGCCGACGGCCTCGGATACGCGACGATTCCGAAGGGACTCATCCCGTTCCACCGTTACGCAAACGGCGCCCGCACCGCGTTCGAGGAGCAACTCGTCGAGGCGGCCGGCACCGTGCGGGACGCCGAGGGCGTCTGTCGCGTGCGGCTGACCGTCTCGCCCGAGCACCTCCACGGCTTCCGCCTGCTCGCGGAACGCGTCGTGCCGGCCTACGAGCGCTCTCTGTCCGCTCGCTTCGATCTGGCGTTTTCGGTGCAAAAAGCATCGACCGACACGATCGCCGGAGAACCCTCCGGAGGACCGTTCATCGCCGACGACGGCAGACTCGTGCTGCGTCCGTCCGGCCACGGCGCGCTTCTTTTGAGCTTCGCCGAGTTCTCGGGAGACATCGTCTTCATCAAGAACATCGACAACGTGCAAACCGATGCGCAACGCGGCGATACGTTGCGATGGAAGAAGATCCTCTCCGGGCGCTTGGTCGAGTTGCAGCGCGCGGTGTTTCTCCACGTGGCGCGTTTGCGCGCCCGGCAGGTGAACCCGGAGTTCGCCGCGGAGGCGGAGGTCTTCGCCCGGGAGGCGTTCGGGATCGAAGCAAGGGGCGAGGCGCTGCGGCGCCTGCTCGAGCGGCCGCTTCGCGTGTGCGGCGTGGTGCGGAATACGGGGGAGCCCGGCGGCGGTCCCTACTGGGTCCGTGGTCGCGACGAACGGGTCACGCGCCAGATCGTCGAGGCCGCCCAAGTCGATGCGGACTCGGAACCCCAGCGCGCCGCGCTTCGCGAGGCGACGCACTTCAACCCGGTCGATCTGGTGTGCGGCCTTCGCGACGTCGACGGCGTTGAGTTCGACCTGCAAGCATTCGTGGACCCGCGGGCGGTCATCGTCACGAAGAAGAGCTACCAGGGGCGCGACCTTCTAGCGCTCGAGCGTCCCGGATTGTGGAATGGTGCCATGGCCGAGTGGATCACGGTCTTCGTCGAGGTGCCGAATTCGACCTTCACCCCGGTGAAGACGATCGCGGATCTGCTTCGGCCCGAGCACCAGTAGCCCGTCAGAACTTGTACGCGGGGTTCGTGGGCGAGAAATCGAGCGGGCCGAGGCCGACGTTCACCCGCAGATCGTGGTGTTCGAACCGCTCGAACATCTCTCCGTGCTCGTCGTAGATCTCGGCGACCACGGGCAACGACAAGGCGTCGTCGATCCAAAGCTCGATGCTCGCCGCGTAGTAACGCGGGATGCGAATCGTCTGGCCGGGTTTGGCATCGCCGGGCACCACCCAGCCCAGATCTTGATTCTCGTGCAAGACCGGGGCCATGGCGACCTCGAACCTCTTGGTGACGTCCCAGAGAGTCTCCCCTGGCTGCAGCGTGTACGAAATTGCGGACTGCGAGGTGACGATCCGCACGCGGCGGCACTCACGCCCCAACATCGCCTCTTGTCCGCGATCTTCCACGGTCGCTTCGCTTCGCGCTTCGGCGCGGCGGAAGTTGTCGAGCACGGTGCCGACGAAGTAGATCAACGAGCTCTCGTCGATGGGGTGCTTGTTGTCCGCCATCGCGAGGTCGCCGTGAGGATTCACGTTGACCCCGAGTCTCATCGGCCAAACATGGAGGCTGACCTTGAGCTTGCCTTCGTTCCAACCGTCCGCGAACAGAATCTCGCGTCCGCGGTGGGGTGCGTTCAGCTTCTTGTAATACATCTTGAACGGTCGCGCCCACTTGGTGGCGAGCTTTGCCGCCGGTCCCAAGCCGTGCCCGTTCCACTCCTGGCTGACGACCGTCATCGTGTAGTCGCGAACGCCCTCGACGGCCTGCCCCATGGCGTGAAGGATCTGCCGGGGATCACCTAACGGGCTGTTGGCGCGCGGGTCTCCGCTCGCCGCGAAGGCGACCAGAAGCACGAGAAGAAGTCTCAAACGCCGGATCATCCCGCGCATTGTTCCATCCCGAGGCCGTTGCGGCCACTCCTGATCCCGCCGGCTACTTGCTTACGGAGGCGAGCGCATCCTGGATTGCTTCGCCGAGGGTGGTCATCGAGAACGGCTTGTAAAGCAGAGGCCGCAGATGGAGTCCTTTCGAGCGTTTCTCGGTCATCTCGTCCCCGTAGCCCGTCGTGATCACGATCGGCAAGTCCGGTCGCACCTTGAAGATCTCCTCGGCGAGATCGGCGCCGCTCATGCCGGGCATCGTCAGATCGGTGAGCACGACGTCGAAAACGTGGGGGCGCGCGCGGAAATCGGACAGGGCCTCAACGGGGGAACGGTGCGCGGTGACGCGATACCCCAACGTCACCAGTTGGTCACGCAACAGCTCGACGAGGGCGGGCTCGTCGTCGATGTACAAGATGTGCTCGCCCCGCCCTTCGATCGTCCGCGCCTGCTGATGATCGTCGGAAGGCCGCTGCTCGAGTAGGGCGGGGAGGTAGATCCGGAACTTCGTGCCCTCGTTCACCCGGCTGTCCACGAGAATCGCTCCTTCGTGAGCCTTCACGATCCCGTGCACGACCGACAGGCCCAAGCCCGTTCCTTCGCCCGGTCCCTTGGTCGTGAAGAAAGGATCGAAGATCCTCTCCAGGACTTCCGGCTCCATCCCGCACCCCGAGTCCTCGATGAGGAGGCGCACGTAAGGGCCGGCGGAAAGCCCAGCGTTGGCCGCGGCCGCGTCGTCCAACGCGACCTGGGAGCAACCGACGTGCAACCGCCCCGGTCCGCCCGCCATTGCGGCCGCCGCATTCGCCGCGAGGTTCATGACCACTTGATGGATCTGCGTCGCATCGGCTAAAACCTGCGGGAGTTCCGGATCGACTTGCGCTTCGATCTCGATCGATGTCGGGATCGCGGCGCGCAGGAGCTTCAGCGCCTCGTCGATCGCCGGGCCGATCGACATCGTCACGCGCGTGTGCTCCTGTCGGCGGCTGAACGTGAGGATCTGCGAGACGAGACCCTTCGCGCGCGCGCCGGCTTTCGCGATTTCCGCGAGCCGCTCCTCGACCCCCGCCTGGCCGCGAACCTGCGCTCTCAGGAGTTCCGTGTACCCGAGGATGGCGGTGAGGATGTTGTTGAAGTCGTGGGCGATGCCGCCGGCCAGAGTGCCGATGGCCTCCATCTTTTGCGACTGGCGCAGCAGCTGCTCGAGCCGCTCGCGATGCGTCTCGTTGCTTTTTCGCTCTGTGATGTCGCGAACCGTCGCGACGACCTCGTTGGGGCCGCTCCTCACGATCCGGGCGTCGAGGTGGCGGACGCCGCGTTCCGCTGGGAGGGAGTACTCCAACGGGACGACCGCGCCGGTTTCGACCGCGCGTTCGATCGCCGAGGAAAATGAGACGCGCACTTCTTCCGGAATCGGCGGATCCTTGATGTTCGACCCGATGATGCGATCCGGCGGGAGAAAGGTGTCCCCGTGCGGCGCCGAATAGTCGAGGAACGTCCCGTCGCGGTGGATGCGGAAAACGATGTCCGGAATCGCGTTGAGCAGGGCGCGCTGTCTCGAATCCGCCGTGAGCAAGGCCTCGTTGGCATCCCTCAACTGGGCGGTGCGCTCGACGACGCGAGCCTCGAGCTGCTCCGAGAGCGCGCGAATCTCGCTTTCAACCTCCTTCCGGGCCGTGATGTCCTCGGCGAGGCCGACGATCCGATAGATCGCTCCCGCGTCGTCGCGCAACGGGAATGCGCGGTCGCGGATCCAGCGCTCGGTGCCGTCGGGACGGAAGATGCGGTACTCCTCGTCGTAGGTCCCTTGGGACTGTTTCGTCATCGCCGCGGCGATCACCCTGTCGCGGTCGTCCGGGTTTATGCCCGTCAGCCAGTTGCGCGGGTTGACGTAGAGCTCGGAGCACGGCCGGCCCCAGATCTTCTCGTAGGCTGGACTGACGTAGATCATCCGGTCCTTGTCGGGCGAGGTGATCCAGAAGACCTCGTCGATCGACTCGGCGATCTGCCGGAAGCGCTCTTCGCTCTCGCGGCTGGTGGTCTCGGTCCGTTTGCGCTCCGTGATGTCCCGCAAGATGACCTGCACCGCCGGGCCCGCGGGGTCGGGATAGAGCGTCGCCGCGACCTCGACGTCGATCGGCACCCCGTCGCATCGGACGTAGCGACGCTCCTGAAAAACCGCGTGTCGCGCTCCGTCGAGCACCTCGGTCATGCGGGCGACGACGGCGCGGTGCTCGTCGGGGTGAACGAAGTCCAGGGCAGGACGCCCGACGACTTTGGAATCGTCGCCCGCTCCGAGCAAACGGACGCCCGCGGGGTTGGCGAAGATCACCCGGCCCTCCTGGACGATCAGGACGGCGTCGGGGGAGAGGTCGACGAGGCGGCGGTACCGGTCTTCGCTTTGTCGGAGCGAGTCGTCGCTACGCCTTCGGCCATCGCTTCGATGATCCGACATGATTGAGGGATCTTACACCCGGATCGTTCGGCTTCAGGCCTCGGCGGCGTGCTCGAGCTCGTCGAGCAGGGCGTCCAAGTCGGGAACGACGACCTCACGGGGCCCAAAATGGGCCACCCCGTCGGTCGCGAAGTCCTTGATGAGGCGCGAGAGGCTCTCCGGCCGGGTCCCCAGCATGGCGGCCAGGTCCCGCCGGGACAGGGGAAGTTCGATCGTCAGCCTCCCGTCGTCATCGGCGCTCGCGCTGCGGTCCTTGAGAACCAGGAGGAGGTGCGCCGCCCGCGCGCGCAGGGGGAGGGAGAGCGCCTTGACCCGCTCGTTTTCGGAGCGATCGACGTCGTCGGAGAGGCGGCGGAGGAAGGCGAGGCCTACCGAGGGGCTGGCGTGGATGAGCGTCTTCACGGCCGCGCGATCGATGAAGCAGATCCGGCAGGCGGTCAACGCCTCGGCCGTCGTCGTGTAGCCTCGGCCGCCGAAATAGGCGAGGTATCCCAGGGTCGCGCCGGGACCGACGAGTCCGACGACGATCTCGTCGCCCTTCGGTCCGGTTCTTCGCAGCTTGATCGAACCGGATTCGATGCAGTGGATCCCGAGGCAAGCGTTTCCCTCGTAGTACACGACCTGCCCCGGTTCATAGATGTTGCAGGTTTTTGCGCGTTCGAGCAGGTCGAGGTCGTCACCCTGAAGCGACGACCACTCGTTGCGGCCACGGCTCTGGCAGCCGAAGCACGACGGGGTCGACAGGACTCGCAGTTTCTTAGACATCGGCGCATTGTTCATGGCCGATTGACATTTATCAAGCGGGGGGCGCGTGACGATCAAGGCGCCAAGTGCCGCGAATCCCTAACCTTCGCGGGCCGTGAAAGCGCACGCGATGCTGGCCTCTCTCCCCGACGTCTCGCGGATCACCGTTCACGCGGGACAGGTGCTGGTCTATCCGCGCCACACGCCTCCGGGCCTGTTCGTCGTGCTCGAGGGCGTCTTGCGACGTTTTGCCGAGGGGACGGCGCCCGAGGCGGCATGCGGCGATCTGCTCGACGCCGGGTCGGGCGCGTTCGCCGTGCCGGCGCCGGACGAGGTCGGCGGGCCGGCGGGGGCCGGCGTCGCCGCGCAGACCGACGTCTCCGCCCTGTTCGTGCCGCGTAGCGTCGTTCTCGAAGGCGCCATGGTCGCGCGGGCCCTCGCCGCGTCGGGTGTGAGGGTCGTGCCGCTGCGACTGGCGGTGAAAGGACGGGACGAGGCCGTGACACGAAGGAGAGCGCGATGAGCGTTGTGATGGAGCGGTTCCGGTACGACGACGCCATCGTGCGTCGATTCTTGCTCGCAACCTTCGTCTGGGGGTTCGTGGGCATGCTCGTCGGCTTGATCATCGCGCTCCAGCTGGCGAATCCGGTGTTCAACCTCGGCCTTCCGTGGACGTCGTTCGGGCGCCTCCGGCCGCTCCACACGAACGCCGTGATCTTCGCGTTCGCCGGGAACGCGATCTTCACCGGGATCTACTACTCGACGCAGCGGCTGCTGAAAACGCGGATGTTCTCCGATCTCCTCAGCAGCCTTCATTTCTGGGGCTGGCAGCTCATCATCGTCTCGGCCGCGGTGACCCTCCCCTTAGGTCTCACGACGTCCAAGGAGTACGCCGAGCTCGAGTGGCCGATCGACATCGCGATCGCGCTGGTGTGGGTGATCTTTGCCGTCAACGTGTTCGGGACGATCGCGAAGCGGCGCGAGCGCCACCTGTACGTCGCCATTTGGTTCTACATCGCCACGCTGATCGCGATTGCGATGCTCCACATCTTCAACAGTCTCGAGGTGGTCGCCGGCCCGTTCAAGAGCTACTCGATCTACGCGGGCGTCCAGGACGCTTTCATGCAGTGGTGGTACGGGCACAACGCCGTCGCCTTCTTCCTGACGACTCCTTTTCTCGGCCTCATGTACTACTTCCTCCCCAAGGCGGCGGAGCGCCCCGTCTACTCGTACAAGCTGTCGATCCTTCACTTCTGGACTCTCGTTTTCATCTATATCTGGGCCGGGCCTCACCACCTGCACTACACCGCCCTCCCGGCCTGGGCGTCCACCCTCGGCATGCTGTTTTCGGTGATGCTCTGGATGCCGTCGTGGGGCGGCATGGTCAACGGGCTGCTGACGCTACGCGGGGCGTGGAACAAGGTCGCGGAGGATGCGGTCCTCAAGTTCTTCGTCGTCGCGATCACGTTTTACGGGATGTCGACGTTCGAAGGGCCGTTGATGTCGATCAAGTCGGTCAACGTGCTCTCGCACTACACCGACTGGACGATCGCCCACGTGCACGCGGGGGCGCTCGGCTGGGTCGGGTTCATGTCGTTCGGAATGATGTACTGGCTGATGCCCCGCCTCTTCCAGACGCCGTTGTGGTCGAAGAGGCTGATGGATCTCCACTTTTGGGTCGCCACGATCGGCATCCTTCTCTACATCGTCGCCATCTACGCGGCCGGGCTCACCCAAGGGCTCATGTGGCGCGCATTCGACGAGACGGGGCGCCTCGCCTATCCCGACTTCATCGAGACGACCCTCAGGCTGATCCCGATGTACTGGGTGCGGGTCGTCGGCGGAACGCTCTACCTCGCCGGAACCGCGCTGTGCGGCGTCAACCTCTTGATGACCTGGAAGCGTCGTCCCGCGGTCTACGAGGAACCGGAGTACGAGGCCCCGGCCCTAGACCGAGGCTTCGTCGAGCCCGCCCCCGAGCCGACCGAACTCGAAACGAAAAAGGCCCCGGTGACCGCCACCGGGATCGCTCTCGACAAGCTCGCGAGGGCCGCGTGGCACCGCCGGTGGGAGGGACTTCCGCTGACGTTCACGGTGTGGGTGGTGATCGCCTGCATCACGGCCTCACTGTTCGAGATCATCCCGATGTTCCTCATTCGCTCGAACATCCCGACGATCGCCACCGTCAAGCCGTACACGCCGTTGGAGCTTGCGGGCCGTGACGTCTACATCGCCGAGGGGTGCAACAACTGCCACTCGCAGATGATCCGGCCGATCCGCAGCGAGACGGTCCGTTACGGCGAATACAGCAAGCCCGGCGAGTTCGTGTACGACCATCCGTTCCTGTGGGGCTCCCGCCGTATCGGGCCGGATCTCCAGCGCGTCGGGGGCAAGTACCCGAGCCTCTGGCACGTGCGCCACTTCGAGGATCCGCGCTCGGTCACCCCGCAATCGATCATGCCGTCTTACCTTTTTCTCCTCTCGGCCCCACTCGACTTCGATTCCATCCCCAGACATGTCCAGGCGCAACAGATGATCGGCGTGCCCTACACCGACGCCGACATCGAGGGCGCTCGGCTTGCGGCGAAAACCCAGGCCGCCGCAGTCGCGAAAGACATCGTCGACCAAGGCGGCCCGAAACATCTCGAAGACAAGCAGGTGATCGCGCTCATCGCGTACATGCAACGTCTCGGCCGCGACATCCAGGCCCTGCCCCCCGCCCCGGCGGCGAAGTGAGGACGCGATGAGACTCGGCGAGATCATGAGCGCCGCCGGCTTGCAGGTCTTTGCGGAGATCGGGCTCGTCATGTTCCTTGCGATCTTCGCCGGCGTCGTCATCTACACCTTCACGCGAAAAAACCGCGCCACCTTCGAGCGCGCGCGCACCGCGCCCCTCGACGACCCGCCGCGAGCGGACGGGAAGAGAGCGACCCATGAGTGAGAAGGACTCGGTCTTCGAGCACGAGTACGACGGGATCAGGGAGTACGACAATCCTCTCCCGGGTTGGTGGCTGTTCCTGTTTTGGGCCACGATCCTCTTTTCGGTCTGGTACCTCCTCTACTACCAGTTCGGCCACGGAGAAACCGTGCCGCAGCAATACGATCGCGAGATGCTCGCGTTGTACGACCTCCAGACGAAGCAGCTTCTGAAGCTCGGGCCGATCAACGATGAGATGATCGCCGGCTTTTCGGCCAAGCCCGACATGATGGCCTCGGCGAAGGGGTTGTTCGCGCAGCGGTGCGCGGTCTGCCACGGTCCGGCCGGCCAGGGGAACATCGGCCCGAACCTCACGGACGACTACTGGCTCTACGGCGGAAAGCCGACGCAGATCTACCACACCATCACCGAGGGCGTCCCGGCGAAGGGGATGATCTCGTGGAAGGCGCAGCTTCCCGCCGGCCAGATCCTCGCGCTTTCGGCGTATGTCGGCACCTTGCACGGTTCGAATCCTCCGAACCCGAAGGCTCCCCAAGGGGAGCTGTTCAAAGCCGAAAGCGTGAAATGACCGAACGGGTCCTGCCGACCCTGAACGAGGACGGATCGAGGCGCTGGATCCGCCCGAAGATCTCGCGCGGACCGTGGTGGAAGCGGCGCCTCGTCGTCGGCTGGGCCCTGATCGTCGCCTTCACGGCGATCCCGTACCTGAAGATGGGCGGAAAGCCGCTGATCCTGCTCGACCTCCCGCACCGGCAGTTCACGCTGTTCGGTACGACGTTCCTTCCGACCGACTCGATGTTCCTGATGCTCCTGCTCGTCGGGCTCTTCGTCGGGATCTTCCTGATCACGGCCATCCTGGGACGCGTCTGGTGCGGCTGGGCCTGTCCGCAGACCGTCTACATGGAGTTCGTCTACCGACCGATCGAGCGGCTGATCGAGGGGAACCGCGGGCGGCAGATGAAGCTCGACCGCGAGGGGCCCGACGGGCGCCGCATGATCAAAAACGTCGTGTTCGGGTTCGTCTCGATCTTCCTCGCGCACACTTTCCTCGCGTACTTCGTCGGCGTGAGCGCGCTTTTCCAGTGGGTGACCGAGCCGCCTTCGCAGCACTGGGGGGCGTTCGTGGTCTCGGCCGCGGTCGCCGGGTTGATGTTCCTCGACTTCGGCGTGCTGCGCGAGCAGGTGTGCCTCGTGGCCTGCCCCTACGGCCGCTTCCAGTCGGTGCTGCTCGACCGCCGCTCGCTCATCGTCGGCTACGACGCGCGCCGGGGCGAGCCGCGGGGCCGGATCAAGGAGCGCCTGCCTGCGGTGGCGAGCCGCGGCGATTGCATCGACTGCGCCGCCTGTGTGATCACCTGTCCGACCGGGATCGACATCCGCGACGGATTGCAGATGGAGTGCATCCACTGTACGCAGTGCATCGACGCCTGCGACGTCGTCATGGAAAAAACGGGAAGGCCCAAGGGGCTCATCCGCTACGGCGCGCGCGACGCGTTCGAGGGGAAGCCGCACCGCATCTTGCGGCCGCGGATCGTGATCTACCCGCTGATCATGGTGTTGGTCTGGGGCGGTCTCGTCTACGCGCTTTCGCATCGCGGCAGCGCCGACGTCACCGTGCTGCGAGGCATCGGCGCGCCCTACGGGGTCCTTCCCGACGGTCAGATCTCGAATCAGCTTCGCGTCAAGATCGTCAACCGGTCGCAGGAAACACGCCGCTACACGATCTCGATCGACGACGCGGACGACCTCACGCTCGTTTCCCCCGACAACCCGCTCGAAGTTCCGCCCGGGGCGTCGGCGACGGCCTCGCTGTTCGTCATGGCGCAGGCGAAATCGATCCCGCGCGGGCTGCGCGAAATCGAGGTCGAGGTCAAAGACGGCGCCGGGTTCGAGAAAAAGACGCACTACCGGCTGCTCGGACCCGAGGAGTGAGGCGATGAAGAAGGGCTGGTACTGGCCGTTCCTCCTCGTGGGGCTTCTGGCCTCGGGCGTCGGCGTGACCCTCTACTTCATGAGCTGCGCCATCTCCGATCCGTCCTTCGCCGTCGAGCCCGACTACTACGCCAAGGCCATCGCGTGGGATGCGCACCAGGCGCAGGCAAGAGACAACGCCGAGCTCGGCTGGACGCTGGAGCTTGCGGTGGCGCCCGCCGATCCGGGCACGGGCCGCGCGCGCGTCGTCGCCTCGCTTCTCGATCGCGACGGGCTTCCGGTGCCGGGCCTGACCGTGGGGCTCGAGGCGTTCCACAACGCGCGCGCGTCTCAAGTGGTCAGGTCGGAGCTCGTCGAGACCGCCGAGCATGCCTACGAAGCCGATGTCGCCGTTTCGCGTCCCGGATTCTGGGAGTTCCGCGTGGCCGCCACGCGCGGGACGGAGGTCTTCACCGCGATCGTGGATCAGGATGCGCCGGGAGTGCTCCGGTGAACGGCCTCGTTTTGGGCGTGTTCGCGTCGAGCCTCTTGGGGAGCGTCCACTGCGCGGGCATGTGCGGCCCGCTCGTTGCCGCCTATGCGGGGATGCCCGGAGGCGACGCGCCGTGGCGGAAGCGCGCGATCGCGCATGGCGCCTACAGCGCGGGGAGGTTGACCGCCTACCTCGTGCTCGGAAGCCTGGCGGGAGCGTTCGGCGCCGCCCTCGATCACGCCGCCTCCCTTGCGGGATTCACGCGCGCCGCCGCGATCGTCTCCGGGTCGTTGTTCGCGCTCTGGGGGCTTCACGCGTTCCTCGCCGCCGTAGGCTGGCGTGTGCCGCGCCTCGAGGCGCCGGCCCCCCTCAAGCGCGCGTTGGGCGTTGCGATGCGCGCGACGGCAAAGCAGCCGCCCGCGGTCCGCGCCGCGATCCTCGGCTTGGCTTCGGCGCTGCTCCCCTGCGGCTGGCTGTACGCCTTCGTGGTGACGGCGGGAGGGACCGGGAGCGCGCCCTACGGTGCCGTCGTGATGGCGGTGTTCTGGACGGGGACTCTCCCCGTGATGCTGGCCTTCGGCGAGGCCGTGCGCGCGTTGTCGGGGCGGCTGCGCCGCCACGTCCCGGCCACGTGCGCGCTGGTCTTGATGATCCTGGGGTTGTGGACCGTCGTGTCGCGAGCTCAACTCGGACCGTTTGCGGCGGCTGCCGAGCCGGCTCCGCCAGCCTGCCATGGAACACGTTAGCCCGGCGGCCGGCGCGGACTGCGCGCATTGCGGCCTCGTTGTGCCGCTCGCCCGCCGTACGTTTCCGCCCGCTCCGGCGTTTTGCTGCGATGGTTGCGCGACGGTGTATTCCGTCCTCGCGGAGCACGGGCTGACGCGCTACTACGCTTTGGCGGAGGCAGCGGGCGATCGGCTCCCGGCCCACGTGACGGGACGCGCCTACTCCGAGTTGGACGATCCCACGTTCGTCGCGCGCGCGTGCACGCCGCTCCCCGGCGGGCTCCTTTCGACCGATCTCTACCTCGAGGGCGTCCACTGCGCGGCGTGCGTGTGGCTCGTCGAGAAAGTTCCGTCGTTGGTGGAAGGCGCGATCGAGGTGCGGCTCGATCTGCCGCGCTCCCGCGCCCGCGTGCTGTGGGACCCGATGACGGCGAAGCTCGCAGACGTCGCGGTCGCGCTCGACCGGCTCGGCTATCCGGTCCACCCGTACCGAGGCGCGCAGGCGGCCGAGGTGCGCAAGCGCGAGAACCGAGAGCTTCTGCTCAAGATCGGCGTTGCCGGGGCCATCGCCGGCAACGTCATGGCGATCGCGTTCGGACTGTACGGCGGCTTTCTCCACGGGATCGAGCCCGAGTACTTGCGGCTCTTCCGCTTCACGAGCCTCGTCGTCGCGGCCCCTTCCGTGTTCTGGTGCGGCGGCACGTTTTTCCGGGGGGCCTTCGCGGCCTTGCGCGCAAAGACGCTTTCGATGGATGTCCCGATCGCGATCGGACTTCTTGCGGGCTATGCGCAGGGCGCCATCAACACCGTCCGCGCGACCGGCGACGTGTACTTCGACGTCGTCACGATGCTCGTGTTCCTCCTGCTCGCCGGACGCTACCTCTTGAAGCGCCGTCAGGGGGCCGCCGTCGAAGCGGCGGAGCTTCTGTCGTCGCTGGCGCCTTCTTCCGCCCGCGTCCTCGCGGATGGCGGCGAGCGTGAGGTTCCCCTCGAGGCGTTGGTTGCCGGGATGCGCGTCGCGGTCCTTGCGGGGGAGACGTTCCCCGCCGACGGCCGCGTCGTCGACGGCCGCTCGAACGTCGACCCTTCGCTTCTCACCGGAGAATCGCGGCCGGTCGAGGTCGCTTACGGCGACGCCGTCCACGCCGGCACCGTCAATCTCAGCGGCCGGCTCGAGGTCGACGTCCTATCGACGGGCGAGGACACGCGCGTCGGCCGGTTGATGCGCCTGGTCGAAGAGAGCGCCAGGCGCCGCGCCCCGATCGTTCGGCTGGCCGACCGGATCGCCGGGCGGTTCGTCGCCGCGGTGCTGGCGCTTTCGGCGATCACCTTCGCCCTCTGGTGGCACGTCTCGGCCCAGCTGGCCTTCGACCACGCCGTCGCGCTCCTCATCGTGACGTGCCCGTGCGCGCTGGGTCTGGCCACGCCGCTCGCGATCTCGGCCGCCATCGGGCGCGCGGCACGCGCGGGGTTTCTCGTGCGCGGCGCCGACGTCATCGAGGCCGTATCCCGCGGCGGCCGGATGATTCTCGACAAGACCGGGACGCTGACGACGGGGGAGCTTGCGGTCGTGGCGTATTCGGGAAGCGAGCAAATGCGGGCGCTCGTGGCGGCGGCGGAGGCGCACTCATCGCATCCGGTGGCGCGCGCGCTCGCGACGTCGCAGCCTCCCGCGATGGGACCCGTCGAAATTGAGGAGATGCTGGGCGGCGGGATCGTGGGGCGCGTCGGACGGCACGCCCTCGTGGTCGGATCTCCGGCGTTTCTCTCGAGTCGATTCTCGAATTGGCCGCCAGGAGTGTCGGCTCTTGTGGACGCCTATTGCGCCGAAGGGCTGACGCCCATCGTCGTCGCCGTGGACGGCGCCGTGTGCGGGGTTTTCGGGCTGGGAGATCCGCTGCGCGACGACGCGCGCGGGGCGATTCACGCGTTGCGGGCATTGGGGTACGAGCCGTCGATTCTTTCGGGCGATCACCCCGGCGCCGTGTCTTCCGTGGCGCGTGCTCTCGACGTTCCTTCCGATCGCGCCCGCGGGGGCGTGAGTCCCGAGGGGAAAGTCGACGCGGTTCGCGCCGAGAAAGAGCGCGGCGCGGTCGTCATGGTCGGCGACGGCGTGAACGACGCGGCGGCCTTGGCGTCGGCCGATGTCGGGGTCGCGGTTCACGGCGGCGCGGAGGCGGCGTTCGCGGTGGCGGACGTTTTCGTCACCCGTCCTGGTCTCAACCGGCTCGTGGAGCTCGTCGTCGGGTCCCGCCGCACCATGCGCGTCGTGAAGCGCAACCTGATGTTCTCGCTGGTCTACAACCTGGTGGCGGTCGTTCTCGCAATGACCGGTTTCATCAACCCGCTGCTCGCGGCGATCCTCATGCCGCTGTCCTCGCTGACCGTCATCGCGAGCAGCGCCTTGTCGCGCTCGTTCGTGCCGTCCCGGAGGTTGCCATGGCGGTGATGTTCGTGCTGCTTCCTGCGGCGCTCCTGTTCGCGGCCGCGGCGGTCATCGTCTTCGCCTGGGCCGCCCGTTCAGGACAATTCGACGACCTCGAGACACCCGCGATGCGGATTCTGGGCGACGACGAGCCGCCGAAACCAAAAACGCCGCCGGTCGAGCGTTAGGTTGACTAAGTTTACCGAGGATCGTATCTTGACTTGGACAACCTAATCGCCAGAGAGGCCCGCCATGTCCAAGACCCGCAAGCCCGCATCGTCTCGCGCGCTGGCGCCACTTCGCGCCGCGTTCGTCGCGAGGGCCACCCAAGCCGCCGAATCGTGGAGCCGAAGTTTGTCGGGCCGCGACCTGGCCCTGGCCGTTGCGGAGCCACGCAACGAGCTGGTGGTCCTTCGCGCCCTGCAGCGGGCCGAAGCCTGGGCGGGCGTGCTCGACCACGACCCGCTCGCCGCGGCGAAGGCGCGCGGCATCGAGAAGCAGCGAGACCTTCTCGCGGCTGAAGGCGGCGCCGTCGGCGTGGATGAGCTGGCGAGCGCGCTGCGCATCTCGCGCCAGGCGGTGGACAAGAGGCGACGGGCTGGAAAGTTGCTCGCCCTTCCGCGCGGAGGCCATCGGTGGGTCTTCCCGGCGTGGCAGGTTGCGCGCGGGCGCACCGTGCCCGGTCTTGAAGAGGTCCTCTCGGCGCTCGGCGGGCACGATCCGTGGTCTGCGCTCATCTTCTTCCTGACGCCGGATCGTCTGCTGAACAACCGCTCGCCGCTTCAGGCCCTCCGCGCCGGAGACCGGGCCGCCGTAGTTCGCGCTGCTGAACGGTACGGTGAGCAGGGCCTCGAGTGACCCCATTGCCCGGTCCGCTTCTGACTCCGCCGGATGATTTCGCCTCACGGAAGCTGCCGCTCGTCCAAGCCAAGGGTCCGTTGTTCCGCCTGCACGCGCGGAGGCCGGACGCTCTTCACTTCGGACGCACGGCCTCGTGGCGGTTCGACGATCCGGAGCGGCACTACGGCGTTTGCTATACGGCGACGGACATCCACGGCGCCTTCGCCGAGACATTTGGCAAGGCCCTGCGCGCGGGGCTGATCGCGGAAGCCGAGCTGCGTTCGCGCGGCTTGGCCCGCATCTCGTGCCGGCGGCCACTCGTGCTCGTTGACCTCGCTACGAGTGGCGGCCTGGCAAAGATCCGCGCGGATGCGCGCCTGTTCGCAGGCGAGTACACGGTCGCGCGCCGCTGGTCGGCGGCGATCCACGCCCACCCCGCGAAGCCCGACGGGATCCTTTGCCCCGCCCGTCACGATCCGGCGCGCACGGTCTGCGCCGTCTTCGATCGTGCGAAGGGCGCGCTCCGGGCGGAGGAACTGGGCTCGTTGATCGACGGTGCGCTGCTCCCGACGCTTTCGGAGCTGCTCGACACCTACGGGCTGGGGCTCGTCCCACAGGTCTCGTAAGGCCGCGGCGCGAATAAAAAGACTCAAATAAAGGGCTTTTGTTTTTGTCCCGGCTCGTTGAGGCGCGTTCTTGGGTCCTCGGAGCGAAGAACGACCTCCTAGGAGGGTCCCAGAGACGCGATCGCCCGCTGGGGTGGGCTCCAGGCTCCCCGAACAGAGGGCTCAACAAGAGTGCGCAGGGGAGGATGGGGAACGGGATGACGGCGACGGACCGCGGCCAGATCGGTGCGACGACCGCGTGCGACCGCCGGGCCCCGAATCGTTGTTAACTCATTCGTAACACGATCGACATGGGTGATTAACACACGCGCCCTACCTTCTTGGACATAGGCAGTCCTTGAAGGAGGTGTGACGCATGCCCTATTTCTTCGTAGATGACGGATACCCCGAGGCCAGCGAGTACGCGAACAACTACGTTTGGTACGACGACGCGGATCCCGAGCCCCTGAGGCGCGCACTCCCTGAAGTCCTTGTGCCACGACCGGTGGTGCGGGAGGCTGGTTCGAACCAGCACTCCCTTGCTGGGACGAGATCCGAAGCCCACTGACGCAAAAGACCACACCGGTTTTGACGCCCCTGTAGGGAAGTCCTACGGTTCCTCCACTGGAGGCCCGTCATGGCCGGTGAGAAGGTCCCCTCGACTCACTCTCCGCCTTTCACCCGCCGCATCGGAACCCGCCTCACCGCGTTGGTCGCGGTCACGACGTTCGGCACGTTCACCCTGGCGGTCGTCGCCGGGCTCAAGGTGCAGGAGCGTTACCTCATTGCCCAGGCGATCGACGGCGCCGCGCTCTTCGGCGACACCATCACGCGCGCGACGCACGACCAGATGCTCCGCGGCCGCAAAGACGAGGCGTACAGCGTCATCCGCAAGATCGGCGAGCTCCCAAGCATCGAAAACGTGCGCCTGTTCAACAAGGAAGGGAGGGTCACGTTTTCGACCGACGCGAAGGAGATCGGCTCGACCGGCGCGCCGCCGGACGGGGCGAGGGTCTTCAAGGCGCGCGGTCATCGCGTCGTCGGGTTGACGACCCCGATCGCCAACGAGACCAAGTGCGCGGGCTCGGGCTGCCATGCGACGGTCGCGGAAGATCGCGTGCTGGGCGTCGTGGAGGTCGGTGTCTCGCTCGCGACGATGGACCAAGAGCTTGCGGCGTTGCGCCTGAAGACGCTGGGTGTGGGGCTGTTGGCCACCCTGCTCCTCACGGCGCTGATTCTGAGCGAAACGCGGCGCTACATCTTGAAACCCGTGAAGGCACTCGTGTATGCAACGCGGGAGATCGCCGCGGGGAACCTCGACAAGCCGGTTCACCACAGTTCGTCGGACGAACTGGGACTGCTCGCCGATTCGTTCGACGGGATGCGCCTCTCGCTCGCGGCGGCGCGCGCCGAGATCGACGGCCTGCTTGCCAGCCTCGAGGACCAGGTGGAAGAGCGCACCGCGGCGCTGAAGGAAGCCCAAGCGCAACTCATACAAGGCGAGAAGCTCGCGTCGCTCGGTAAACTCTCGGCCTCGATCGCCCACGAGATCAACAACCCGCTGGCGGGGATCCTGACGTTTTCGAAGCTCCTCGTCCGGGACCTCGATCAGGAAACGATTGACTCGGCGACGCGGGGTGAAGCGTTGGTGCGCCTGCGACTGATCGAGCGCGAGACGGGCCGCTGCAGCGCGATCGTGCGCAGTCTGTTGGATTTCGCGCGGCAACGCCCCGTGGATTTGCGGGATGTGGACGTTCACGCCGCCCTCGAGGAATCGCTCCACCTGATCGATCACCAGATCGAGCTGCAGGGGCTGAAGCTCGACGCGGACCTCAAAGGGCACCCGATCGTGTGCGCGGATTTCGGCCAGTTGCGCCAAGCGTTCGTCAACGTCTTGCTGAACGCTGTCGAGGCCTCGAAGCGAGGCGACACCGTGCTCGTGCGGTCGGTCACCGAGCCTGCGGGCGAGGTCGTGATCTCGGTGACCGACACCGGCGTCGGCATTGACGAGGAGCACCTCCACCACATCTTCGATCCGTTCTTCACAACCAAGGAGAAGGGCACGGGTTTAGGCCTATCGGTCGTCTACGGGATCGTCGAAGGCCTGGGCGGCAAGTTCGACGTGACTTCGCAAAAGGGACAGGGCACGACCGTGCGTATCCGATTGCCGCTGGTTGCGGTCACGACGGCGTGACCCATGGAGGGGCTCGTCCTGTGCTGGATCGGCGAGAAAGACGCGCAAGCGGGGCTGATCGAAACGGTGCGCGCGCACCTGGGATCCGAGCTTCGCGTGAACGTGGCCACCGGATTCGAGCCCGAGCGACCGGGAGAAGCCTGGGACCCGCGCCGGCGTCAGTACGAAACGGGCCGGATCCTCAAGTGGCTCGAATCGCGGCACGCAGACGCGTCCAAGGTGCTCGGATTGACCGATGTCGATCTCTTCATCCCGATTCTGACTTTTGTCTTCGGCGAGGCGCAGCTGGGCGGTCGCGCCGCGGTCGTGTCGACGGCGCGCCTTGCGTCCGGAAACGGAGCGCGGGGAGAACGCCTGCTCGCCGAGCGTTTCCGGAAGGAAGCCCTTCACGAGCTGGGGCACGCCTACGGGCTCGTCCACTGCGGATACCCGGGGTGCGTCATGGGCCGCTCGCCGGGGGTTTCGGAGATCGATCTGAAAGGGCCATCGTTCTGCAAGGACTGCCGGCTCCTCTACGACGAGGCGCTCCGGCACCAGAGGTGACGCGATGAGCAGAAAAAACGTCCACATCCTGGTCGTCGACGACGAGGAGATCGTTCGCGAGTCCCTCTCGGGCTGGCTACGCAAGGACGGGTACACGGTGGACACGGCAGCCGACGGCCCCACGGCGCTCGAAATGTTGAAGGAGACCGAGTCGTGGTCGGTGATCCTTCTCGACTTGAAGATGACGCCGATGGACGGGCTTCAGGTTCTGGAGGAAGGCCGCAAGATCCGGCCCGACGCCGCGGCCGTGATCATGACGGCGTATGCCACCGTGGATACCGCCGTGCGCGCGATGAAACTCGGCGCCTACGACTACCTCATGAAGCCGTTCGACCCCGAAGAGCTGAGCCTCATGGTGGAAAAGATCGTCGCCCAGCAGTCGCTCCGGCGCGAGAACCTCATCCTTCGCAAGGTTCTGAAACGCGGCTACACCTTCCGCGACCTCGTCAGCAAGGCGCCGGCGATGCAGGCGGTTTTCGAGCTGGCCCGTGCCGCGGCGAAGAGCGGCTCCACCGTGCTCATCTTGG
>JAQBEH010000141.1:0-16762 GCA_032124015.1 Acidobacteriota bacterium
TTGGAGTGGGCGACGGACCTGGCAACGGCGTTCCTGCTCTTTGCGATTCTGGGCTGGCAGTGGGTGCTGCTCCCCGGCCTGATCATGGAGGCGATCCCCGGCCTCTACGTCTTCCCCTTCTGGACTCTCGCCGTTGCGGCCGTGGCCGTGTGGGGGACCGTTCCATCGAAAGGAGGACAGGGAAATCTCCCGTGATGGGGCGGGCCAAGCGGGGATGGGAGCGGCCCGAGCTCCGCATTTTGGACGCCTGCGTCAGCGGGGTCGTTTGATCGAGCCGTTTCGTTCATGCTACGCACCATGAACAGGCGTCTCACCCAGGCCACGACCCGCACGCGGAGGTCGGTGCGTACCCCGGCCACCACCCTGCTGGCGCAAGACGAGATCGTCCGAGGCTCCGAGTCGAAGATCCGTTACCGGGTCGGACGGTTGCTCGGCTTCGGCGGCTACGGTCAGGTCTACCTCGCCCGGCGGCTCGACCATGCTTCGAGCATCCCGGAGGTCCTCTGTATCAAGGCCAGCCCCATCATGGACGGCTGGCTTCGCGAGGCGTACTTCGGCCAGCTTCTGCAGGGGCACCCGCGGGCCATTCAGATATTCGATCGGTTCGTGCGAATGCGCGACGACGGGCGCCCGCTCTACGGCCTGGCAGGAGCGGACGGCACGGCGGGAGATCGCGGGGATCCTGGAAGTGCTCGGCAAGCTCCATCGCGGTGAACTACTCCACCGCGACCTCACCCCGATGAACGTGTTCGTGTGCGACGCCCGGCGCCTGAAGCTGGGTGACTTCGGCATCGTCCGCTCGATGAGCGATCGGCGCTTGGTTCCGACGCGAACGCTCAATCCCGCCATGGCGCCCAGCGAAGTCGTCGCGGGAATCGTCCCCAAGTGGCAGGCCCGCGACGACGTCTACCAGGTCGGGCAGCTGCTGGCGATGCTGGTCAAGGCTGACGCTTCGCGGCGCGTGCGTACGCCGGAGGTGCGTCACCTCAACTGCAGCGACCAGCTGAAGGAGATCGTCTATCGGTGCATCGGCGAGCGCCGCAAGCGCTGTGAGACCGCGGCCAAGGCCGCGAAGCGCGCGGGCGCCATCGTCCACGATGGGCCATCGACCCGGACGATGGTCGTCGTGCGGGGACGCCCGAATCCGTTGCAGGCCGCCGGCCCGGATGGGGGTCTCAAGCTGATGGAGATCAAGCGCCTCCGCGAGAAGGGACACAAAATCAAACTGCTGAACGAGAAGCAGTTCTGGAGCCTGGCGGCGACGCGCTGACGCGATCGTCACATGGTAGGGAAGCGATGCCCCTCGGATGCGTCGACCAGCGCCTGATGCTTCAGGCAGCGGCGAACCCATGGCGACGCCTCGAGACGCTCGGGCTCTATGGGCTGATCGTCCACGTCGCACAGCCCGAACGTACCGGCCTCGATCCGTAGCAGTGCGTCGCGCACCTGCCGCAAGACGGTCGAATCGCGCTCGGCCTCTTTGAAATCCGCGCTTGAGTCTTCCTCGGCGACACCGGCGTCCCCGACATCGCCGACACCACGATCACTCTGCTCGCGGCCCAGTTTCGTTTCACGCGTTGTTCGCACCACGAGCTCCCGCTCGAGATCGAGAAGTCTCTGTTTGTATCGCAGCGGTTTCATGAGCATTCCCCTTTCTCCCTTCGCCTCCCCTCGCCGTGAGTTGCGCGCTCAGGCCTGATTCACTCGGCCACCGTCAGTTTGGAGGCGAGCGCGGCCACCACGAGGTCGACGGCCGGCTCGAGTGCAATCGTCCCGAGGTTGACGACGAGGTCGTACCCCAGCGGGTTGTCGATGTCCTGCTTGTAAACCTGTCGCATGAACTTCGCGCGGTCGACGTTGTCCTCCTCCACGCGGCGGATCGCATCGGCCGTGGAGATCTTCTGCGTGCGCGTGAGCCACGCGGCACGCGTTTCGACGGGTGCGATGGCGCGCAGGCGCAGCCCGTATCGCGGGTCGAGCAGCCAGTTCGCCCCCCGGCCGAGCATGATCGCCTGTCCTTGCCGGGCGATGGCCCACAACACGCGCATCAGCTCGAGGGCGTAGGCGGAACGTCCGAGATTTCCCGGTACCAACAGGTTGGCCACGTAGTCCTCGAATGCGCCGACGGCGTGATCGTCGAGCCGGGAAAGAACTTTTTCCCTCGAATTCGTGTGCTTCGCGATCTCGCCAAGAATCTCCTTGTCGAACACCTGCCACCCCAGTTGCGCGGCAAGACCTTCGGCCAACTCCGGGCCGCCGGCGCCGAGTTGCGTCGAGATCGTAATCCAAGGGCCTTCGGGCAGATGCGCGAGCGTGTGGAGGACGGCTGCCGCCCCTTCCACCTCCACCCGCTGCTTCGATTCCCAGAGGGAGACCTGCCGATTGATGAGATGACCGACGTGGGATGAGTCGTTCATGGGAGGACCTCCTCGGAACTGTATAGGACTTATCGCGACCGCCGTCGAGTGAATCGCCCCGGGTTTTCCGGAGACTCCGGTGACGGATCAACGATTTGTTAACCCGTTGCCTTTGGTCGAACCCGTCACTTCGAATCGCTCGTCCCGCTCAGGGCGTGGCGAAGCCCGTGCCGACCCAAACCTCCAGCGCCTGTGTATCGCTGATATCGCCGTCCCATGCATGCGTCGGTACATAGGTCGCATTGTCGGCACGCATTCTTCCACGATGCGCCGAGGCGGAGAATATCAATTCACCCAGTCCACTCGGCAACTTCTCGTTCCGCACGTCGAGATAGCTGGTGTCCCCGGCGGTTTCCTGGCCGATGTGCACCACGCCGCTCACCCGCCGCGCAACGTCGACGAAGTCGAGGCAAGCGCTCACGCAGGTGCCGTCCGTGAGCAGATACGTGCGCGCTGGAACAGGACCGCGACTTGAATCCGTGATGGCCGGAAACGTGCTCACGTCGCTCGCGTACGGTTCGCCGGCGGCGACCGCGGCCACCATGGCGCTGCTCACGCGGGCCATGGACTGGTACGTCTCACTGCCGTCGCCGTACGCCGTGCGGATCGCCGGCAGAAATTGCTGCAACGCTGCAAGGTTTCCCTTCGAAGCTCGCCAGTCGACGCGCTCGACCCGGGGCCGGATGCTCTCCACGTAGCCGTCGCCCCACAACGCCTTTGCCAGCTCGACCGCGGCCAGCTTGGACCCCCCACCGTTGCCCCGCACGTCGACAACCATCGCGGGTGAGGATGCGATGCTCTGCTGCCGTGCGCGAATGTCCATCACCAGCGCATCAAACGCGGCCTTGCGCTCGGGGTTCGTCACATTGAAGTCCGCGACGCTGATCCACACGGTGCCGTCGTCCAGCAGGCGCACGACGGATTCGGTTTTGACGGTGGGTTCCTCCTGGCGGAACAGCTCGGAGGCCACTTCCCGCTCGATCTTGCGCCAAGTCAGCTGGTATTCCGCCCTCGCGCCATCGACTTCGAAGATCGCGCTGGCAAGATCGGCGATGAACGGATTGCCGGTGTTAATGAAGAGATACGGCACGAGTCCCGCTCGCTTCGAACGCAGGGTCCAGTTGCCGATGTAGGGTTCCACGCGTTCCGCGATGAGATCCTCAGGCGATTTTTCGCCGGCAGAAATCAGCCGGGCTCCCATGGGAGGTGCAGCGTCATCCTCGCGCCGGATAACGACGAACGCGTCACCTCGCAGACCCACCGTGAAGCCGGGCCAGCGGTACGTGCGATCTCCGAGTTTGTAGAGGCCGACCTTCAGGTGTTCGTCGTGAAATGGCGTCGTGAACGAGCGCAAGGCGTAGAGGTAGCCGCCAAAATCGTCGACCTTGCGGGCACGCTCGAGGGCGAACGGGTACGCCGAATCCAGCTGTTGCCTGAACGCTGGGTTCTCGGGATCCACGCTGCCCGGATGATCGGCGAGGAGCGTCTGATGCATGTGCTCTACGTCCCGCTCCGCAAGCTTGCCCCAGTTCTGACCGCATCCGCACAGAAGCGGGAGGACCACGGACAACACAGTGATTCCATGAGACGTTCGCATGCGACCCCCACTGGTGCGCTTGATGTCGGGCAAGAGACGGCCGGCTGAAATTCCCCGCGTTGGTCGCGGCGATGGCGGCGTGATCTGGAATTCGCCGACCGTGTGCAGGCTAGCATTCTCTCAACCCGAATTGCAGCTCACTGACGCGTGGAGAGGTATTTCCATTGCCGCGGCTGCGGATCAAGCAGTCGGCCTCTGGCATCGGACCATCTTCTGCGCGACAGTGCGCGGCCATTTCTGACCGTGGTGAAGGCGAACTTGTGCACCAAACAACTCAATTGCATAGGACCCTGTCCCTGAATCGTGCCGCCATCGCTAACTCAGAAACCACGAGCACCAGCGCCGCGGGGACGTTCGACGCGACGGCCGACTACAAGCAAGCGCGCGAGATGCTCGCCGCCTTGGTCGAGCGCGCCGTGAAAGACGAGCCGGCGGCGGCCTAGGGCGCCGACACCACGATCGCGGCGCAGGGCTTCTTCCCCACCCGGCGGTAGCCGTGAGCCACCGAGGAATCGAAGTACATCGCATCGCCCTCCTCGAGCACGTGCTCTTCCTTCCCGATGCGCACCTCGAGGCTGCCCTTCAATAGATAGATCAGCTCGACGCCGCCATGCTGGTGCCGCCGCACCTTGTCCTGCGCCAGCGGATGGAACTCGGCGTAGTAGGCGTTGAGGCGGCGGTCCTTCGCGGGAAAATCCAGGCTTTCGAAGTGATAAGCGACGTCATCGGAGTCCGGAACGTCCGGGAAGCGCTGCCGATCGCCGCGCCGCACGATCGCGAGCACGGGCCCACTCTCTGCCGACGCGAAGAAGTGCTCCAGTCCAACGTTGAAGACCATCGCGATCCGGAGAAGCGTCGGAAGCGTGGGAAACAGCTTCCCGTTCTCGAGCTTCGAAAGCAGAGCCGGAGAGAGGCCGGTGTGCTTCCCCAGATCGACCAACCCCATCTTCTTCCGGAGCCGCAGGACCCGGAGCTTTTCACCGACGGAGTACTTCGAAAGGCCGTCCTCGAGGGTCTTGGAGAGCATGTCGGGCTTCCTTTTGATCGTCAGTCAAAACGTCGATCGAACTTTGATCTTGATTCACACGAGTTGTAACTATGAGTCCAATTTTCCTTTTAAGCAAGTTGATTTGATCTACAATCACACAGTCGATAGCCCATCAAGCCACTTCAGAGAAGGAGATGACCCATGAAGAACCTGTTGACTCGATCGATCGTCCTCGCCACCACGATGGCGGTTGGGACCACCGCGTGGGCCGGGACCTTTGGGAACTACCGCGAGGCCCGCCCCGAAGCCGCCCTTCAGACTCGCCCGCAGACCGCGTTGAACATCGTCAACAAACTCGAGCGCCTCGGGAACTTCTCGATACTCCTGACAGCTCTTGAGACGGCCAACCTGAAGGACGCGGTTGCCACGGGCGGCCCCTTTACGTTGTTCGCACCGACCGACCAGGCCTTCGGAGACCTCTTGAATCAGCTCGACATCACGGCGCCCGAGCTGCTCGCCAACCCGGACCTCGCGAGCATCCTGCTCTATCACGTGGCGCCCGGCCGCCAGCGCGCCGGAGAACTTCTCTCCTCGAGTACGCAGGCAACGCTGTCGGACGGCAAGTCCGTCCTCGTCGTCCTCGAGGGAACCGACGTGCTCGTCAATCGAGCCAAGGTCACGCGAGCCAACGTGCCAGCGAGCAACGGCGTCATCCACGTGATCAACAAGGTCCTGCTGCCGCCGGCCGAGCCGACGAGCCTCAATAGCATCGTCGACGTTCTCCATTTGGACGGCCGCTTCTCGGTTCTCCTGGCTGCCCTCGATGTGACCGGGCTCGACGACGCGGTGGCAGGCGCCGGTCCGTTCACCCTCTTCGCGCCCACGGACGAGGCGTTCGAGGCTCTACTGGCCGAGCTTGGGATCACTCCGGACCAGCTCCTCGCAAACCCCGATCTGTCGAGCATCCTCCTTTATCACGTGATCGGTAGCCGGCAGGGAGCCATTCAATTGCTCCGCGCCCGCAACGCGACCACACTCCAGGGCGATGACCTGAGCATCCGCTTGCAACGGTTCGGCGTCTATGTGAACAACTCCCGCGTCATCAACCCGAACGTCAAGGCTCCCAACGGGATCATCCACACCATCGACAAGGTCCTCCTCCCCTAGTTCACGGATACCAATAACCCCTTTCCATTCAAGGAGAAGTCCCATGAAAAGCCTCTTGACCCGAACGATCGCCGCCGCCGCCGTTCTCACCCTCGGCATCATCACCGCCCAGGCCGGCAAGGCGCCGGAAAAGGACATCGTCGACACCGCCGTCGCCGCTGGATCCTTCAACACGCTGGCCACCGCGCTGACGGCGGCGGGCCTCGTCGACACCCTGAAGGGGGCAGGCCCGTTCACGGTCTTTGCCCCGACCGACGCGGCCTTCGCGAAGCTCCCGGCCGGCACCGTCGAAGACCTGCTCAAGCCCGAGAACAAGGCGAAGCTCGTCGCGATCCTCACCTACCACGTCCTGCCCGAGGATGTCTCCCGCGGCAAACTCGACAAGATGACCTCGGCCAAGACGGTCCAGGGGCAGTCGGTGAAGATCTCCAAGAAGGACGGCATGATGATGGTCGACAACGCCGACATCGCGAAGGGCGACGTCAAGGCTTCGAACGGCGTCATCTACGTGATCGACAGCGTGATCCTGCCGCAGTAAGTAGACTCGTCCGCATTCGGGGAGGGCGTGGCTCTTGCGCCCTCCCCTTTTTTCTTAAGGAGAAGACGTGAAGCTCGCAGCCGCACTCGGAATCATTGCCCTTCTCGCAGCCTCAGAATCCGCACAAGGGGAGAACATCGTGTCGTTTTACGATCTCACCGCGAGCACCCTCGAAGGAACGCCCAAGAACCTCTCGGACTACAAGGGCAAGGTGCTCGTCATCGTGAACACAGCCTCGCAGTGCGGCTACACGCCGCAGTACGCGGGTCTCGAGACGCTCTACGAGAACTACAAGGACAAGGGAGTCGTCGTGCTCGGCTTCCCTTCGAACGACTTCGGCGGTCAGGAGCCCGGCACGGCCGCCGAGATCAAGACGTTTTGCGAGAAGAAGTACAACGTGACGTTCCCGATGTTCGCGAAGGTGAAGACGAAGGGTGAAGGGCAGTCGCCGGTCTACGCCTTCCTCGTCGCCAAGGACGGCGCTCCGAAGTGGAACTTCCACAAGTACGTCGTCGGCAAGGATGGGCAGGTCACCGCCTCATTCCCGAGCTCCGTCAAGCCGGACAGCGAGGAGCTGAAGAGCGCGATCGAGGCGGCTCTCAAGCTTTAGCGCCGTCTCACGGAAAGGTGATCGAACATGAACAACCTGACGAAAGCCCGAGCCTTGTTCCTGGTCGCTGCGGGGTTCTCGTTCGTGCTGTCAGTGTCCCTGTGGTTCCTGGGGCACGAGGAACAAGGGATCTTTGTGGGGCTTTGGGTCCCGTCGATACTGGCGCTCGGTGCGCTGATGCTGGCGGGGAAGGGACGCGCCGGTGCCTGATCTGGGCATCTTCGCGCTGGGTGGGCTCGTCACCGTTGTCGTCGTGATTGGTTGCATCCTGGTGGGCCGGGCGGAGGAAGAAGACGCTCGCGCCCGAGAGAGCGGGCACTCCCGGTAGGCCCTAGTTCTTCGCAATCGATCAGCGGTACAGCGCCAGCCGTGCGATGCAGACCTCGGCGTCGAAGCTCTCTCCGATCGCCACGATGCCGACGCGTCGAATCGAGGGCGCCTCGAGCGTGCCGCTCGTACGGTAAGGCTCGAATCCGTCGAACGGCAGGAGCACCGTATGCCACGCGGGACCGGCCTCGAACGAAGCACGAAAGGCCTGCCACGGTGCCGTCATGCCTCTCGTGCGCACGTGCACACCGTAGCGCCGGTCGTTGCCGAGCACGTCGAGCTCGACCCCGCGCCAGCTCGCGGCATCCGGGAGGGCCGGCAGCTCGAGCGCGATCTGCACGAAGCCGCCGTTGTTGTCGAGCCGCACTTGGCCGCGCAAGCAGAGCGCCGGGCGGCCCTTGACGGTTTCGGTCGTCATGCCGCCGGTGGACACGCCACCCATCACGCGGTCCGAAAAGAACCGCCACGCCGGGCCGAGCGTGCTGGCCGCGCTGCCGCTGCGGCGGTCGTCGATCACGAACGTATCGCCGGCCGCGCCGCCCGCTCCGGCGGACGAGAAAGCACCGACGGTCAGCAAGGTGACGAGGGGCGAGAAAGGCCAGGGCCAGCGCATCGACCTAGCGTAGCATCCGATCTTCCGGGTCCCACCGACGGAGAGTCATGTTCCCCATCCGCATACTGCGCACGGCCGGCTGGACGCTGGCCACCGTCACAGCCGGCGCCGTCTACGCGCCAGCCCTCGCCGCTCCGGCGGATGTTCCCCGCGCTCTCGGCCCGGGAACCCACAAGGTGTTGATCGACCAGCGTGTGAGCGGCGTCAGGCGCAGCTACTACGTGCACGTCCCCGCCGGGTGGGATGGCACGACTCCCCTCCCGGTGGTCGTAGCACTTCACGGGGCGTTCAGTACCGCACGCAAGTTCGAGGCCGAAAGCGGGCTCAGCCGGCTGGCCGATCGCGAGGGCTTCCTCGTGGTTTACCCCCAAGGCATCGGCTTGGGCGACTTGTTCCGCCACTGGAACTCGGGCCATTGCTGCGGCAAGGCTCGAGAGATGAACCTCGATGACGTCGGCTTCGTGCTCGCCGCGGTCGACGACGTGGCGCGGCGAAACCCTGTGGATCGCGGCCGGCTCTATGTGGTGGGACATTCAAACGGCGGCATGCTGGCCTACCGCATCGCCGCCGAACGCCCTGAAGTCGTGGCCGCGGTGGCCGCGGTTTCGGCCACCATCGGCGGCATTCCCGCGGCAGACGAGCCGGAGTGGACGGTTCCGCGGCCAAAGCACCCCGTGCCCGTGCTCGCCGTGCACGGCCGGGCCGACGAAAACGTTCCTTATGAAGGCGGGCGGGCCGAAAAGAGCCGGGGCAAGAGCAGCGCGATCTCGGTCACGCGCTCGGTCGGCCTGTGGGTCGACGCCAACGGCTGCGACCCGGGTCCGCGGGTTGCGATGATGAACGGCGGTCGTGTGGAGCGGCAGTGGTGGTCCGGCTGCGGCGACGACGCGGAGGTCGTGCTCTACAGCCTTGATGGCTGGGGGCACGACTGGCCGGAGGAAGATTCGCTCGGCGGATTCGACGCCGCTGCGACCATCTGGCGGTTTTTTGAACGTCATCGGAGGACGCCATGAAGTCACGGCCCGCGCGCGGGCTCGTTGCTCTGCTGCTGGCCTGTCCGGCCATGGCCGGATGCATGAGCTTCAGGCCGGAGTGGTATTCAACAGACTCGGCAGTTCCACCCGCGAGCGGAGTTGTGGAGGCTGAACTAGCCCTCGCCCGCGAAGCGTCGCAGCGGGCGGTGGACGGCGAAAGTCTGCGCGCTGCGATGGCGGCGTACGAGAAGGTTCTGGCCGAGGACCCGCAACACTACGACGCCCTCGTCGCCCTGGCGGATCACTCGATCTTGATGGGGACCGCGTACACCAAGGAGCGGGACGCCAAGCGCGAGCTCTACGATCGAGCCATGCGGCTTGGTGAAAGGGCGATGTACACCAATCCCGAATTCAGGGGTCTTGCGGACGGCGGCGCGCGACCATGGGAAGCCTGCGGCGTCCTGACCGAGAGGGAGATGTCCGCCATGATGGTCTGGATGACCGCTCTCCTCTACAACTTCAAGGAGTGCATGTCGTCACCGGTCCGGGTGTTAAACATCCGGTGGATGACGCACCTCGACCCGATGCTCGACCGCATGGAGCAGCTCGACGAGAGCTGGGAGGAGGGCGCGGTTCCCTTCACGCGGGCCTTCTACTACTTCGTCGTTCCGCGCAGTCTCGGAGGCGACAGGAAACTGGCGGCGAGCTCGTTCGCGCGCGCGGTCGAGTTGGGGCCGAATCGCGTGGTGATCCGATGGGGCCGGGCGAGGTTCTTCGATGTGCTGACGAAAGATCGCGAAGGCTTCGTCGAGGACTTGGAATGGGTCGCGACACGCGACCCTGAGACCTGTTCCGATGCGGCCGCGTGGAAGGCCTACGTCCAGCGCGACGCAAAGCAGCTCCTCGAGCGAGTCGACCGCTTGTTCTGATCGTCCGGCGCCGATCCGCGGCCGACCCATGGGGTGCCGAGGGCGTAGTCTTCTGTATATCCGTCATTCGATTGATAGGTGAACATGAGGGACCAGGTTTTCGCGACGGAGCAGCGTGTCCCTGTGCCGCGCGCGGACGCGTTCGCGTTCTTCTCGACGCCGACGAACCTCGAGGCGATCACGCCTCCCTGGCTGAGATTCCGCATCGTCGACCAATCGACGCCGGAGGTGCGAGAGGGCACCGAGCTGATCTACCGCCTGCGCATCCACGGGCTGCCGGTGACTTGGCGCTCGAGGATCGACGAGTGGCGCCCGAATGAGCGGTTCGTGGACGTCCAACGGAACGGGCCCTATGCCCTGTGGCACCACACGCACACCTTTCAGGACTGCGGCGACGGCACGCTGATCCGTGACCGTGTGCTGTACCGTCTGCCCCTGGGCCGGTTGGGCCAATGGCTCGGCGGCCGGTTCGTCGCCTCCGACGTGAGGAAGATCTTCGAGTACCGGGAGGCCAAGATCGTCGAGTTGCTGCGACCCGAAGGAGGCGACGGGCGATGAAGCTCACCGTCGTCGGTGCGGGCCTCGCCGGGTTGTCCTGTGCCCGAGCACTGACCCAGCAGGGCGTCGAGGTCCGCGTGCTGGAAAAGAGTCGGGGCGTCGGGGGGCGGTGCGCGACGCGCCGTATCGAGGGCCAGCCCGTCGACCACGGGCTGGTCTTCTACCACGGTGACGATCCCGAGTTTCTATCCGCATTGCGCTCGGTCGAGTCCGAGGCTCCGATGGTCTGGCCGCGGCGGGTCGTGGGCGACGGCGCCCCGTGTCAACCGCGGGCTTTCCGCGAGGAACAGCAGCGGCTTGCGTTTGCCCGCGGAGTCTCGGTCTTTCCGAAGGAGCTCGCCCGGGGGATTCCGATCGATCTCGAAACGCCGGTGAGCCGTATCGATCTTGATGGCGACCTGCTGGCGCTTGCGACCGAGTCCGGGCAGCGGCATCGCGCTCGGTGCGTCGTTCTGGCCCTTCCCGCCCCGCAGGCCCTGAGGTTGCTCCGGACGGTCGAGCCGACGGCGTCGCCTGACCTTCTGCCCGCCGCCGAATTGCTGGCAGAAGTTTCCATGGTCCGCTGTCTGACGCTGATCGCCGGGTATCCTGCCGGAACAACGGTTCCAGAATGGGACGTCTGTTACCCTACGGAATCGAATGTCGTGCAAATGGTGAGTCAAGACTCGACGAAACGACCCGCTCCCCCACAGCCGATTTTTGTCTTCCAGAGCCGACCCCGCTGGTCCGCCATGAACTGGAACGACGATTCCGCCGATTGGACCGGTGCGCTGCTCGCCGCGGCGCAGCCCGTGTGCGGCGACTGGGTCACGCGCCCGAGTTGGACCAGCGTGAAGCGCTGGCGCTACGCGCGCCTGACGGGCGGCGACGCGCTGACGGCTCCGCTGCTGATTCGACTTGCGAACGGCTCCAGCATCGGTGTCGCCGGAGAGGCAATGGCTGGGGACGGTGGTGCCCAAACGGCATGGCTCTCGGGGCGGCTCCTGGCCCGTCGCCTGCTCGGAGACAAGTGAACATGAGCGACAAGAAGAATCGGTTGGAAGACCTGGTCGAGCGCGATCGCGATCACGACTGCGAAGGCTTCGGCCCGCAGCACGTCTGCGTTCGCGTTTTGTCGGTGGCCAATCTGCCGACTCGCTTCGGCCACTTTCGTATCGTCGCGTTTTGGAACAACCGCGACGAAAAAGAGCACTTGGCCATCGTCAAAGGAGAGATCGGCGGCGCCCGCAACGTGCTCACGAGACTGCACTCGGAGTGCCTGACCGGCGACGCCCTCGGATCGCTGCGTTGCGACTGTCGCGATCAGCTGACCGTGGCGCTGCAGCGCATCGCCGAGGAGCCCAGCGGACTCCTGCTCTATCTGCGGCAAGAAGGACGGGGCATCGGCCTGGTCAACAAGGTCCGCGCCTACGCGCTTCAGGACAAGGGGCTCGATACCGTCGAGGCCAACCAGGCCCTCGGTTTCCGGGACGACGAACGAGACTACGCGATTGCCAGCCACATGATCCACAGTTTGGGAGTCGTCTCGGTGCGTTTGATCACCAACAACCCGGAGAAAATCGCGCAGCTGACCCGCCACCGAGTCGAGGTGGCCGATCGGGTGCCCCACGTGATCCCACCCAACGAGCACAACCGCTTCTACCTCGAGACCAAGGCCACTCGTTCCGGCCACCTCATGGACTCGTTCGGCCTGAGGCGGCTCCCGGAACAGAGCGATCGCGTGGTCGTCTCGTCCGCCGGCCACGAGCACTGAGCAGGGTTCGTGGCCTCCGTACCTCGAGCACGCCTAAGGATCCTGAACTCCGAGAGCGTGCGACCGGACGGCAAGTTCGTGCTGTACTGGATGGTGGCCAGCCGGAGAACGCGGTTCAACTTCGGCCTGCAGCATGCCGTCGATCGGGCGCACGAGTTGGCTCAGCCGCTGGTCGTGCTCGAGGCCTTGCGCTGCGACTACCCGTGGAGCAGCGAGCGGTTCCATCGATTCGTGCTCGACGGTATGGCGGACAACGCGGCGAGCCTCCGAAAGGCGGGCATTCACTACTACCCCTACGTCGAGTCTCGGCCGGGCGCCGGCAAGGGGTTGCTCGCCGAGCTCAGCCGTCACGCCTGTCTGATCGTGACCGACGACTTCCCGGCGTTCATGCTCCCGCGGATGCTGGAGTCCGCAGGACGCCGGTCCGCGGTGCAAGTGCAGTCGGTCGACTCCAACGGTTTGTTGCCGCTGAGCGCGGCCGATCGGGCCTTCCCCACCGCGCATGCGTTTCGCCGCTTCCTGCAGCGCAACCTGCGAGAGCACCTGGCCGCATTCCCGAAGGCGAACCCGCTCTCCCGCCTGCGTCTGCCGAAGCTGAGCCAGCTTCCGGCCGCGATCCTGAAACGCTGGCCCCCGGTGCCCGAGAAACTCTTGGCCGGGCCGGAATCGCTGTTGCAGACCTTACCCATCGATCGCTCGGTCCGGGCCACGGCCACGCCGGGCGGACCGGCGGCCGCACACACCGCACTTGCCCGGTTCATCGGGCGCATCGACCGTTACTCCGACGATCGAAACCATCTCGACGTCGAGATCACTAGCGGTCTTTCCCCCTACCTACACTTTGGACATCTCGCCAGTCACGAGGTTTGCTCGAGCGTGCTGGAGCGCGAAGACTGGACGATCGACCGGCTGGGCCCGGGCGCAGCAGGCAGCCGCGAGGGCTGGTGGGGACTCAGCCGGTCCGCCGAAGCGTTCCTGGATCAACTCGTGACCTGGCGTGAGCTGGGCTACAACATGTGCCGGCAGCGCGAGGACTACGCGCGCTACGAATCACTTCCGCAATGGGCGACTCGGACTCTGGCCGACCACGCCGGGGACACCAGGGAGCACCTCTACACGCTGACCCAGTTCGAGGAGGCGGCCACGCACGATGGCCTGTGGAACGCCGCCCAGAACCAGCTGCGCCGCGACGGAACAATCCACAACTACATGAGGATGCTCTGGGGCAAGAAGATCCTGCACTGGTCCGAGAGTCCGCAGGACGCGCTCGACATCATGATCGAGCTGAACAACAAGTACGCACTGGACGGGCGGAATCCTAACTCGTACAGCGGCATCTTCTGGGTGCTCGGGCGGTACGACCGACCGTGGGGTCCCGAACGTCCGATCTTCGGCAAGGTGCGTTACATGACCTCGGATAACACAGCGCGAAAGCTCAAGGTCGCCGGCTATCTCGAACGCTTCGGCAGGGCCTGAGAAGAGACCCGGGCTCCCTTGGAGCCCCCCGAACTCGACCGGTATACTGCGCCATCCGATTCCCCCCGTCTTCTTCCAAGGAGTTTCCCATGTCGAAGCAGGTCGCGATCATCGGAGCCGGTCCCGGCGGCCTCGCTGCGGCCATGCTGCTCGCCAGAGCCGGGGCTTCGGTAACGGTCTACGAGCGCGGCGCGCGCGTGGGCGGCAGGACGTCCTCGATCGAAAGCGACGGATTCCGGTTCGACGTCGGCCCGACCTTCTTCTTGTATCCGCGGGTCCTCGACGAGATCTACTCCGATGCCGGGTTCGACCTGAAGCGCGAAGTGTCGATGACGCGCCTCGACCCACAGTACCGCCTCGTCTTCGGCGCGGGCGGAGAGCTCCTGGCGACCCCCAACGTCGAACGCATGGAGCGCGCCATCGCAGCGCTCTCACCGAATGACGCGCCGTCGTTCCGCCGGTTCCTTGCCGACAACCGGGCGAAGCTCGAGCTCTTCAAGCCCTGTCTCGAAACGCCCTACCTCGGGTGGAAGGACGTCTTGACGCCGCGCATGTTGGCGACGCTCCCGGGGCTCAAGCCGTGGGCTACCCTCGACCAAGATCTGCGCTCGTACTTCAAGGATGAAAGGGTCCGCCTTTCGTTTTCGTTCCAGTCGAAATACCTGGGCATGTCCCCGTTCACCTGCCCGAGCCTGTTTTCGATCCTGTCGTTCCTCGAGTACGAGTACGGCGTCTTCCATCCCACCGGCGGGTGCGGCGCCGTCACCGAAAACATGGCCCGTTGCGCCGAGGCGCTCGGCGTGCGCATCGCCACCAATACGCCCGTTCGCGAGATCGTTTTTACGGGACGACGGGCAACGGGCGTGCGCACGGATCAGGGCGTCACTGCGACCGACGCCATCGTCGTCAACGCGGATTTCGCCCGCGCCATGACGACCCTGATCCCCGATCGTCTCCGCCGCCGCTGGTCGAACGCGAAGATCGGTGGCAAGCGGTTCTCCTGCTCGACCTTCATGCTCTACCTGGGGGTCGACGGGACGCACGATCTACCCCATCACAACATCTACATCGCCCGCGATTACGAGCGGAATCTCCGGGAGATCGAGCGGGACCACGTGCTGTCGGACGACCCGTCGGTCTACGTGCAAAACGCGGGGGTCACCGACCGCACGCTGGCCCCGGAGGGGCACAGCACGTTGTACGTCCTCGTCCCCGTCACGCACCAGCACCGGAACGTCGACTGGTCGAAAGAGCGAGAGCGCTTCCGGGCCGTGGCCCTGAAGCAGATCGCGCATCTCGGATTCCGGGACCTCGATCGACGCATCCGTTTCGAGCGCGTCGTGACACCGGCGGACTGGGACACCAGCGCGCAGATTCACCTGGGCGCGACGTTCAATCTTGCGCATTCGTTCTCGCAGATGCTCCACCTGCGTCCGCGCAACCGCTTCGAGGACGTGGACGGCGTCTACCTGGTCGGCGGCGGCACGCATCCGGGAAGCGGCTTGCCCGTCATCTTCGAATCCGCGCGGATCACCTCGCGGCTTTTGGCGAACGACCTCGGCTTCGCCCCCGCGTGGGTCGGCGACGTCGCGCCGGGCCGGCTGGCCAAGGCGGCAGGATGATTCCGCTCGCGGCGCGACTCGCGATCGTGAAACGCTTCCGCCACCTCCTCGCGGCCGAGGCCGAAGCGTTCGCAGCCGCCGCGTCCGGTCTCCTCAAATCCCCCGCTTCGGAAGGGTTGATGGGCGAGGTCCTGCCGTTGGCGGACGCGTGCCTCTTTCTCGAGCGCGAGGCGGCGAAGATCCTCGCGCCACGACGGCTGGGGAGCGCCAGGCGCCCCTTCTGGCTTTTGGGCGTTGAACTGGAGATTAGGAGAGAACCGCTCGGCACGGTGCTCATCATCGGTGCTCACAACTACCCGCTTCTGCTGTCCGGGGTCCAGGCGATTCAGGCCTTGGTCGCCGGAAACACGGTCTTGTTGAAACCCGGCCGCGGCGCCGGACCCGCCGCCGCCGCGCTCGCGTCGGGGCTCGCGCGCTCCGGTCTTCCCCCGGGACTCCTCACGGTTCTCGACGAGGATCCCGACGCCGCGAAGCAGGCCATTGCTTCCGGCGTCGACAAGGTCGTGCTCACGGGATCGGCGGCGACCGGGCGGACGGTGATGGCGGATCTGGCGCGGCACGGGACGCCTGCGGTGATGGAACTTTCCGGCTGCGATGCGTGCTGCGTCCTCGAGGGGGCCGACCTCGATCTCGTCGCGCGCGCCCTCGCCTTCGCGCTCCGTTTCAAGGGGAGCGCCACCTGCATCGCGCCGCGCCGGGTGTTGGGGCGCGCCGCGACCCTCGCAACCCTCGAATTGAAGTTGGCTGAGGCCGCGCCCACGATTGCGCGACGGCGGGTGGACCCGGAGACGGCCGCGCGCGTCAAGGAACTCGTCGACGACGCCGTCTTCGCGGGGGCGCGGATCGCAGCGGGACGGGCCGACGCGGGAGAGTTGATGTCGGTGATCGTCGTCGCGAATGCACGTGCCGGGATGCCGCTCCTGACGGAGGACCTCTTCGCGCCCGTGATCTCGCTCGTCCCGGTCGCAAGCGACGATGAGACGGTCGCCGCGACCAACGCCAACCCCTACGCGCTCGGTGCCGCGGTGTTCGGTCCGTTGGACGCCGCCCGCCGGATCGCCGACCGGCTCGAGGTCGGTTGCGTAGTCATCAACGACGTCATCGTGCCCACGGCGGACCCGCGCCTCCCGTTCGGCGGCCGCCGGGCCAGCGGATTCGGCGTAACGCGCGGCGCGGAGGGTCTTCTCGAGATG